>DATJIM010000439.1:0-5673 GCA_035493195.1 Caldimonas sp.
TGCACGAGGATCTCGATCGCGTCGCCGGCATCGGCGAACGACGAGCGCAGCTGCGCACCGACCGTCTGCAGCGAGCGCAGCGTCGTCGTCAGCACGAATGTGCGGCCACCGAGCGCGCTCGCGCAGCGCGCTGCGATGCGGCCGACCGCGGCGGCGTGACCAGGATCGCTCGGCTTCGGGAACGCGCGCGGCACGAAGACGCGGGCGTTGCTGCGGTAGTCGAACGGGCTGCCGAGGCGGACGATGCGCGCCTCGTCGAGCCCGGCCGGCTCGGTGAACCACGTCAGGCGCTCGTCGTCGCCGAGCGTCGCCGAGGTGAAGATCCACGCCTTCGCGCTTCTCGACATCTGCTCGCCGAGCGCTTCGCGGATGTCGAGCGGCGACTCGACCAGGCGGACCTGGTGCGCGAGGAGATCGATCCAGCGGATCTGCCCCGGCGCCGGGCGCTCGCCGAAGCGTGCGGCGAGCTCGGTGAGGCGAAGCGCTCGCTCGTGCAGCCGGGCGAAGTCGGGCGCGAGCTCGCTCACCGTCGCGAGCGCTGCCGCGGCCGCGCTGCACACCGTCGCGGTCCGTTCGAGCGCGGCGACGAAGGCCGCTGCGCCGCGGCGCTCGGCCCAGCGCAGCTTGACGCTGCTGCGCACGTCGCGGACGTCGCCGTGCGCCGCGATGCGCAGCTCGCGCGCGGCGTGGTCGCACGCGGCGGCGAGCTCGGGCCAGTCCTGAAGCCCGCGCGCCTGCTGCAGACCGGCGGCGAGCATGTCTCGCGCGAAGTCGATCAGCTGCGCCGATCCGAGCGTGGTGCCCAGGAACTGCACGCCTGCCTCGGCAAGCTGGTGGGCCTCGTCGAAGATCGCGACCTCGACGCTCGGCAGCAACTCGGCGACGCCGCTGTCGCGCAACGCCATGTCGGCGAAGAACAGGTGATGGTTGACGACGACGACGTCGGCGAGCATCGCTTCGCGGCGCGCCTTGATGACGTGGCAGCGGCGATGCTCGGGGCACTCGGTGCCGAGGCAGTTCTCGCGCGACGATGTCACCAGGGGAACGATGCTGCTGCGCTCGTCGAGCCCCGGCAGCTCGGCGAGATCGCCGCTCGCCGTCGACTGCGCCCACGCCTCGACCTTGGCGAGCGCGCGCACGGCGCTCCGATCGGGCAGCTGCGCGTCGTGACGCGCTTGCGCGAGCCGATGCAGGCAGAGATAGCTCGACCGCCCTTTCAGCAGCGCGACCGACACCGGCAGCTCGAGCGCGTTGCGCAAGCGCGGCAGGTCGCGGACGAAGAGCTGGTCCTGCAGCGTCTTGGTCGCGGTGCTGAGCAGCGTGCGCACGCCGCTCAGCAGTGCCGGGACGAGATACGCGAAGGTCTTGCCGACGCCGGTGCCGGCCTCGACGACGAGCGCGCTGCGCTCCTCGATTGCGCTCGCGACGGCGAGCGCCATGTCGCGCTGCACGGCGCGCTCGGCGTGGTTCGGGTCGGCAGCGGCGAGCGCGCCGGTGCTGCCGAGCGCGTGTCCGACCGCCTCCTGCAACGACGACGACGGTTGCTGCGCAGCCGCCGACGGCGTCATGCAGGACGCAGCGGCTCGAGCTCCGATTCGATGCGGGTGATCTTGTCGCGCAGGATCAGTCGTCGCTTCTTCAACCGTCGCAAGGTGAGGTCGTCGGTGGTCGCGTCCAGCAATGCTCGATCGATCAGATCGTCGAGATCTGCGTGCTCCATGCGGAGCTCGATCAGCAGGCGCGGCAGGGAATGCAAATCGTCGTCCATGGACAGCTCCGACTCGCGACTAGTTCGCGGTTTTGGACCCTTGGCGCAGTATCAAACCGATTATAGTTTTTGGCCATGAGTACTTCGAGCCTCGGTTACCGGCTGTCCGCGACGACCGGCATCCACCGCGGCGACCGCGCATACCAGCAGGACCAGGTCCAGATCCTCCCACACGCTCGCGTCCCCGGCTGCCTCATGGGCGTGCTCGCCGACGGCATGGGCGGCAAGAGCGGCGGCCGCAAGGCCGCCGACCAGGTGATCCTGACGGCGCAGCAGCTCTTCGAGCGCTATTCGCCGACGCGCGATGACCCCGCCGAGGCGCTCAAGCAGCTCGTCCTCGAGGCGCACCTGATGATCAAGCTGACGGCGATCACGTCCGAAGAGGAGCCGCACAGCACGATCGCCGCGTTCCTGATCAGCCCGACGCGCGAATGCGAGTACGTCCACGCCGGCGACTCGCGGATCTACCACTTCCGCCAGGCCGAGATGGTGAGCCGCTCGATCGACCACTCGTACGTCCAGCGCCTCGTCGATGAGCGCCAGATCACCGAGGAAGAAGCGAACAGCCATCCGCAGTCGAACCTGCTCACGGGCTGCCTCGGCACGTTCCAGGACCCGCCGCTGTCGCAGAAGCACATCGACCGGCTCGAGATCGGCGACAGCGTGCTGTCGTGCAGCGACGGCCTCTGGCACTACTTCACCCCGCGCGAGCTCGGCGCGATCGTCCATGCGCTGCCGCCGCGCGAGGCGACCGAGATGCTCGTCGGCAAGGCGCGTCAGCGGGCGCGCGGATCGGGCGACAACCTGTCGCTGGCGCTCGTCCGGGTCGAGCAGCTGACCTGACGCGAGCCTGAGCCCGCGTCAACGCGGGGCCGACGCCGCTGGCGTCGGCAGCGACGGCGACGCCGGATGGTCCTGCAGCCGCTTGACGTTCCGGTCTTCGACCTCGCGACGATGCTCGGCCGCCTCGCGCTGCCGCGCCTCGTAGCTCGCCCGGCTGGCCGCCTCGCGCTCGCGTCGCTCGGCCTCGCTGCCGCGCACGGTCGGGTGGATGCCGAGCCGATCGGCAGCGGTGAGCGGCCGATCGCGCGCCTCGTGCTCAGATCGCGCGGCGCCGCTCGCCGGAGGGTGGGTTTCGAACGGCTTGCCGGAGCGGGCCGGCGCGGACGCCGCACGTGCCTGGTCGCGGCGTGCGTCCTCGGCCGCCTTGGCCGCGAGCTCGGCGCGGCGCGCCTCGGTGCGCGCACGCCGGGTTTCCTCGTCGAGCTTCAGCTCGCGGGCGCGGAGCGCGTCGAGGCTCTTGCGGCGGTCGCGCTTGGCGTCGTCGACGCACGAGGTGACGACGAAGCGCTCGCGGCATTCGCGCTCGCGATCGGCATAGCGCTTCTCGACCTCGGCGCGCTCGCTGGCGATGCGAGCGCGCTCGCCGCCGTCGGCGGCGAGCACCGACACGGAGGCTGACGCCGCGATGGCGAGCGCGGCCAGCGCGCAGACGTGGCTCGGAACGATCTTCATGTCAGCGACGTGTCGACGTTTCGCCGCGCCTCGGCGAGGAAACCGGCGGAGCGCATCTCGCGCAGGCGCGAGACGGTGCGCGGGAACTCGTGGACCAGCGGCCCTTCGGTATACAACGCCTCCGGCTCGACCGCAGCCGACATGATCAGCTTGACGCGGCGGTCGTAGAGGACGTCGATCAGCCAGGTGAAGCGGCGTGACTCCGACGCGAGCCGCGGCGACATCTGTGGCACGCCGGAGAGCAGCAGCGTGTGGAACTGGGTCGCGATCTCGAGGTAGTCGTTCTGCGATCGCGGTCCGCCGCAGAGCTCGCGGAAGTCGAACCAGACGACGCCGCCGGCCCGCCGGCGCGCCCGGATCTCGCGGTGCTCGATCTTCAGGATCGGGCTCTCGTCCTTGGCCTCGGCCAGGCGCTCGAACGCCTCGTTCATCGCCGTGTCGGCTTCCGGCCCGAGCGGCGTGTGGTACAGCTCGACCGCCTGCAGCGTCGCCTGACGGTAATCGGTCGCGCCGTCGACGCCGACGACCTCGAGTTGTTCCTTGAGCAGCTCGATCGCCGGCAGCATCCTCTCGCGGTGCAGCCCGTTCGGGTACAGGCCATCGGGCGGGAAGTTCGACGTCGTCACGATGCTCACCCGGTTCGCGAACAGCGACTCGAGCAGGCGGTGCAGGATCATCGCGTCGGTGATGTCGGCGACGTGGAACTCGTCGAGGCAGATCAGCCGGAAGCGGCGGGCGATGTTCGCGCCGAGGTGCTGCAGCGGATCGGCCGTCCCTTGCATCTCGGCGAGCTCGCGGTGCACCTCGCGCATGAACTCGTGGAAGTGGAGTCGAGTCTTTCGCTGCAGTGGGAGCGCAGTGAAGAAGCAGTCCATCAGGAAGCTCTTGCCGCGGCCGACACCGCCCCAGAGGTAGACGCCGCGCGGGATCGGCGGCCGAGCGATCAGCTTGGTGAGCGCATTCGAGCGGCGCGCCTTGTAGTCTTCCCATTCGCGCTCGCAACGCTCGAGCGAGTCGAGCGCGTGCAGCTGCGCGAGGTCGCTCTGGTAGCCGCGTTCGGCGAGCGTCTGCTCGTAGAGCTGGCGGACCCCCACCGTCGACTTCGGCCGGCGGCGCTAGAAGTTCAGCGCCCGCTTGTCGACCGCGAGCGCCGCTTCCTTGGTCGCCTCGGAGAGGCTCGGATGGGCGTGGCAGATCCGCCCGATGTCCTCGGCCGACGCCTTGAACTCCATCGCGACGACGGCTTCGGCGATCAGCTCCGAAACCAACGGCCCGATCGCGTGGACGCCGAGGATCTCGTCGGACTTCGCGTCGGCGATCACCTTGACGAAGCCCGTGGTGTCGCCGAGCGCGCGGGCACGTCCGTTGGCGATGAACGGGAACGATCCGGTGCGCACGTCGCGGCCCGCGGCCTTGAGCTGCTGCTCGGTCTGGCCGACCCACGCGATCTCCGGGCTCGTGTAGATCACCCATGGCACCGTGTTGAAGTCGACGTGCGGCTTCTGGCCGGCGATCCGCTCGGCGACCGCGACGCCCTCTTCCTCGCCTTTGTGCGCGAGCATCGGCCCGCGGACGACGTCGCCGACCGCCCAGACGTTCTCGAGATTGGTGCGGCAGTCGTCGTCGACGCGGACGAAGCCGCGCTCGTCGAGCGCGAGGCCGACCGCCTGCGCGTTCAGGCCGTCGGTATTGGGAACGCGACCGATCGAGACGATCAGCGCGTCGCACGCGAGCGTCTGCGCCTCGCCGGCCGAATCGGCATACGAGACGCGGACGCCGCCGGCGCCGTGCTCGACCTTGTCGATCTTGACGCCGAGAACGATCTTCAGCCCTTGCTTGGTGAACGCCTTCTTCGCTTCGGCGGCGACCTGGGCGTCGGCCGCGCCGAGAAAGTCGGGCAGCGCCTCGAGGATCGTCACGTCGGCGCCGAGGCGGCGCCACACCGACCCCATCTCGAGGCCGATCACGCCGGCGCCGACGATGCCGAGCGTCTTCGGCACGGCGCCGATCGCGAGCGCGCCGTCGTTCGAGAGGATCGTCTGCTCGTCGAAAGGAGCCCCGGGCAGCGCGCGTGCGTTCGAGCCGGTCGCCACGATCACATGCTTCGCGCTGAGCGTCTCCGGCTTGGCGGCCGCCACCGCGACTTGCCACGTTCCGCCTTCGCCGCGTCCCGCGAACGAGCCGCGGCCGTGGAAGAACGTGACCTTGTTCTTCTTGAAGAGGTAGAGGATGCCGTCGTTGTTCTGCTTCACGACCGCGCGCTTTCGCGCGAGCATCTTCGCGACGTCGATCGTCAGGCCGGCGACGCCGATGCCGTGCTCGGCGAACGCATGGCCGACGTGGTCGAAGTTCTCCGACGACTGCAGCAGCGCCTTCGACGGGATGCAGCC
>DATJIM010000440.1:0-10253 GCA_035493195.1 Caldimonas sp.
GCGTCGGGCAGCGCGGTCGGCAGCTCCAGCACGTAGCCCGCGCGCAGCGCGGAAAGCTGCGCGACCGGCAGCGACACCGTGTCGATCTCCAGTTTGAGCGGCAGGTCGAGGTGGCTGATGTCGACCGGCGTGTCGATCGAATCGGTCAGCGGGGCGTTGAATTGCATGTCGTGAGTCATCACGGGGTCCTCTTCGAGAGTGAGCGATTGCGGGCCGGCGACGGCGAGCGCGCGCAGTTGCCGGGTGCCGTAGCGGCCCCACGCGACGGGCAGGCGCGCCGTTTCGCCTTCGCCGCGATAGAGCGCGGCGAAGGCGTTCGATACACAGCGGAGCACCACGTCGCCGGGACGCAGCGAATCGAGCAGCGCGACGCTGACGGAGCGCTCGCCGATCGACAGGCGGCCCGGCACCGCGATGCTGCTGACGTGCGTCGCGAACGGCAGACACTGGTTCGCGACGAGGCGTTCGAGCGCTTCGAGCCATGCGGCGTCGAGGTTGTCGAGCACCACGTCGATGCGGCGCGCGCCGAGCCGGAAGCTGAGCGCGCAGCACGGTTCTTGCGCGCGCGGCGCGGCGGCCGGGGCGAGCGCGACGAGGTCGACGCCGTCCATTCCGAGTTGCGCGAGCGCGGCGGTCAGCGGTTCGAGCAGCACCGCGCCGATTGCCCGGCGCAACGCCGGCTGCGCGTCGGAGTCGGCGGCGAGCAGGCTCGCGAGCCCGGGGTGCTGCGCGACGTCGACTGCGAATTCGGCTTGCTGCAGGCCCCAGCGCAGCGTCACGACGGCGACGTCGCGGCCGGCGAGCGGGTCGCGGGTGCCGACGCTCCAGTCGCTCACGCCGCACGTGTGCGCGAGCAGCGTGTAGAGGCGCGCGTCGAGTGCGAGACGCTGCCAGCGCGCGAGCCGCGCGGCCAGCGCCGGCAGGCGCGCCGCGTCGAGCGGCTGCGCCACCGCCGATGGCGCCTGCGGCTGCAATTGCGCTTGCGCGGCTTCGGCCGGGGCGGTGTCGAATGGCGTGCGGGCGTGGTCCATTGTCGTTATCAGGAAACGGTGATCTCGATGTTGCGCGGGCGGTTCGGCGCGCTCTGCGTGAGCAGGCCGGCGAGCCGTTCGCGCAGCGTGTCGGCATGAACGGAGATTAAGTGCCGCGATTGCGGATGCGCGGTCTCGAAGCGAAGCGCCAGGTCGAAATGCGAAAGCGTCAGGTGCAGATTGCAGTCGGGGAGCTGCTGCGGATCGAGCGACATCGACAGCTGCCAGGCGCCGCGTGCGAGCGCGGCCGGATTCGCGCAGAAGGCGGCCGTTTGCGAGACCAGATAGTCGAGCACGTGCGCCGGGGCGTCGCCGGTCGGGGTGACGGCGGATAGCGCTTCGACTCGTGCGAGAGCGGTGGCGGTGGCGGTTGCAGTGGCATTCGCCGCGGCGGTTGTGGCCGCATTGGCGGCGGCACTTGCGGCGGTGGCGCTTGCTGCTGCGGCACTTGCGGCGGTGCTTGCGGCGGTGCTTGCGGCGGTGCTTGCTGCGGTGCTTGCTGCGGCACTTGCGGTGGTGCTTGCGGCCGCTGCGGCGAGTGCGGCCGCCGAGGCCGCACTCGCGGACGGCATCGATCGCGCAGCGCCCGCAGGCGGCGCATGGCCGCCGTCACCGTGGTCGCCGCCGTTGCCCGCGCCGTCGCCCGAGCCGTTGCCCGAACTGCTCCCGTCGCCGTCGCCCTGCTGGCCGCCGCGTTCGTCGGCATCGGGTTGCGGGTCGCCGCGTGGCGGGGTGTCGGGCTGTTCGGCGAGCGCGGTCACCGCGGCCGACGACGCGAACGCCGCCGCCGCGCCGCCGCCGCCGTAGCGGCCCGCGTGCAAGCCGCCATACAGCGCGAAGTCGTGCGCCACATGCGCCGCATGCATCGCCTGCGCTTCGGCCTGCGCGTCGGCGCCGTCGGCATCGTGCGCGGCCTGCTGATCGGATTCGTCGGCCTCGTCGTCGTGCGCGTGCGCTTCCGCCTGCTGATCGGCGGCGGCCGCCGCGGCCAGTTGCCGGTAGCGCTCGAACAGCGCCGCCTGGCGGTTGAGCGGCGTCGACGACGACGCGCTTGCGGTTGCGGCCGCATCGTTCGGTACGTGTACCCGCACCCGGTGCAGATCGGTCCGGCTCATCGCGGCGCCCCGTTACATCGCGAGCCGGCCGACCGGCTGCAGATCGACGTGCGCGCCCAGCTCCTGATACGAGTAGACCGGCAGCCACGGCAGGCGCGCTTCGATCATCCGTTTCAGGTAGCGGCGAATGTCCATCGACGCGACCATCGCCAGCGGCTCGCGCGGCGTTTCGCCGACGACCTCGACGAGCCGGTTCACCAGGTGATTGATGTCCTCGGGCGGCAGCGCGAGGAAGTTGCCGGTCGGCGTCTGCTTGATCGACTGGCGCACGTGCTGCTCGACCTGCACGTCGACCACCACCACCGGCAGATCGCGCACGCCGCCCGTGGCGCGGTGCGCGACCATCCGGCCGAGGTCGATGCGGATGTACTCGGTCAGCATCAGCATGTCCTTTTCCTTGGGACCCCAGACGATCAGGCTCTCGGTGATGCTGCGGATATTGCGGATCGGCAGGCCCTCTTCGAGCAGGCGGCGCAGCACGTCGGCCATCCGCTGCAGCGGCAGCGCCTTCTGCACTTCGGCGACGAGGCCCGGATAGTCCTCGCCGAGCTGGTCGAGAATCCACTGCGCTTCCTGGATGCCGAGGAACAGATGCGCGTGCTGGCGCAGCAGCGCGACCGTGCGGCGTGCGATCAGCGCTTCCGGGCTCGCTTCGCCAGGCGCCGCCGCCGCCGCCGATTCGGTCAGCGTCGAGCGGCCGTGCGGCACGTCGAAGATCAGGACTTCGTAGGTGTCCGCCGGCAGCGTCGCGTCGGTCCACATCATGATGCCGGGGTACGGCAGGCCGACTTCGGCCTGCAACGCGGCGCGCTGGGTGTCGAACGCGCGGTCGAGCGCGTCGGCCGCGAGGCGCGCGGCCACGTCCGGCGCGAGCCGCACGCCGAGCGGGCAGGTGAACTTCGGCGGCTGCGCGAGGATCGACGGCGCATCGCCTTTCGCGCCGGCGCGCTGCAGCGCGCTGACCGGCTTGCCGCCGCCGCCCGCGCGCGCGCCTTGCTTCTTCTGCAGCCGGTAGCCGGTGAACGCGAGGATCGCCGCGAGCAGCAGGAACAGCATCATCGGAAAGCCCGGCACCAGCGCGAAGCCGACCAGCAGCAGCGCGGCGAAGTAGAGCGCGCGCGCATTGCTCGTGAACTGCCGGCCGATGTCCTCGCCGAGCGAGCTATGCGAGTCGCCGCCCTCGTCGACGCGCGTGATCATCACGCCGGCCGCCACCGAGATCAGCAGCGACGGAATCTGCGACACCATCGCGTCGCCGATCGACAGCACCGAGAAGCGGTTGGCCGCGTCGCCCGCCGACATCCCGTGATACGCGACGCCGACCGCGATGCCGCCGACGATGTTGATCAGCGTGATCATCAGGCCGGCGATCGCGTCGCCCTTCACGAATTTCATCGCGCCGTCCATGCCGCCGTGCAGCTGGCTTTCGACCGCGAGGCGCGCGCGCTTCGTGCGCGCTTCGTCGGGCGTCAGGATGTTCGCGCGCAGGTCGGCGTCGATGCTCATCTGCTTGCCGGGCATCGCGTCGAGCGTGAAGCGCGCGCCGACCTCGGCCACGCGCTCCGAGCCCTTCGCGATGACGATGAACTGCACGACCGAGATGATCACGAACACCACGAGCCCGACCACCAGGTTCCCGCCGACCACCAGCTGGCCGAAGCTCTCGATGATGGTGCCGGCGTCGGCATGCAGCAGGATCGATTTGGTGGACGCGATGTTGAGCGACAGCCGGTACAGCGTGGTGAACAGCAGCACCGACGGAAACGCCGACAGCGACGCGATGTGGTTCACGTACATCGTGACCATCAGCAGCACGACGCTGATCGTGATGTTCACGGCGAGCAGCGCGTCGATGGCGGCGGTGGGCAGCGGCAGGATCATCAGCGAGACGATCATGATCAGCAGGATCGCGATGCCGGCTTCGCCGGCCGCGGGCATTTTCAGTTTCAGGGTCGACATGGCGGGTTACTCCGTGAGGGCCGAAGGGGCCGGGGCGGCGGATTTTTGGGGTGTTGCGGGCGGTGGGGGTGTCGATGCCGCTGAAGGCATCGACGGTGGTGAAGGTGGTGAAGGTGGTGAAGCGGGTGAGGCGGGTGAGGCGGTCGAAGCCGCCGAAGCGGTCGAGGCGGTCGAAGTCGCCGAAGTCGCCGAAGTCGCCGAAGTCGCCGAAGTCGCCGAAGTCGCCGAAGTCGCCGAAGTCGCCGAAGTCGCCGAAGTCGCCGAAGTCGCCGAAGCTGACCCGGCTGCCGGCAGCAACCCCGACGCGCCCGCCGCGGCACCAGAAGCCGCAGCCCCGCCCGCCCGCGCCGTCGCCGCCGGCGCCGCCCCCGCCCGCGCCGGCTGACGCGGCGCGAGCCCGTCGACCCAGCGCAGGATCGCGGCCACCACCTCGAACAGGTCCTCGGGAATCGGCTGGTTCGGCGGCACCTTGTGCAGCATGCGCGCGACGGGCGGATTCGCGACGATCGGCACCCCGAGTTCGGTCGCGTAGCGGCGCAGCAGCAGCGCCTCGCTGTCGACGCCGCGCGCGATCACCACCGGCAGCGGGAATTCGATCGGGTCGTAGCGCAGCGCCACCGCGTAGTGGACCGGATTCACCACCACCACGGTCGCGCGGCCGACGCCGCGCTGCGGCCCTTCCTGCGACAGCTCGCGTGCGAGCCGCTTGCGCTCGCCCTTCATCTCCGGGTTGCCGTCGCTTTCCTTGTGCTCGCGCTTTTGCTCGTCCTTCGACTGGCGGTTGCGGCGGACGAACAGCCATTTCTGCAGCCGGTAGTCGACCGCGCCGATCACGACGAACACGCCGAACGCCACCGCCACGACGTGCATCAGCACCGACCACAGCACCGCGACGAGCTGCGGGATCGACTGGTCTAGCGCGCTCGCCACGACCGGCAGCGAGTCCTTGATGGTCTGCCACATCACGACGATCAGGATCGCCGCCTTGAACGTCATCTTCACGAGGTCGAGCAGCGACGTCAGCGACACGATGCGCTTGAGCCCCGACGCGGGGCTCACCGACTCGAGCTTCGGAGTTGCGGCGGCCATCGAAATCTGCATGCCGGTTTGCGGCAGCAGCGCCAGCACCGCGGCGAAGAACCCGAGCGCCGCGATGCCGATCAACAGCTCGACCGCGTGCAGCCCGATGTCGGAGAGCGCGTGCAGCACGTCCTGCATCGAATGCTCGCGGGCGGCGAACACGAGTGCGTCGTTGACCACCGAGCGCAGCATGTCCGCGATGCGCGCGGCCCCGCCCTGCAGCGCGACGAACACCGCGCCGAGGCACGCGACCTCGACCAGATCGCTGCTCTTCGCGACCTGGCCTTCCTCGCGGACCTTCTTCAGCTTCTTCTCTGATGGCTCTTCGGTTTTTTCGTCGCTCATGGTCGGACGTCCTGCGCATCGCGGCGCGGGCGCTGCGCGGTCAAACGCGCAGTCCTCGCGCGGCGAGGCGACACGGCCACGACATGCGGCCGCCTGGATGCCACCTTAGCGACGCGGCGGTGCGCGGCGCGCCGCCGATGCGAAGCGCGGACGCCGCGCGCGAAGCGGGCCGGCCCGATGCGGGCGACGCACGCAGCCGACTCGCCGGTGCGAACGAAGGCGCCGCGCATGGCTTCGCGTTTCGGTGTGCGACTTCGTGCACGGTGCGCGCCGCCCGCCGCCGACTGCGTAAGGTGGCAGTCATGACGCAAAGGTCCGGCCGCGACGACGCGTGCAATGGCCGGTGCTGAACCGAATCTGGATTGTCTGGGAGAAAGGGATGGACGTTCTGAAGCAACCGGGGCTGTGTCCGCGTGAAGCGCTTGGCGTGGTCACCGACCTGGCCGCCGCCGCTTTCGCCGCTGCCGGCGGCGCGGCTGCCGGCGCACCGGACGTCGACGACCTCGAGCAACTGGTCGACGCACTGCACGTGCTGCGGCCGGGCAATGCCGACTTCGCGTTCTTCGACGGCTGGCTGCAGATGCTGCGGCGGAACTGGGACGAGGCCGAATGGATCTTCCGGGATCTGGTGACTCGCTCGGTCTGCGTGCCGGCCAGCCACGGCATGCTGCTGCAATGCCTGAAGGCGCGCAACGTGTTCGGCTGGCAGGACGAAGCGCGCCGCGTCGCCGACGAACAACGCGACAGCGACGTCGGCCGGCTCGCACGCACGCTGCTCGCGGCCGACGACCTGCAGCGCGCGACGCTCGATGCCGCCCGCACCGGACGCTTCGTACCACCCGAATCCGCGCTCGCGCTCGAACGCGACGGCGACTCGCCGGCCGCGTCGGGCGCGTCGGGCGCGGGCTACGCAGCCACCACGCACGAATTGCCGCTGACCTTGCAGTACCTGCGCATCTGACGAGAAATGCGCCGCCCCTCGACCGGAGAATCGCCATGAATCCCACGCTCGCCTCGCATCTCGAACAGGAAATCAGCCGCGTACTCGATACGGGTACGCCCGACGCCCCGTCGCAGTCGGCCGCGGCACGCTTCCAGGCGCTGCTCGCGCAGGCGCCGGACTCGCTGCCGCCGCAAGGCACGGAAGGGGTGCAAGCCGTGGAAGGCGCGAGCCAGCCGCCGAACATCGTCTCGCGCGCCGTCGAGGAGCAGGCCGATTACTACCGGCAGGTGCCCAACGACGTGCTGTACATGAGCCAGCATCTGAGCGCGCTGTCGATGGAACGGCTCGCCGCCGCCGACATGACGATCCAGCTCGAAATCGCGAGTCTGAACGCCGACCTGCAGGTGAAGATGGCCACCGTGCAGTCGTCGAAGGACGCCGTCCAAACCCTGATGAAGAACCAGTGACATGAAACGAGATCCTTCCGCTGCTGCGCGCCGCAACCGCTGGCTGCGCGTCGTGCCGTGCGTCGCGCTGGTGTTCGCGCTGAGCGCCTGCAAGAAAGAGCTGTATGGGCAACTGAGCGAAAACGACTGCAACGAAATCGTCGCGGCGCTCCAGCAATACGGCGTCGATGCGCAGAAAACCACGCCGGACAGCGGCAAGACCTGGTCGGTCGACGTCGACGACAAACAGATCGTGCGCGCGATGCAGATCCTGCATGCGCGCGGGATCCCCGAGAAGAAGTACGACAGCCTCGGCTCGCTGTTCAAGAAGGACGGCCTCGTGTCGACGCCGACCGAGGAGCGCGTGCGCTTCATCTACGGTCTGTCGCAGGAACTCGACGACACGCTCTCCAAGATCGACGGCGTCGTCGTCGCGCGCGTGCAGATCGTGCTGCCGAACAACGATCCGCTCGCGCAGTCGGCGCGGCCGTCGTCGGCGGCGGTGTTCATCAAGTACCGGCCGGACGCCGACGTCAACCAGCTCACGCCGGCGATCAAGAACCTCGTCGTGCACAGCATCGAGGGGCTGACCTACGACGAGGTCAGCGTCACGTCGGTGCCGGCCGATCCGCTGTCGATCGACACGCCGCCCGCGCGCAGCGACGGGCTGCTGATTTACGGGGGCGGGGCGCTCGGCGCGCTGCTGCTCGTCGCGGCCGCCGCGTTCGCGGTGCTGCGCGGGCGTCTCGCGGGACCGGACGGCGGTCTCCTCGCGTTGCGGCGAAAGCGCGCGGGCGAGCGCGAGACCGCGGCCGGCGGCGCCGGCCCGAAGGTGACCGCCTAAGGGCGGCGCGATCGGGCGAACGTGCGCGACGGCGTGCGCGAAATGCGGCCGGCGCGACGACCGGACGATGAAACGAGGGTCGTGGCGGCCACCCGGCAGCACGGCGATGACGGCAGCATGGAGTATTCAATGGACGGCGAGCAGGAAGACCTGGTAGTGGACGGTACGGCGCTCGCCGAGGTGGGCGACGTGGGCCATACGCACGATGCACGTGAAGTGCGCGACGCGCTCGACGCACCCGACGCACGCGACGTAGACGACGCACCCGACACATCCGCCGTGTCCGCCGCCGAAATCGCCGCCGCGCTGGCGGCTCGGCTCGTCGCGCACGACCGCTTGCGCCGCACGGTGTTCGAATGGATGCACGCCGAGCGGCTCGCGGCGTTGCCGTATGCGGCGCGCCTGCCCGCGCTCGACGGCGCGCGCGCCGGTGCGCTGGCCGACGCATGGCTCGCCGACGCCGGTCTTCCGACGCCCGCGCTGCGCTGCTTCGCGACGCAGGAAGCCGCGCTGGTGCTGCTGCCGCCGCCTGCGGTGCTGAGGCTGTTCCGGCTGCGCGCGCTGCTCGATTTCGCGGATGCGGTGCAAGGCTGGATCGACCGTCCGCGCCGCGCGCTGCTGGGCGAGTGGCTGGGCGCGGCCGGCACGAAGCTGCTGCTGACGCGTCGCCGCGAACTGGGCGGCGAGTCGTCGCTCGCCGCGCGTATGGCGCGCGCGCCGGCGCTCTCGCCGAGCCTCGACGCGAGCGCCGGCGACGCGCTCGCCTGGCGCGGACTGCGGCTCTTCTCGCGCGAATGCGAGTGGGAGGCCGATGCGCCGCTGGCCCTGCTTCAGTTCGCACTGCCGCCGAGCGCCGCAGCCGCACCGATCGCCACGCCGACCCCGGCGCCGGCGACGCGCGCCGCCAACGGCGCCGCCGCGCGCACGCCGAGCGTCGCGATCCTGACCTGGCTGCCGGCTTTGTTCCCGGAGGCGACATGGTGATCTGGCTGCGTCATTCCCAGTTAGAAGGCGCGAATGCGGGCGCGGGCATCGGCGTCGAAGACGGCGTCGTGCGCGCGGCCGACCTCGGCCGGGTCGTCGACATCGACGCGGCGCTGCAGGCGATGCGCGAGCAGGGCGAAGCCGAGCTGGCCGCGGCGCGCGCCAATGCGCAGGCGCTCGTCGAAGCGGCCGAGGCACGCGCCGCCGAGCTGATCGCGCAGGCCGACCAGCAATACGAAAGCGCCGAGCGCGACGGCTACGAAGCGGGCCTGCGCGCCGCGCTGACCGACTGGCACGAGCGCGTCGCGCACGGGCCGGACGCGGACGGCCGCACGCTCGACCAGCGCCGGCGCGATCGCCTCGCGGAACTCGTCGTGCTGGCGGTCGAGCAGATGATCGCGACGAGCGATCCCGCCGACGTGTTCCGGCGCGCGGCCGCCACGCTCGAACAGATCGTCGCCGACGGCAGTCCGCTCGACGTGCACGTGCATCCGGCCGACCTCGACGCGGCCCGGCGCGCGTTCGCCGACATCGCGCGCGGCTGGCGCGACGCGGGCTGCGCGGTGCGGCTGCGCGTGCATGCCGACGCGCAGCTCGACCCCGGCAGTTGCGTGTGCGAGAGCGACCTCGGCACCGTCGACGCGAGCCTGTCGCTGCAACTGGAAGCGATGCGCGCCGCGCTGGCCCGCGCGGTCGACAGCATCGCCGACGAACAGCCGGCCGGCGACGACGGCGAATCCGCCGATCACGACGCCGCTTACGTCGGCGATGCCGCCGATTTAGGCGAATCCGCCGATCACGACGCCGCCTACGCCGGCGATGCGGCCGATTCAAACGAATCCGCTGATGACGACGCCGCCTATGTCGGCGATGCCGCCGATTTCGGCGAATCCGCCGATCACGACGCCGCCTACGCCGGCGACGCCGCCGATCTCGGCGAATCCGCCGACCGCTACCTGGTCCCTCACCCGGAGGAAATGCTGGATGACCGCTGACCTGCTGGCCCCGCCGCCGCGCGAAGACGCACACGACGCACACGACGCACACGACGCCCGCCGCTTCGCGGGCCTCGCCGACGCGATCGAGCGCGAGCTGCGCGCGCGATCGCGCCCGCCCGCGTGCGGCAAGATCCAGGAAGTGATCGGCACGCTGATCAAGGTGGCCGGCCTCGAAGCCACGCTCGGCGAGTTGTGCGAGTTGCGCTCGCCGCAGGGCGAGCTGCTGCAGCGCGCCGAAGTCGTCGGCTTCTCGCGCGAAATCGCGTTGCTCTCGCCGTTCGGACGGCTTGGCAGCGTGTCGCGCGAAACCCGCGTGATCGGGCTGAAGCGGCCGCTCGCGCTGCGCGTCGGCGACAAGCTGCTCGGACGCGTGATCGACAGCCTCGGCGAGCCGGTCGACGGCAAGGGCGAGCTGGAATGCGACGAGTGGCAGCCGGTGATCGCCGACCCGCCGAATCCGATGGACCGCCCGGTGCTCGATACGCCGCTGCCGACCGGCGTGCGCGCG
>DATJIM010000441.1:0-3071 GCA_035493195.1 Caldimonas sp.
GCGGTCTTCACGATCCTCGTCGAGAGCGTGCCGCTCGGCGAAGCCGTCGCGAGCGGTGACGGCGCTCGACGCCTTCACGACGCGATCGCCAGCATGTCGCCGGCGGTGCTCGCGTACCGGCGCCTCGACCGCGCGCGCGACCGTCTTCTCGCCTGGCTCGCGCAGCGCGCCGACGGCGCTGCGTCGGCGAGATGAAGACTGCGCCCGTCGTCGCGGCGGAGATCGTCGTCGACGCCGACGGCACGCCGCGATCGCCGGCGTACGACGACGTCTACCACCCGCGCCGCGGAGCGCTCGCCCAGGCCCGCCACGTCTTCCTCGACGGCGGCGCGCTCGCCGAGCGCTGGCGCGGGCGCGACCGCTTCGTCGTTCTCGAGACCGGATTCGGTCTCGGCAACAACTTCCTCGCGACGTGGGCAGCGTGGCGCGACGATGCGGAGCGCAGTCGGCGGCTGCACTTCGTCTCGATCGATGCGGCGCCGCCGACGCGCGCTGCGCTCGCCGCGGTCGCGCGCGACGCTGCCCTCGCGCCACTCGCCGCCGAGCTTGCGCGCTGCTGGCCGCCGCTCACGTGCAACCTGCACCGGATCGCGTTCGACGACGACGCGGTCGAGTTGCTGCTCGCATTCGGCGCTGCGTCGGCGTGGCTGCCGCAGCTCGTCGCGGCGGTCGACGCGTTCTTCCTCGATGGCTTCGCGCCGGCGCGCAATCCGGCGATGTGGGAGCCGCGCATCTTCAAGGCGATGGCGCGCCTGGCCGCGCCCGATGCGACGGTCGCGACGTGGAGCGCGGCACGCGCCGTCCGCGACGGCCTCGCGAGCGCCGGCTTCGCCGTCGAGCGCGCCGCGGGGAGCGACGGCAAGCGCGACATCACGCGCGCGCGTTACGCACCGCGGATCCCGCCGCGCAGCATGGCACGCCGAGCAGCCGTGCCGGCCGTCGCGAGCGGTGCTTCGTCAGCGTCGGACGCTGCCGACGTCGTCGTGATCGGCGCCGGCCTCGCCGGCTGCGCGGTCGCCGCCGCGCTGGCGCGCCGCGGCGTGCGCGCGCTCGTGCTCGAGCGCGGCGCCGAGGTCGCTGCCGAGGCATCGGGCAACGCCGCGGCGATCTTCCACGGCATCGTCCACCGCGACGACGGTCGCCACGCGCGCTTCCATCGCGCCGCGGCGCTCGCAGCGGCCGACGAGGTCCGCGACGCAATCGGTCGCCACGGTGTTCGCGGCAGCGCCGGCGGCCTGTTGCGCCTCGAGACCCGGCTCGACCTCGCTGCGATGCAGGCGATCGTCGATGCGCAGGGGCTTCCGCCCGAGTACGTCGTTGTGCTCGACGCCGACGCCGCCAGCCGTGTCGCCGGAGTGCACGTCGCGGCCCCTGCATGGCACTACCCGCGCGGGGGTTGGGTCGATCCGCGCGGACTCGCGAACGCGTGGCTGCGCGGCGCGTCGGATTGCGCCGAGCTGCGGCTGCGCAGCGCGGTCGGATCGCTGCGCCGCGCCGCCGGGCGGTGGCGCGTCGCCAGCGACGACGGCACGACGATCGCAGAAGCCGATGCGGTCGTCGTCTGCGACGGCAGCGGCACCAGTCTCGTCGGTGCAGGAGCATGGCCGGTGCGCCGCCAGCGCGGCCAGACGACGGCGATCGCATCGAGCACGCTCGCGGCGCTGCCGCGCGTTCCGCTCGCCGGCGACGGCCACGTCGTTCCACCGCTCGACGGTCGCGTCTGGACCGGAACGAGCACGGCGTGGAACGACGACGACGCCGCGCTCCGCCCGGCCGAGCAGCGCCGCAACCTCGAGCGCGTCGCGGGCCTGCTCGGCCTCGCGAGCCCGCCCCAGTTCGACGCCCTCGCCGGCCGGGTCGCGTTTCGCTGGACAAGCGCCGACCGCCTGCCGATCGCGGGAGCGGTACCGGCGGCGATCGCCGGCGCGTCGATCGCCGGGTGCGAAGACCTCGCCTCCGGGCGGTTCGACCGCGCCCGCCTCGTCGCGCGCGCCCCGGGCCTGTTCGTCTGCGCCGCGCTCGGCTCGCGCGGCGTCCCGGCGGCATCGCTCTGCGCTGGCATCGTCGCCGCGCAGATCGCAGGAGCTCCGCTGCCAGCGGAGGCCGATCTCGTCGAGGCAGTGGATCCGGCGCGCTTCGCGGTCCGGCAATCTCGTCGCCGCACCGCGGTGCGCGCGCGTGACGACCTGGATCAGCCCCCCGTCGGTCCCATCGCCGGATCGCTCGGCGGCTGATTGACCGCTCCCGCTTCGCCCTTCGCTGCGGCCTCGGTCTCGCCAGGGACGCCAAGCCTGCGCTCGGCCTTGTCCTTTTCCTTCTGTTCCTTCTTCTTTTTCTTGGCGAGCTCGCGTTGCCGCTTTTCGAACGAATAGTTGGGTTTGGCCACGGACTTCCTTGGGTTTGCGAGGGGTGAGGAGATTACGCGCTTTTCGAGCCGCGAGCGGCGGCGCTGGTATCAGAACGTCAAGGTGCGCACGCCCTCGGATGTCCCGAGCAGACAAACGGTGGCGCGGCGGCGCGCGAAGATGCCGACGCAGACGACGCCCGGCCATTGATTGATCTCGGACTCGAGCCCGACCGGATCGCTGATCGCGAGGCCATGGACGTCGAGGATCAGCCCGCCGTTGTCGGTGACGACGCCGTCGCGCTGCTGCGCGCGACCGCCGATCGCGGCGAACTTGCGCGCGATCTGCGCTGCCGCCATCGGAATCACCTCGACCGGTAGCGGGAAGCGGCCGAGCCGGGCAACGCGCTTCGATTCGTCGGCGATGCAGACGAATCGCTCGGCGAGGTCGGCGACGATCTTCTCGCGCGTCAGCGCGGCGCCGCCCCCTTTGATCATGCAGCCCGCAGGATCGATCTCGTCGGCACCGTCGACGCAGACCGGCAGCGACGCGACGTCGCCGGCGTCGACGACACGGACGCCACGCGCGACGAGCCGTGCCGTGCTCGCCGCGCTGCTCGAGACAGCGCCGGCGACGAGGCCGGGCTGCGCGGCGAGCGCGTCGATGAAGAGGTTGACCGTCGAGCCAGAGCCGACGCCGATGACCGCGCCGCGGGGAACGTATTCG
>DATJIM010000442.1:0-6100 GCA_035493195.1 Caldimonas sp.
CCACTGACGCCGCGCGCCCGCGGCGTGGCGCCCGTCACCACAAAGATCGCCGTGCTTGTGTGTCGGCTGCACATTGAAGTCGCGCGCGCATTGGTCGAAGCTGTTTCGCAGCGTTCGCCTCGTCTCGAGGCTTCGCCACGACACGCCCGGCGGCCTCCTGCCGCCGGCACGACCCCACTCGGAGCGAGACTTGAACACCAGCAACATGAAGCGCGCGGCCGTCGCGTCGATCGCGTCGGCCATCCTCGGCCTCGGCCTGACCGCGTGCGGCGGCAGCGACAGCAACAGCACCGCGGGCCCGGCCACCGTCCGTTCCACCGCGTACGGCCAGGTCGACGGCGTCGTCGAGACGGACGGCAACACCGTCTCGTGGCGCGGCGTGCCGTTTGCCAAGCCGCCCGTCGGCACGCTTCGCTGGCAGCCGCCGCAGGCTCCGGATGCGTGGACGGGCACCCGGTCGGCCAAGGACTTCGCAGATGCCTGCAGCCAGATCGGCGGCCTCTTCGGTCCGCCGCCGACGGGCAAGGACTACAGCGCGGTCTGGGAGACGTTCTACAAGCAGATCGGCTCCGAGGACTGCCTCTACCTCAACATCTGGAGCCCCGTGGCCGCGACCGATGCATCGGCGAAGCTGCCCGTCATCGTCTACATCCACGGCGGCAGCAACGTCGTCGGCGCCGCCTTCGATCCGCTGCTCCAGGGCGGCAACCTGGCGAAGAACGCGAACGCCGTCGTCGTCACGGTCGCGTACCGGCTCGGCCTCTTCGGCTGGTTCGCGAACCCGGCGTTCAACACCGGCGATCCGGTCCACGATTCGGGCGACTACGCGCTGCTCGACCTCGTCCAGTCGCTGAAGTTCGTCCGCGACAACATCGCCAACTTCGGCGGCGATCCGGGCAACGTGACGATCATGGGGCAGTCGGCCGGCTCGACGAACGTCAACGCGCTGATCGTCACGCCGCTCGCGGCCGGTCTCTTCCACAAGGCGATCTCGCTCAGTGGCGGCATCGGCGGCAGCTCGATGACGGCGGCGGTGAACAAGTCGAACGCGATCATCAACGCGCTCCTGATCAAGGACAAGCTCGCGACCGACAAGACGTCGGCCGATGCCTACCGCACCGCGCAGAGCGACGAGTGGATCCGCAACTATCTGATGACGAAGACCGCGGCCGACCTCTACGGCATCCAGGTCGACCCGACCGGCGGCAAGTGGGGCACCGGCTCGCGCACGTTCGAGCCGGGCTCGACGACGGCGACCCTGTGGGGCACCGTCGCGCCGATCGCCGACGGCACCGTGCTGCCGACGAGTCCGAGCAACGCCGTCAAGGCCGGCACCTTCAACAAGGTGCCGCAGATCGTCGGCAACACGTCGGAAGAGGGCAAGCTTTTCTCGTCGGCGTTCAAGATCGACGACTACACCCGAGTCAAGTGGATGAACGGGCAGTACCTCGGCACGATCAGCGGCCTGCAGCTCGGCGACATCGTCGACGCCAGCATCGTCTCGCCGCTCACCGTCGACAACTACAACACCTACACCTACAACAACGCCAACCACGTCGTTCCGGCGCCGAGCATCACGACGGCGCAGTTCTGGGCGCTCTCGAACGCGAGCAACGCGGCGTACTACGGGCAGGTGCCGCTCTACGCCTACGACTTCAAGTGGAACGAGGAGCCGGCGCCGTGGAACGACGTCTACGGCGCGTGGCACGCCGAGGACCTCGCGTTCGTCTTCGGCAACTTCGGCATGACCCTCGAGGCGTTCGGCTTCACCGAAGCGAACAAGCCCGGGCGGCTGGCGCTGTCGAACGCGATGCAGCAAAGCGTCGCGGCGTTCATCCGCACCGGCGACCCGAACAACGCGAGCCTCGGCGGCGTGAAGTGGGATCCGTGGACGCCGACCGACATGCATCGGCTGGTGTTCGACGCGACTCCGGACCAGCTGGCGATTTCCGAAGAGTAGGGGCGGGCAGCATCGGCTGCGGTCATGCGGGGGCTTCGATGCCCTCGTGGACGCGCAGCACGATGCGGCCAGTCACCTGCCGGCGCGCGAGACGCTGCAGGCCGTCGGCGAACGACGCCATCGGCAGCGCTTCCGGTGCGCGCGGCCGGAGCGTCCCTCGCGCGACGTCGGCGAAGATCTGCTCGTCGGCGGCGCGGCTTGCTCGCGGCTCGCGCTCGACCCAGGCGCCCCAGTAGCAGCCGACCACGCTGTAGTTCTTCAGCAGCGGCAGGTTCATCGCGAGGCTCGGCACCTCGCCGCTCGTGAAGCCGATCGGCAGGATGCGGCCACCCCACGCCATCGCGCGCGAGACGGTGGCGAAGAGCGGGCCGCCGACGTTGTCGAAGAAGACGTCGACGCCACGGCCCTGCGTCAGCTCGAGCAGCCGCTCGCGCACCGGCTCGCGCGTGTAGTCGATCGCGTGCGCAGCGCCCTGGCTGCGTGCCGCGTCGCCCTTGGCGTCGGAGCCGGTGCCCGCGATCACGGTGGCGCCGATCCGGCGCGCGACGTCGACCGCGGCCATGCCGACGCCGCCGGCCGCGCCGCTGACGAAGACGGACTCGCCTTCGCGCAGCTGCGCGCGGGTGACGAGCGCGTAGCGCGCCGTGCCGTAGGCGTAGCGTACCGTCGCGCCGATCTCGAAGCCGACGCCGTCCGGCAATTTCAGGACGCCGCGCTCGGGTGCGACCATGCGCTCGGCCATGCCGCCGTGCCAGTCGCTGCACGCGACGCGGTCGCCCGCGCGCACGCTGCGGACGCCGTCGCCGACCGCGAGCACCACGCCCGCAGCGTCGCTGCCCGGAACGAACGGCAGGGCGGGCTTCATCTGGTAGCGGCCGGCGACGATCAAGGTGTCCATGAAGCTCAACGCGGCGGCATGGACGGCGACGAGCACCTGGCCGGGGCCGGCCACGGGATCGGCGAGCTCGCCGAGCGCGAGACCCGCGATGCCGTCGAAGGTGTTGCAGACGACAGCGCGCATGTCAGCCTGCTCCCTGCACGCGCACGGTGACGACCTCGGCGGTGGCGCACTCGATCTCGCCCTGGCGCACGCTGCACGCGACGACCGATTTGCGCTCGCCGTGCGCGACGATGCGCGCGCGCAGCTCGAGCGGTCGGGCGACCGATGCCGGCCGGAGGTAGCGCACGTGCAGGCTTCCCGTGACGACCGCGAACGGCGGCGCGCCGCTGCCGAGGTCGTGCCCGGCCGCGCGGCAATGCGCCGCGAGCGCCGCCCAGACCGCGTGGCAATCGACGACCGACGCGATCGTGCCGCCGTAGACGACGCCCGGAAATGCGATGTGCTCGGGACTCGGCTGCCAGACGCAGACGAGCTCGTCGCCGTGCCAGCGGCTCTTGATGCGGAGGCCCTGCGCGTTGAGCGTGCCGCAGCCGAAGCAATGCACGGCCAGCCGGTCCTGCAGCGCGCGGCCGTCGTCGAAGGGATCGAACGGCGAATCGGTTGCGGCGCGCCGCGGTGCATCGAGGATGCCGGAGTCCATGGCTGCCCTCTTCAGGTCCGCGTCGAGCGACGCGGCGATCGCGGCTGCGGGATCAGCATGCCGACCTGCTCGCGGTACGCGCGGTAGCGCTCGCCGAACTGCCGCACGAGGTCGCGCTCCTCGAACGCGATGCCGATCAGGATGTAGGCGGTGAAGCCGAGCGCGAACAGCAGCCGCCCGGCGGTCATGACGGGCACCGACCAGAACGTCAGCAGCAGGCCTGCATAGAGCGGGTGGCGCACGCAGCGGTAGAGCAGCGGCGTCTTGAAGCGGGCCTCGGGCGCAGGGCGGCGCATGAGCGGTGCCACGACCTGCTGCAGTCCGAACAGCTCGAAGTGATCGATCTGGAACGTGCTGGCCAGCACCAGCAGCCAGCCGATCGCGAACACCGTCCACAGCAGCGCCGCGCCGGCGCTCTGCTCGATGCGCCACACGATCGGCGCCTCGATCGGAATCCAGTAGCGGAACATGACCGCCAGCACGACGCACGTCGCGACCAGGAACGTGCTGCGTTCGACGACCGGCGGCACGACGCGGGTCCACCAGTGCTTGAAGCCGCGCCGCGCCATGACGCTGTGCTGGACGCCGAACGCGGCGAGCAACAGCAGGTCGACGAGCAGGGCGTCGAGCGGCGGAGCGGCGGCGCCGACATCGACCGATCGCGGCACGAGCAGGTTGCCGCTGAAGCCGATGAAGTACAGCAGGGCGGCGACGCCGGCCAGGTAGGCGGCGAGGCCGTAGATGAGTGCAAGCAGTCTGCGCATCGCGATCTTCTCGTGCAACGTGGTGCGCACACGATAGGAAGCGAGCGTCCCTTGAGCGTCCCTGTGCAAGCGAGCCGCGCGCGGCTATAAACCGCCGATGCCCTCGCGCTCGCCATCGCCCGCGCTGGAGCTGCAGGTCTTCGGCGTGCCTGTCGTGCTCGCGCACGGACGCGAAGCGCGGCTGCCGCTGAAGCGCGCCGTCGCGTTGCTCGCGGTTCTCGCGTTCAACGCCGGGCCGGTGCCGCGCTCGCAGCTCGCGGCGATGCTCTGGCCCGACGCCGACGAAGCGCAGGCGCGCACGCGGCTGCGGCGGCTCCTCTACACGATCGAGGAAGCGGTCGGCAGCGGCGTCGTGTCGGCCGACGGCGAGCGCGTCGCGCTCGCGCCGCACGCGCTCGAGGTCGATGCCCTTCGCTTCGCGCAGTTCGCGCGCCGCGCCGTCGCCGCGGCGACGTTCGACGACCGTGCGCTGGTCGAGGCGCGCGAGTGGATCGCGCGCGCGCGCCGGCCGCTGCTGCAAGGCATCGCGTTCGGCTCCGAGGCGTTCGACGACTGGCTCAAGTCCGCGTCGATCGAGCACGAGCACCTGCTCGCGCGGCTGCTCGAGCGGCTCGCCGACGCGCTCGGCAGGCGCGGCGAGTTCGCGTCTGCGCTCGAGCTCGCCGAGGCGCTGATCGCGCTCGACGTCTACCGCGAACCGAGCCACGTCCTCCTGATGCAGCTGCACGCCCTGCAGGGCCACAGCGCCGGCGTCGAGGCGGCGTACACGCGCTGCGCGGAGGTGCTGCGCGCCGAGTTCGGCATCGCGCCCGGCCCGAGCACCGAGCAGGCGTATCAGCGCATCACCGCGGACCTGAAGCGGCTCGCGTCGCACCGCGTCGAGCGGCCGAGCGTGCGCTTCGCCGAAGGCGGCTTCGGCGCGGTCGCGTACACGACGCTCGGCGAAGGCGAGCGGGCGCTGGTGATCTCGCCCGGGTTTGTCTGCCACATCGAGATCGCGCTCGAGCATCCGCGTCTGCGCGCGTGCGTCGATGCGCTGGCCGAGCGCTTTCGCGTGATCCTGTTCGACCGGCGCGGGGTCGGCTTGTCGGAGCGGCTGCGTGCGACCAGCACGCCGGCCGCGATCGCCGCCGACATCGCGGCGATCCTCGACCACGCGGGCGTGGCGCGCGCGTGGCTGTTCGGATCGTCGGAGGGCGGGCTCGGAGCGATGCGGCTCGCGATCGATCGGCCGGATCGCGTCGCGGGCCTGTGCCTCTTCGGGTCGCTCGCGCGCGGCTCGGCCGCGCCTGACTATCCGTTCGCGCTTCCCGCTGCCGCGTACGACGTCTGGCTGCAGCGGCTCGTTGCCGGCTGGGGCGGCCCCGTGGGGATCGAGACGTTCGCGCCGAGCGAGCAGCACGATCCGGCGCTGCGCGCCTGGTGGGCCCGCCTCGTGCGGCACGCCGCTTCGCCTGGCGGGCTCGAGACGATCCTCGGCGGCCTGCGCGATGCCGACCTGCGTGCAGAGCTCGGCCGCATCGCGGTGCCGACGCTCGTCATGCACCGGCGCGGCGACCGCGCAGTCCGCTTCGAGGCGGGCGAGCATCTCGCGCGGCACGTCGCCGGCGCGGTGTGGCAGCCGCTCGAAGGCACCGACCACTTCTGGTGGTGCGGCGACAGCGCTCCGGTCATCGACGCGATCGTGCGGTTCGCGGCGCGCTGACGCGCCCGCCTCAGCGCTGCGCCTTGTCCTTCGCGTTCTGCTTCTCGATCGCCTCGCGTGCCTGCCGCCAGTCCGCCTCGCTCCACGTGCGCAGCTCGTAGAAGTTGCCGCCCGTGGCGAGCGCGTGGCC
>DATJIM010000443.1:0-13858 GCA_035493195.1 Caldimonas sp.
CGACGCTTCCGGCATCGCCGCCGCGGTGTTGGGCCTGAGGCGCACCGGCCGGGCGAGGAACGCGACCTCGTAGAGCGCGTCGAACATGTTCGCCGCCATCGTGCTCGAGTAGAGGTCCGAGATCTGCGCCGGATCGAATCCGGTCTCGGCGACGCGCAGCGCGTAGCGGAGCACCTTCGTGCCGGCTTCGGGAGCGTCCGTCGGCGCACCCGCGCCGGGGATGGCGACGGCGGCAGAAGCGAAGAGCGCGATCAGCGTGCGCACGCCGGCGTACCACGCGCGTGGGCGGCGCGCGGCGGCGGACGACGGCAGGAGTGCGGCAGCCACGGCGGCAGCGTTCAGGAAGCGCGGGGAGTGTAGGCGCGGCGCCGCCCGTCGCCGAGCCGGGCGAGCCGGGCAAACGCGGTGCGGGCGCCTGTCGCCGAGGCCCTAGACTCGCGCTCGCCGCTCGCGCGGTCGATGGCAGCTCGCCGGCGACGACGAACGAAGAGGAGCGCATTGCGCCGATGGCCGCCTACCTGATCCGACGCATCTGGCAGATGGTGCCGACGCTGTTCGGCGTCATCCTCCTCGTCTTCCTTCTGTTCAAGGGCTTCGGCGGCGACCCGGCGGAGATCCTCGGCGGCCTCAACGCAACGCAGGCGCAGATCGAGGCGATCCGCCAGCAGCTCGGCCTGAACGAGCCGATCTGGGTGCAGTTCGGCATCTTCCTCAAGGAGATCGTCACCTTCGACTGGGGCCGCAGCTGGGCGACCAACGAGTCGGTCGCGCACCTGTTCGCGACGCGCTTGCCCGCGACGCTGACGGTGATGATCCCGATCCTCCTCCTCGACACGCTGCTCTCGATTCCGTTCGCGCTCGGCGTCGCCTACGTCCGCGGCTCGCTCACCGACCGCTCGATCATGATCCTGACGACGGTCGCGCTTTCGATCTCGTTCCTCGTCTACGTCATCGTCGGCCAGTACGTGTTCGCGTTCCAGCTCGGGCTCTTTCCGGTCCAGGGCTGGAGCGACAGCGTCGTGACGAACCTGCGCCAGTACGTGCCGCTGCCGGTGATGCTCGCCGTCTTCGTCTCGCTGGCGCCGACGACGCGGCTCTACCGCACGTTCTTCCTCGACGAGATCGGCCACGACTACGTCCGCACCGCGCGCGCCAAGGGGCTGACCGAGAAGACGATCCTGCTCAAGCACGTGCTGAGGAACGCGATGATCCCGATCCTCACCAACGTCGCCGTCGCCCTGCCCGGGATCTTCGTCGGCTCGTTCCTGATCGAGGTCTTCTTCTCGATCCCCGGCCTCGGCCGCGAGCTGCTGCTCGCGGTCAACCGCAGCGACTATCCGGTGATCCAGGCGTTCGCGATCTATCTCGCCGTCATCACGATGGTCGTCAACCTCACGACCGACGCGCTGTACACGCTCGTCGATCCGCGCGTGGTGCTGAAGTGACGGCGGTCCTCGAGTCGCCGGCCGTCGCCGCGCCCGCGCGTGCCGGCTCGGGCAGCGTCTGGGCGGCGTCGGCGCGGCGGTTCCGCAGCGACCGCGCCGGCATGGTCTCGCTCGCGATCGTCGTCGTCTTCCTGCTGATCGTGGTCGCCGCCGGCCTCGGCCTCGTCGCCAAGGACTGGCAGGTCGAGTACGCGGTGCCCGACGCGCCGCCGACCTTCCTCGGGCCGGCACCGCCGACCGAATCGATCACCGTCGCCGCACCGAGCGGTCCGAACGTCGACATCTCGGCGGTCGACCCGCTCGCGCCACGCTACAAGGAGTGGGACGAGGCGGCGAAGAAGTACCAGACGAAAGCCGCCGTGAAGGCCGAGACGCTGCCGTTCGGCGCCGACCGTCTCGGCCGCGACGTCCTCGCCAAGGCGATCAAGGGCGCGCAGGTCTCGATCCTGGTCGGCGTCTCCGCGGCGCTGCTCGCGACGGCGATCGGCACGTTGCTCGGCGCGCTCGCGGGCTTCTTCGGCGGCCGCGTCGGCGACCTCCTGGAGTGGCTCTACAACGTCTTCACCGCGATCCCGGGGATTCTCTTGATCTTCGCGTTCGCCGCGGTGTTCGGGCGCGGCATCGGCTCGGTCGTCCTCATCCTCGGCCTCGCCGGCTGGCCCGGCATCTACCGGATCGTCCGCGCCGAATTCATCAAGCACGTGGTGCGCGACTACGTCCGCTCGGCCGAGGCGATCGGCGCCGGCAACGTCTCGCGGATGTTCCGCCACATCCTGCCCAACGTCGGTCACGTCGTCCTCGTCCAGCTCTCGATCTACGTCGTCGGCTTCATCAAGTCGGAGGTGATCCTCTCGTACCTCGGCCTCGGCGTTCGCGTCGACCAGGTGTCGTGGGGAACGATGCTCGCCGAGGCACAGAGCGACCTCATCCTCGGCCACTGGTGGCAGCTCGCCGCCGCGACCGCGATGATGGCGGTCTTCGTCACGGCGTTCTCGATCATGACGGATTCGCTGCGCGACGCGCTCGACCCCAAGCTCAGGGGGCTCGAATGAACGCGCCGCTGCTGTCCATCCGCGACCTGCGCGTCGCGTTTCGCCTCGGCCGCGAGAGCGGGGTCGTGCAGCGGATCGAAGCGGTGCGCGGCGTCGGCTTCGACGTCGCCGAGAACACCACCGTCGCGCTCGTCGGCGAGTCGGGCTCGGGCAAGAGCGTGACGGCGATGTCGATCCTGAACCTGCTTCCCGACAACGCCGAGCGCACCGGGTCGATCACGTTTCGCGGCCGCGACATGCTCGCGGCGTCGCGCGAGGAGCTGCAGGCGCTGCGCGGTCGCGAGATCGCCTGCGTGTTCCAGGACCCGATGAGCTCGCTCAACCCGGTCTTCACGGTCGGTGCGCAGCTCGTCGAGCCGCTCGTCAAGCACCTCGGCATGTCGCACCGCCAGGCCATCGCGCGCGCCGAGGCGCTGCTCGGAGAGGTCGGCATGCCCGAGCCGCGCAGGCGCCTGCGCGCGTATCCGCACCAGCTCTCGGGCGGCCAGCAACAGCGCGTCATGATCGCGATGGCGCTCGCGTGCGAGCCCAAGCTCCTGATCGCCGACGAGCCGACGACCGCGCTCGACGTCACGATCCAGCGCCAGATTCTCGAGCTCCTCGCCGGGCTGAAGGAGCGACACCGGATGAGCATGCTCTTCATCAGCCACGACCTCGGCGTCGTCGGCGAGATCGCCGACCACGTCGTCGTCATGCGCCACGGCATCGTTCGCGAGCAGGGGCCGGTCGCGAAGATCTTCGCCGCGCCCGAGGACGCGTACACGCAGGCGCTGCTCGCGTGCCGGCCGACGCTCGAGCAGCGCTCACCCAGGCTGCGCGTCGTCGACGACCACATCGCCGGCCGCGCCGCCGCTGCCGCCGTCAAGGCGAAGGATCCGAACGCGCGCGTCATCCTCGAGGCGACCGACCTGACGAAGAGCTTCTGGATCCCGCGCGGCGTCTTCGGCCGCGCCGAGTTTCGCGCGGTCAAGGGCGCGACGTTTCGCCTCCGTGCCGGCCACACCCTCGGCATCGTCGGCGAGTCGGGCTCGGGCAAGACGACGCTCGGCCTGACGCTGCTGCGACTGCACGAGGCCAACGGCGGCCCGGTCGGCGGCAGGGCAATGTTCGACGGCAAGGACCTGCTCGCGCTGTCGCGCGCGGAGCTGCTGCCGATGCGAAAGCGCATCCAGGTCGTGTTCCAGAATCCGTACGCGTCGCTCAACCCCCGCTTCACGATCGGGCAGACGCTCGTCGAGCCGATGGCGATCCACGACGTCGGTGCCGACGACGACGATCGGCGCGCACGCGCGAGCGCGCTGCTCGCCAAGGTCGGGCTCGACGCGGACGCGTTCCACAAGTACCCGCACGAGTTCTCCGGCGGCCAGCGGCAGCGCATCGCGATCGCGCGCTGCCTGACGCTGAGCCCGGAAGTGCTCGTCCTCGACGAAGCGGTGAGCGCGCTCGACGTCTCGGTGCAGGCGCAGGTGCTCAATCTGCTGAAAGACCTCCAGGACGAGCTCGGGCTCGCCTACATCTTCATCAGCCACGACCTCGCGGTGGTCCGCTTCATGGCCGACGAGGTGCTCGTCATGCAGGACGGCAACGTCGTCGAGCAGGCCGGCGTCGAGCAGATCCTCGAGCACCCGAAGCAGGACTACACGCGGCGCCTGCTCGCCGCGATCCCGCGCGGCTACCGCGCGGCGGCCTGACCGTCGCGCTCGCGCCGCGAGCGCACGCCGCGGCCGAGCTCGATCGCGAGCAGCACCGCGACCGAGGCGCTGAACGCACCGATGCCGGTCGGATGCGCGGCGGCGAGCCGCGCCGCCTGCAGCAGCGCGTCGGGCTGGACCTGCTCGACGAAGCGCGCGAGCTCGGCGACCTGCTCGGGCGAGAAGAGCGCGGCGTCGTCGATCGCGATCGAGATCCCGCCGGCGCCGCTGCGCGACAGCAGCGCGGTGAACGCGCCGGCGGCGACGCTCGCGAGCGCGAGCGGACCGAGCGGCCGCACGAGGCAGGCGACGAGCCGCGTCCTCAGCACGTGGTTGGCAGAGCCGTAGAGGCGCGCCAGCAAGCGCGGCGCGCGGCCGCTCGCCGCGGCGGGCGTCGGAACAGCGGCGGCGACAGCAGGGTCGGGAACATCGTCGAATTCGTCGGACATCGCTCGCTCCGGGGGATCGGGAGTGGACCACGGACGGCAGCGTCCGTTCCAGCGCGACCCTCATTTTTTCAAGGCCATGAGTCAGCGTCGCGACAGCTCCGTAACAACTGCTTGCGACTCCGACGCGCGCCGTCGCGGCGCTGCCCGTCTTGTCAGCGTCGACGCCCGCGCGTGAACGCCGCGCCGTGGCGAAGCGTGGCGCCGATCACGCGGCGCGCTTGGCATGCTCGTTGCGCTGTAGTCGTCACGCGCGCGACGCTGCAACGGGTTGTTAGGCGGCGCGCGCCAACCGAAAGCCCGCCATGTCGCCGCGTCCCGTGCTCGTCTCCGCTCCCTCCCGCCGCACCGCAGCGCCGCGCTGCCACGGCGGTGCGTCGTCGCTGCTGCGCCTGTCAGCAGCAGCGCTGCCGCACCACGCCGTCGCCGCGCGCGCAAGCGGCTGGCGCGAGCTCGACGATGCCGCGGCCGTCGAGCACGTCGTCCGTCGGCCGCTCTGCGCGCCGGGCGCGACGCTCTGGTCGTGAGCGAGCGCGAGGAGTTGCCATGCTGACATCCGCCTCCGCAACCGCATCGTTGATCCCGAAGACCGGCGCGGTGCGAACGACGCCGGTGCTGCTCGCCGTCGTGCATCGCCCGCAGGTGCTCGCGCGGCCGCGTGCGATGCCGCAGCAGCTGTCGCTGTTCGGACCGCCGGGGGCGGTGCGCCGCTGAAGTTTTGATTTCGGACGCTGCGCCGGACGCGAGCCAGTGAGCCCCACTCGCTTGCGCCTGGGTCGATCGGGAGATCCTCGCCCGGTCGCAACGCCGTCCAGGAGGAGCGGGCCGATCGGGGTTGTTTGAGAGCGAGCCCCGAACCCGCTGTCCCGCTCCTCCCTCTTTGTCTTCTTCGTCGCCCGGCGCCCCGGGCAAGCCCTCTCTACCGAAGCGCGGCGTCACCGGACACTGACCGCGAGGCGCCCTCGTCGGGGCGCGGGTTGCGCCATGTCGATCCGTCGTCGCTCGCTCGTCGCGCTCGCTGCTTCGGCGCTCGTCGCGCCGTCGCTTCGCGCACAGGGCGCCTGGCCGAACAGGCCGGTGCGCATCGTCGTTCCGTTCGCTCCCGGCGGAACGACCGACATCCTCGCGCGCGCGCTCGCGCCCGAGCTCGCGAAGGCGTTCGGCCAGAGCTTCATCGTCGAGAACAAGGCCGGCGCCGGCGGCAACCTCGGCGCCGACATCGTCGCCAAGTCGCCTCCCGACGGCTACACGCTGCTGATGGGCACGGTCGGCACGCAGGCGATCAATCCGTCGCTCTACCCGAAGCTGCCGTACGACGCGGCGAAGGACTTCGCGCCGATCACGCTCGTCGCCGGCGTCCCGAACGTGCTCGTCATGAACCCGGCGAAGGCAAGAGCCGCCGGCATCACGGACGTGCGCTCGCTGATCGCGTACGCGCGGGCGAATCCGGGCAAGCTCAACATGGCGTCGAGCGGCAACGGGACGTCGATCCATCTCGCCGGCGAGCTCTTCAAGACGATGACCGGAACGTACATGGTCCACTTCCCGTACAAGGGGTCGGGGCCGGCGCTGCTCGACCTCATCGGCGGGACGATGGATCTCATGTTCGACAACCTGCCGTCGGCGTTGCCGCACGTGAAGGCGAACAAGCTCGTCGCGCTCGCGGTGACGAGCAGCGAGCGCAGCGCAGCGCTTCCCGACACGCCGACCATCGCCGAAGCGGGGCCGGTGAAGGGCTTCGAGGCGACGTCGTGGTTCGGGCTGCTCGCACCGGCGGGGACGCCGACGAGCATCGTCCAGCGGGTCCAGCAGGAATCGGCGAAGGCGTTGGCCTCGGCGGCGTTGAAGGAGCGGCTGCTTTCGCAGGGTGCGATCCCGGGCGGCACGTCGCCCGCGGAGTTCGGCCGCTTCATCGCTGCCGAGACGAAGAAATGGGCGACGGTGGTGAAGGCGTCAGGAGCGAAGGTCGACTAGCCGGCCGCTCACTCGTCGGTTTTCCCTCGCTCGATCGCCATCTCGATCTGCTCCTGCACCTGACGCGCGCCGCGCTCGGCCGCGCCCGGGTCGAGCTCGGCCTGCGGCGCGACCTTGCGGGCGACGGCTTCGAGCGTGTCGGGATCCGTCATCAACGCGTGCGCGAGCGCTGAGATCGCGCACAGCCCGCGCTTGCCGACGTGCATCGGCAGCTCGAGCGTGCTGTTGACGATGACGTGATAGCGGACGCTGTCGACGGCCTCGGGTTTCACGCCCCAGCTCTCGCACAGCGCGGCGCCGAGCGTGTCGTGACTGACGCCGAACTTCTGGTGCTCGAGCAGCAGCAGCTCTTCGTCGTTCTTGGCCTCGGCGATGAGCGGCCGGTAGCGGTCGGTGGCGTGGCGGAACATGACCGCCTTGCCGCATTCCTCGAACAGGCCTGCCGAGTGCGCCGCCCACGCGTCGAGGCCGAGGGCGCTGGCGATCCGGCCCATCAGCAGGGCGCGCACGCGTGCGCGCTGCCACACCGGCTCGAGCTCGGGCGCCGACGGGAAGACCGCACGCAGGCCCATCGCAAAGGTCACCGACGCGACCTCGCGCGTGCCGAGGTACGTGATCGCCTGCTGCACGCTCTGGACGCGGCCGCGCAGGCCGTACATCGCCGAATTGACGGTCTTCAGCACCGCTGCGGCGAGCGCCATGTCGGAGCTGATCAGCCTGCTCGCCGCGTGCAGGTCGACGTCCTCCTCGGCGAGCAGGAGCGAGAGCTTGACGAGCACCTCGGGCTGGGCCGGGATCTCGACGTCGAGCAAGCGCCGGGACGAAGGGTCGGTCATGCGATGCCACAAAGCCGGGGTGCAAGCGAAATGGTACCGATGCCGGCACCCACGTCGCGCCGCCATCGCCGCGGAGCGAGGCACAGTTCTCACCGCGTGCCTCGCCGCCGCCGCGCCGCCATGAAAAGGGGCGCCTCGCGGCGCCCCCGTGTCGGCCTTTCCGGCCGTATCGGCGCGATCGCGCCGTCGTCTCCTCTCGGATCGTCACGGCGCCTGTGGTGCACGCCGCAGCTGCCTTGCACTCTAGCGGCGCGCCGGTGCCCGACCCTCCGGGCTTACCCGGGCACCGCCTCGGAGCGCGGTGCGTCGCGGCGGCCGGCCGCGGGGACGCTGAGGACGACACGCGTGCCGCGTCCGACCGCGCTCTCGACGGCGACGTCGCCGCCGTGCAGCTCGGCGATCCGCTTGACGATCGCCAGCCCGAGGCCGCGGCCGCCGTCGGCCGTCGCCGGCGCGACCGTCGAACGGCTCTGGTAGAAGCGGTCGAACAGTTGCGGCAGATCGGCCGCCGGGATTCCCGGCCCGTCGTCGCCCACGCTGACCTCGACGTTGCCGTCGCGCGCCGCAGCCGCGAGCGTGACCGTGCTGCCCGGAGGGCAGAACTTGAGCGCGTTGTCGAGCAGGTTGGCGACGGCGCGCTCGAAGAGCTCGACGTCGACCTGGGCACGCGGCCGCGCGCCGTCGCCTGGCGCCGCGACGCTGCGAACACGCACGTCCTGTCGCGCGGCGCGCTCGGCGAAGCGCAACGCGATGTCGTCGAGCAGCTCGCCGGCATCGACCGCTTCGGTGCGCAGCGAGAACTCGGGCTCGTCGAGCTTGGCGAGGTCGCCGAGCGACTGCACCATGCGCGCCGCATTGGTCGTGTTGCGCAGTGCGATCTCGAGCAACCGCCGGTCGTCGGCGCGCGCCTCGTCGTCGGCCCAGCGATGGTCGAGCGTCTCGAGACAGGCGACGGTCGCGGTCAGCGGCGAGCGCAAGTCGTGCGAGAGGTTGCTCACGCCCTCGCGGCGAAAGTGGTCGGTGCGGCGCAGCGCGTTCCACTGCCGGCGACAAATGTCGAGCAGCATCTCGAACGCGCTCGTCAACTGGCCGAACTCGTCGCGGGTCGGCGGCGGCAACGGGTTGTCGGGAGCGACGGCGAGCCCTTCGGCGAGGCCGCGCTGCGACAGCGTCGCGACGGCCCCGGTCAGCCGCCGCAGCGGCCGCGTCACCGTCGCGATGATCAACACGGCGAGCAGCGTCGTCAGCGCGATCACGGCGAGGACGCCGACCAGCGCCGGCCGCGCGAAACTGCTGAACATCGCCTCCCAGCGGCCCTCGGGGAGCTGCTGGGTGTGCAGCACGAGGTAGAGATAGCCGGCGTCGACCGCGCCCGCCTGGCTCGAGCGCCGCACCGGCTTGGCGACGACGACCGCGCCGGCGTCCATCCGCTCCGGGTCGTCGCCCATCACGAACGACGCGTCCATGCGTTCGATCGACTCGCGCACCGGCGCCAGGGCGACGTGCGTTCCCGGCTTCAGCGGCGTCGGCCCGGTCTTCGCGAGCACCGTGCCGTCGGCGGCGAGCAGGTAGAGCTCGGTGTTCGGCTCGAACAGCACGAGCCCGCGCAGCCACGCCTGGAACGCGGCAGCGTCCTTCTCGTGCATGTCGAAGATGTTGTCGTACATGCCGACGACCTTGCCGAGGAACGCCATCCCGCGCCGGTACGCGGTCTCGTTCTCGAAGCGCTGGAACGCGAAGACGACGGTCGCGATGACGAGCAGCGCCGTGACGAGTCCGGTCGCGAAGACGGTCAGCGCCAGCTTCGCGCGAACGCTCATGGGCTGTCGCGCATCTTGTAGCCGGCGCCGCGCACCGTCAGGATCAGCTCGGGCCGCTCGGGGTCGGCCTCGAGCTTGGCGCGCAGGCGGTTGATGTGCGTCGTCACCGTGTGCTCGTAGCCGTCGTGGCTGTAGCCCCAGACGGCGTTGAGCAGCTGGCCGCGCGAGAAGACGTGGCCCGGGTGCGATGCGAAGTGCAGCAGGAGGTCGAACTCGAGCGCCGTGAAGTCGACCGCGGCGCCGCGGATCCGGACCTGGCGTTTCGCGGGCAGGATCTCGAGCTCGCCGTTCCTGAGCACGCGCGGCTCGGCGTTGCTCGCAGCCTGCGCCGCGCGCAGCAGGTCGGCGCGGCGCAACAGCGCCTTGACCCGCGCGAGCAGCTCGGCAAGCGAGAACGGTTTGGTGAGGTAGTCGTCGGCGCCGAGCTCGAGGCCCAGGACGCGATCGAGCTCGGTCGACTTCGCCGTCAGCATCAGGATCGGCGTCGAGCTGCCGCGTGCGCGCAGCGCCTTCGTCACCTCGAGTCCGTCGAGCTCGGGCAGCATGAGGTCGAGGACGAGCAGGTCGGCGGGCCGCTCGGTCTGGCTCGCGAGTGCGGCGGCGCCGTCGCCGACCGCGCTGACGTCGTAGCCCGCGCTCTTCAGGTTCATCACCAGGAGGTCGCGGATGTCGGCCTGGTCTTCGGCGACGAGGATCGACGCGGGCATGCCGGATTGTCTCGCGCCCTCGCGAGGTCTTACAGCAATGTGATCGTGGCGTGATCTTTCGCGACGCTGCTGCGATCTGCGGCCGCGACAGTCACGGCCATCGTCGCTTCGCCCTCCCCGCCATGCTGACCGCCGCCGCCACTTCGCAAAACCTCCCGATCGCGATCGCCGAGCTCGTCTCGCACCGGCCCTACCTGGTGCGCTTCGCGCTGCGCAAGCTCCGCGACCCGGCGCTCGCCGAGGACGCCGTGCACGACGTCATCGAGGCGGTCCTCTCCGGCCGCGCGCGCTTCGGCGGCCGCGCCGCGCTCCGCTCGTGGTTGACGGCGATCCTCAAGCACAAGATCGTCGACGTGCTCCGCCGCGACGCGCAGCACGTGTCGCTCGACGCCGAGTCCGACGACGGCGAGCACGGCGAACGCGACATCGCGTGCGACCGCCCCGGACCCGACGAGATCGCCGCCCGGCGCGAGGAGCTCGCGCACGCACTCGCCGGCATCGAGCGCTTGCCGGCGACGCTGCGCGACGCGATCGTGCTTCGCGCCGTCGAGGAGCAGTCGACCGCCGCGGTGTGCGCGAAGCTCGGCATCAGCGAGGAGAACCTGTTCGTGCGCGTGCACCGCGCCCGCCGGCAGCTGCTGTCGTGAACGAGCGCGCTCAGATCATCGCGGCGGGGTCGACGTCCTCGCTCGCGAACCGCGTCACCTTGCGCGGCAGCAGGTGCACGCGCGTGCCGGGTTTCAAATCGAGCCGGTCCCGCAGCGCGAGCCACTGGGCGCGCGACATCTCGACATCGACGTAGCTCTGGTCGTCGCTGCGCCGGAATTCGAGCCGGGTGTTCGGGCCGATGGTGAGCGCCTGCGCGAACGTGACCGGCACCGAGCCGGCCTCCGCCTCGGCGACGACCTCGAGCTCGTGCGGCCGGACGTACGCGGTGCGGCCGTCGGCCGCTCCCGGCGTCGGCGTGCCGCCGCGGAACAGGTTGACGTCGCCGAGGAACTGCAGCACGAAGGGCGTCGCCGGGTGGTCGTAGACCTCGTCGGGCGCGCCGTCCTGCTCGATCCTGCCCTGGTTCATGACGACGATGCGGTCGGCCACCTCCATCGCCTCTTCCTGATCGTGGGTCACGAACACGCTCGTCACCTGCATCTCGTCGTGCAGCCGGCGCAGCCAGCGACGCAATTCCTTGCGGACTCGCGCATCGAGCGCGCCGAACGGCTCGTCGAGCAGCAGCACGCGAGGCTCGACCGCGAGCGCGCGCACGAGCGCGATGCGCTGGCGCTGGCCACCCGAGAGCTGGTGCGGATAGCGATCGCCGAGCGGACCGAGCTGGACGAGCTCGAGCAGCCTGGCGACCCTGGCGCGGATCTCTTCGTCGTCGGGACGCACCGCCTTCGGCCGCACGCGCAGCCCGAACGCGACGTTCTCGAAGATCGTCATGTGGCCGAACAGCGCGTAGTGCTGGAACACGAAGCCGACGCGGCGCTCGCGGACGTCGGCGTCGGTCGCGTCCTCGCCGTGGAAGAGCACCGACCCAGAATCGGGAACCTCGAGCCCGGCGATGATGCGCAGCAGCGTCGTCTTGCCCGACCCCGACGGGCCGAGCAGCGCGACCAGCTGGCCGGCAGGGATGTCGAGGCTGAGGTCGTCGCAGACGACGGTCGCGCCGAAGCGCTTGAAGAGGTGTCGGACCTCGATGCTCATCGCGTCGCCCCGCTCGCCTGCGCAGCGACTCGCCGCTCGACGACGATCTTCAGCACCAGCGTCAGCAGCGCCAGGCCGGCGAGCAGCGACGCGACCGCGAACGCCGCCGCGAACTGGTACTCGTTGTAGAGGATCTCGATGTGCAGCGGCATCGTGTTGGTCTGGCCGCGGATGTGGCCGGAAACGACGCTGACGGCGCCGAACTCGCCCATCGCCCGCGCGTTGCAGAGGATGACGCCGTAGAGCAGCGCCCAGCGCACGTTGGGCAGCGTGACGCGGCGAACGATCTGCCAGCCGGAGGCGCCGAGGACGCGCGCTGCCTCCTCCTGCTCGATCCCCTGCGTCTGCATCAGCGGGATCAGCTCGCGGGCGACGAACGGAAAGGTGATGAAGATCGTCGCGATCACGATCCCCGGCAGCGCGAAGATGATCTTGACGTCGTGGTCGCGGAGCCATTCGCCGAACCAGCCCTGAAGGCCGAACACGAGCACGAAGACGAGGCCGGCGATCACCGGGCTCACCGAGAATGGCAGGTCGATCAGCGTCAGCAGCAGGTTCTTGCCGCGAAAGTCGAACTTCGCGATCGCCCACGCCGCGGCGACGCCGAAGACGCAGTTGAGCGGCACCGAGATCGCGGCGGCGACGAGCGTCAGCCGGATCGCCGCGAGCGCGTCGGGCTCGACGATCGCGGCGAGGTAGACGTCGACGCCTTTCTTCAGCGCCTCGGCGAAGACGGCGACGAGCGGCACGAAGAGAAAGAGCCCGAGGAACGCGAGCGCGACCGCGATCAGCGCGCGCCGCACCCATGCCGGCTCGGTCGTCGCGTCGCTGACGCGCGGCGGCGCGGCGACGATCGCGCCGACCGCGCTCATCTCCCCTGCCTCGCGCGCGTCCACGCCTGCAAGCCGTTGATCGCGAGCAGCAGCAGAAACGAGGCGACCAGCATGACGACCGCGATCGCGGTCGCGCCCGGAACGTCGAACTGCTCGAGCTTGGTGATGATCAGCAGCGGCACGATCTCCGAGACCATCGGCAAGTTGCCGGCGATGAAGATCACCGAGCCGTACTCGCCGAGCGCGCGCGCGAACGCGAGCGCGAAGCCGGTGAGGAGCGCCGGCGTCACGATCGGCAGGATGACGCGGCCGAACGTCTGCAGCCGGCTCGCGCCGAGGATCGCCGCCGCTTCCTCGACTTCGCCATGCAGGTCCTCGAGCACCGGCTGCAGCGTGCGGACGACGAAGGGAAGGCCGATGAACGTGAGCGCCACCCAGACGCCGACCGGAGTGAAGCTGACCTTGAACGGCAAGAAGCTGCCGATCCAGCCGTTGCCCGAATAGAGCGCGGTGAGCGCGATGCCGGCGACCGCGGTCGGCAGCGCGAACGGCAGATCGACGAGCGCGTCGACGATGCGCCGGCCGGGAAAGTCGTAGCGGACGAGCACCCAGCAGACGACGAGGCCGAAGACCGCGTTGACGAGCGCCGCCGCGAACGAAGCGCCGAACGTCAGCCGGTACGCGGCGACGACACGCGGCGCGGTCACCGCGTCCCAGAACGCGGGCCAAGTCATCGTGAACGTCTTCAGGAACGCCGCCGACAGCGGCACGAGGACGATGCACGAGAGATAGAGCAGCGTGAAGCCGAGCGCGAGGTCGAACCCCGGCAGGACGCTGTGACGCTTGAGGAGCGCGCGGGAGAAGAGCATGCCGCGCCGTATGCGTCGCTACTTCTTGGCGAGGATCTGGTCGTAGATCGCGCCGTCGTCGAAGTGCTCCTTCTGCGCCTTGGTCCAGCCGCCGAACATCTCGTCGATCGTGAACGTCTGCACCTTCGGGAAGTCCTTCGCGTACTTGGCGAGCAGCGCCGGCGAACGCGGCCGGATCTGGTGCCTGGCGGCGATCTCCTGCGCTTCGTCGGACCAGAGGAACTTGAGAAACCCCTCGGCCTGCTTCCTCGTGCCCTTCTTGTCGACCACCTTGTCGATCACCGCGACCGGGTTCTCGGCGAGGATCGTCGACTTCGGATAAACGACGTCGAAGTGGTCGCCGAACTCGGCCTTGATCAGGTTGACCTCGCTCTCGAACGTGCAGAGCGCATCACCGATGTTGCGCTGCGCGAAGGTCGTCGTCGCCGCGCGGCCGCCGCCGTCGAACACCGGGACGTTGGCGAAGATCTTCTGCACGAGC
>DATJIM010000444.1:0-4621 GCA_035493195.1 Caldimonas sp.
GCTGGTCAAGGGCGACGCCGTCGGCGCCACCATGTACTACGGCGCGGGCGCGGGCGCCGAGCCCACCGCGAGCGCGGTGGTCGCCGACCTCGTCGACATTACGCGCCTGCATACGGCCGACCCGGACCACCGCGTGCCGCACCTCGCGTTCCAGCCGGCGGCGGTGCAGGACCTCGGCGTCCTGCCGATCGACGAGGTCGTGACCGCGTTCTACCTGCGCCTGCAGGTCGCCGACGAGACGGGCGTGCTCGCGCGCGTCACCGGCATCCTCGCCGACCACGGCATCTCGATCGACGCGCTGCTGCAGCGGCCGAGCGCCGCCGGCGAGGCGCGCACCGACGTCATCATCCTGACCCACGACACGGTCGAGGGCCGGATGACGGCCGCGATCGCGAAGATGCAAGCGCTGCCGACGACGCTCGCGAAGATCGTCCGCATCCGCAAAGAAGACCTCGCGTGAAGTACCTGAGCACGCGCGGCGACGCGCGGCGGCGCGGCTTCGCCGAGATCCTGCTCGAAGGGCTCGCTCCCGACGGCGGCCTGTACGTGCCAGAGCACTATCCGAAGGTCGATGCGGCGACACTCGCGCGCTGGCGGACTTTGTCGTACCAAGAGCTCGCGTTCGCGGTGATGTCGCGCTTCATCGACGACATCGACTCCGCCGACCTGAAGGCGCTGATCGCGCGCAGCTACCGCGCCGACGTCTTCGGCGACGCCCGCATCGCGCCGCTCAGGCCGCTCGAGCCAGGCGTCTTCGTGCTCGGGCTCTCGAACGGCCCGACGCTCGCGTTCAAGGACATCGCGATGCAGTTCCTCGGCAACGCGTTCGAGCACGAGCTCGCGCGCCGAGGCGGCACGCTCAACGTCCTCGGCGCGACCTCGGGCGACACCGGTAGCGCCGCCGAGCACGCGCTGCGCGGCAAGCGCGGCGTTCGCGTCTTCATGCTCTCGCCCAAGGGCCGGATGAGCCCGTTCCAGCAGGCGCAGATGTTCAGCCTGCTCGACGACAACATCCACAACGTCGCCGTCGAAGGCGTCTTCGACGACTGCCAGGACCTCGTCAAGGCGGTCTCCGCCGATCTCGCGTTCAAGGAACGACACGCGATCGGTACCGTCAACTCGATCAACTGGGCGCGGCTGCTCGCGCAGGTCGTCTACTACTTCTCCGGCTACTTCCAGGCGACTTCGAGGGACGGCGAACTGGTCGACTTCGCGGTCCCGACCGGCAACTTCGGCAACATCTGCGCTGGCCACGTCGCGCGCTCGATGGGGCTGCCGATCGGACGCCTCGTCCTCGCGACCAACGAGAACGACGTCCTCGACGAGTTCTTCCGCACCGGCACGTACCGTGTGCGCGGTGCAGCCGAGACGCGCGAGACGTCGAGCCCGTCGATGGACATCTCCAAGGCATCGAACTTCGAGCGCTTCGTCTTCGACGCGCTCGGCCGCGACGCCGCGCGCACGTGCGCGCTCTTCGCCGAGGTCGAGACACGCCGCGCGTTCACGCTGACCGCGCCCGAGCGCGAGCGCATCGCGGCGTTCGGCTTCGTCAGCGGACGCAGCACCGGTGCCGACCGGCTGGCAGTGATCCGCGACGTCCATGCGCAGCGCGGCCAGGTGATCGACCCGCACACCGCCGACGCGGTCAAGGTCGCACGCGAGCAGCGCGATGCGGCGACGCCGATGATCGTTCTCGAGACCGCGCTCGCGGCGAAGTTCAACGCGACGATCCGCGCCGCGATCGGCAGCGACGCACCGCGGCCGGCGAGGCTCGCCGGGCTCGAGACGCTGCCCCAGCGCGTCGTGGCCATGTCCGCCGACGTCGAGCGGCTGAAGGCCTTCATCGCCGACAATGACCGGCGATGAGCAACGGCACCGCTCCGCCCAAGCCGCAGCTGCTCGGCCTCGACGACGCGATCGCGCGGATCCTCGCGCGTGTCGCCGCGCCTGATCCGGCCAGCAGCGAGACGGTCTCGACGTTCGCTGCGCGCGGCCGCTTCCTCGCCGAGGACGTGCGCTCGCAGATCGACGTTCCGCCGGCCGACAACAGCGCAATGGACGGCTACGCGCTGCGCGCCGCCGACCTTGCCAAGCCCGGCACGGTGCTGCCGGTGAGCCAGCGGATCGTCGCCGGCAGCATCGGAACGGCGCTCGCTGCCGGCACCGCGGCGCGCATCTTCACCGGCGCGCAGATCCCCGCCGGCGCCGACGCGGTGGTGATGCAGGAGCAGTGCACCGCGCTCGACGGCAGCGTCCGCGTCGACGCGACGGTGCGCGCCGGCGACTCGATCCGCCGCCGCGGCGAGGACGTCGAGCGCGGTGCCCGCGTCCTGGTGGCCGGGCTTCGCCTGACGCCGCAGGCGGTTGGCATGGCCGCTTCGGTCGGCGCCGCGACGCTGCGGGTCGCACGGCAGCCGCGCGTCGCGCTGTTCTCGACCGGCGACGAGCTCGCGATGCCGGGCGCGACGTTGAAGCCGGGCGCGATCTACAACTCGAACCGCTTCACGCTGCGCGCGCTCGTCGAGGCGATGGGCGGCGTTCACGACGACCTCGGCATCGTCCCCGATCGCCTCGACGCGACGCGCGATGCGCTCAGGCGCGCTGCCGAGGCGAGCGACCTCATCGTCACCTGTGGCGGCATGTCGGTCGGCGAGGAGGACCACCTGCGCGCCGCGGTCGGGCACGAAGGCCGGATCGACCTCTGGCAGATCGCGATGAAGCCGGGCAAGCCGCTCGCGTTCGGCGAGGTCTTCCGCAGCGACGGCACGTCGGCATGGTTCGTCGGCCTGCCCGGCAACCCGGTGTCGGCGTTCGTCACCTTCCTCGTCGCAGCGCGTCCGGTGCTGTTGCGCCTGCAGGGCGCGAGCACGTTCGCGCCGAAACCGATCGCGATGCGCGCCGACTTCGGGTGGCCGAAGCCCGACAAGCGCCGCGAGTTCCTGCGCGTCCAGCGCAACGATCGCGGCGGGCTCGACCTCTTCGGCCACCAGGGCTCGGCAGTGCTGACGTCGACGATCTGGGCCGACGGCCTCGTCGACAACCCCGGCGGCCAGGCGATCGCGCCGGGCGACATCGTGCGCTACCTGCCGCTTGCGGAGCTGCTCGGATGAAGGTCGAGGTCCGCTACTTCGCCGCGGTCCGCGAGGCGCTCGGCAGCGGCGAGCGCGTCGAGGTCGGCGCCGGCGCGACGATCGCGACGCTGCGCGACGCGCTCGCGCGGCGCGGCGGGCGCCACGGCGAAGCGCTCGGCCGCGAGCGCGTCCTGCGCAGCGCGAGGAACCGCGTCCTCTGCGCCGAGGACGCCGCGCTCGCCGACGGCGACGAGGTCGGCTTTTTCCCGCCGCTGACCGGAGGCTGAGCGTGGTCGCACGCGTCGAGATCCGCGAAGGCGATTTCGATCTCGCCGCCGAAGTCGCGGCTCTGCGCGACGGCGACGGTGGCGTCGGCGCGGTCGTCGCGTTCGTCGGCACCGTGCGCGACCGCAACGACGGCGCTGCGATCGCGTCGCTCGAGCTCGAGCACTATCCGGGAATGACCGAAGCGGCGATCGAGGCGATGGTCGACGAGGCGACGCGCCGTTTCGAGATCCGCGCCGCGCGCGTCGTCCACCGCGTCGGCGTCCTGGCGCCGATGGCGCAGATCGTTCTCGTCGCCGTCACCGCGGCGCATCGCGGCCAGGCGTTCCAGGCTTGCGAGTTCCTGATGGACTACCTGAAGACGCAGGCGCCGTTCTGGAAGAAGGAAGCGGGTCCCGAGGGCGTGCGCTGGGTCGACGCCCGCGTCGCCGACGACGCCGCGCTGGCGCGCTGGGGAATCGCGGCCGGCAACGCGGCGCTGCCGGGCGGCCGCTGAGCATGCCCTGGCTCGAGATCGGCGCGGTCTCGCTGGGAGCGGTGGTCGGCTCGCTCCTGCGCTGGGGCGCAGGGCTCTGGCTGAACGCGCGCTGGGCCGGGTTCCCGCTCGGCACGCTCTTCGTCAACTGCGTCGGCGGGTTCGCGATCGGCGCGGTCTTCTTCTGGCTCGAGCACTCGCCGAACGAGCTGCTGCGACTGCTCCTCGTCACCGGGCTGCTCGGCGGCTTCACGACCTTCTCGGCGTTCTCGGTCGAATCGCTCATCCTGCTGCAGCGCGGCGAATTGGTGCTTGCGCTCGGCCACACGCTCGCGCACGTCGTCGGCGCGCTGACGTGCGCTGCGGTGGGCTTTCGCGTCGCCCAGGCTCTCCTCATCCGCTGAGCCGGGCGCGCGCTTTGCCGCCCGGTGGGGGAGCCTCCGTTTTCGCTTGAAAAACCCCTTCCCGGCGCCCACCTGCGACGGCAACGGAGGATTTCGGACATGCGCATCGACAAGCTCACGACCACCTTCCAGGAGGCCCTCGCCGAAGCGCAGAGCCTGGCGGTGACGCGCGACAACCCGTACATCGAGCCCGCTCACGTGCTCGCCGCGATGCTCGGCCAGGCCGACGGGCCGAAGGCGCTGCTCGCGCGCGCCGGCATCAACGTCGCCCGGCTGCAGAGCGCCGTCGAAGACGCGATGAAGCGGCTGCCTCAGGTGCAAGGCGGCGAGCAGGTCCAGCCCGGCCGCGAGCTCGCCGGCCTGCTGCAGTCGGCCGAGAAGGAAGC
>DATJIM010000445.1:0-5126 GCA_035493195.1 Caldimonas sp.
TGCTCGTCTGGACGCGGCGGATGAACGAGGTCCGGATCGACGACGCCTTCGTGCCCGCGAGTTGCGCGGGCCGCGTCGCGCCGCAGCGCGCCGTGCATTGCGGCGCCGGCGCGGTCTGGGCGAACGTCTACGACGCCGTCACCACGAAGGGTGGCGGCTACGTGCAAGGCGGCGGCTGCACGACGGTCGGCGTCGCCGGGCTCGTGCAGAGCGGTGGCTTCGGCAGCTTTTCGAAGGCGTTCGGAACCGCCGCGGGCAGCCTGCTCGAAGCCGAGGTCGTCACCGCCGACGGCAAGGTCCGCATCTGCAATGCGTGCGCCAACGAGGAACTCTTCTGGGCGCTGAAGGGCGGCGGCGGCGGCAACTTCGCGGTCGTCACGCGGCTGACGCTGAAGGTGCATCCGCTTCCCGAGACGTTCGGCGCCGTCAACATCACGGTGCGGGCGACCTCCGACGCCGCGTACCGCAAGCTCGTCGCGCTCGCGCTCGACTTCTGCGCCGCCACGCTCGTCGGCCCGCACTGGGGCGAGCAGTTGCGGTTCCTGCGCAACAACACGCTGCAGGTCGCGATGGTGTTCCAGGGCTTGACGCGAAGCGAGGCGGTCGCAGCGTGGCAGCCGTTCTTCACCGCGATCGATGCGAGCCCGAGCGACTTCGACCTCGAGTTCTCGCCGCTGCGCATCGTCTCGACCGACGCGCGCACGTTCTGGGCGCCGACGCTCTTCAAGCGCACGTTCGGTTTCATCAGACGCGACGACCGGCCCGGCGCGCCCGCGACGAACGTGTTCTGGCCCGGCGACCAGGCGCAAGCCGCGCAGGTGCTGCACGGCTACGAGTCGCTCTGGCTGCCGGCAGCACTGCTGCAGGCGTCACGTCGCGCCGAGCTCGCCGACGCGGTCTTCGGCGCGACACGGCACTGGTCTGTCTCGCTCCATCTCAACAAGGGCCTCGCGGGCGCGCCGGCGCAAGCGATCGCGGCGGCGCGCGACACCGCGACCAACCCGGTGATGCTCGACGCGTTCGCGCTCGCGATCCTCGGTGCGCATGGCGGGCCGGCGTATCCCGGCGTCGCTGGCCATGAACCCGACGCTGCGCTCGCGCGCGCACAGGCGGCGGCGATCGACCGTGCCGCGGCGGCGCTGCGCAAGGTCGCTCCCGACGCCGGCGCCTACGTCGCCGAGAGCAACTACTTCCAGCGCGACTGGCAGCGCGCGTTCTGGGGTCGCAACGCGGCGCGGCTGCGTGCGATCAAGGCCGCGGTCGATCCCGACGGACTCTTCGTCACCCACCACGGGCCGGCGGACGAAGCGTAGAGCGATCGCGTGCCGCTGATGGTTAACGCACCGCAACGACGCAATCGGCCGCGGTCCCCGGCGAATAGCGCCACTCGCGCGCGACGGCGCGGTCCTGCACCGTGCCTTCGATGCGCGCGATCAGGTCGACCCCGTCCCTCCAGTAGACGATCCGGCTCGGGAACGGCCGCTCGGGATTGGCGAACACCGCGCGGCCGGGCGCGCTCTCGACGAGGCGAAACGGCACCGGCGTGCGGCCCTCGGGCGACGCCCAGTACACCCACGTGTCGCCGTCGCGCGCGATGCGCAGGTGCTCCCAGCTCGCCTTGCCGTCCTTCGACGACGTCAGGCTGGCGCCGAGGAGAACGTCGCCGCGCGGGCCGAGCCAGCGTTCCTCGACGATCTCGCCTTCGCGGCACAGCCGCCAATCACCAGCCAGCCAGGCGAGTTCGCTCGGGGCGGGAGCGGCGCGGACGGCGGATGTGGCGGCGGCTGCAGCGAAGAAGAGGGCGATCGCGGTGCGCATATGACATTCCCGAGCGGTGGTGGCGAGGATAGGCGGCGGCCGCAGCTGCGCCTTGTAGCTTTGCGACGCGCGGACCTTGTCAGCTTGCGGCGTCGACGAGGCTTTTCGCAATGCCACCACGGCGCTTCGCCCATTCGGAAGGCGCGCGCCCGAGCAGGCGGCGGAAGTCGCGCGCCATCTGCGGGTGGTCGAAGAAGCCCGCCGCCTGCGCGCGCTCGGACCACGTCGACCACGGTGCGTCGCGCAGCGCGTCGAAGACGCGGCGCAGCCGCACGATGACCGCGAGCGTGCGCGGCGCGATGCCGACGACCTCGGCGAAGCGACGCTGCAGCTGGCGTTCGCCGACGCCGGCGAGCGCGCAGAGCTCGGCGAGCGCGACCCGACCTTCGCTCGCGTAGAGACGATCGACGCAGCGCTCGATGGCGGCGTCGCGGCGGCCGTCGTTGAGCGCCACGCGGCGAGCGACATAGTCGGCGAGCGTCGCGCGTGCCGCGCTTGCGTCCTCTGCGGCGTCGAGCCTCACGGCGAGCGACCGCGCAGCGGCGCTTCCATGCAGCTCGGCAAGAGGCAGGCGGCGATCGTTGCACTCGGCCATCGCGCGCCCGGCGAACGCCCACGCGCCGGCGGGAGTGAAGCGCACCGCGAGCACCGCGACCGCGCCGCGCGAGCGCAGCACGAGCGGCCGCGTCAGCTGGCCGGCGAAGAGCAGCGCAGGTTGCGCACGCCAGCGGCCGTCGTCGCCGCGCTCTTCGTACGGACGGCCGCGATGCACGATGAGCTCGGCGCGGCCGTCGGGCGGGATCGCCTGCTCGCCGCCGTCCTCGCTCGCCGCGAACGACCACAGACAGTGGACATGCGCTGCGAGCGCCGCGTCGGCGGCGAACTCCTGGTAGCGCGGCGTCATCGCGCGAGCGCGTCGTCGAGCACCTCGATCCAGTGGCGCACCGGCGTCGTCGTGCCGCTCTGCAGGTGCTGGATGCAGCCGATGTTCGCCGACGCGATCGTCGCCGCGCCGAGCGGCGCGAGGTGGCCGAGCTTGCGGTCGCGCAGCGCGTTCGCGATCTCCGGATGGAGCACCGAATACGTTCCCGCCGACCCGCAGCACAGGTGCGCCTCGTTCACGGCGACGCGGACGTCGAAGCCGAGCGCGGCGAGCGACGTCTCGACGACGCCCTGGATGCGCTGGCCGTGCTGCAGGGTGCACGGCGGATGAAACGCGATCCGCGGCAGGCGGCGCGACCCCCGTGCATCGTCGGCCGGGGTGGTGTCGGCCGTGGCGCGCCGCTCGGGCGGCAGCGCCAGGAGCGGCTTCAGCAGCGCGACGAGATCGGGCAGCAGCTCGGCGATGTCGCGCGTCGCGTCGGCGATCCGGCCCGCCTTGACCGCATAGGCCGGATCGTTGGCGAGCGAATGGCCGTATTCCTTCACCGTCACGCCGCAGCCCGACGCGTTCATCACGATCGCCTCGACGTCGCCGTGCTCGACGAGCGGCCACCAGGCGTCGATGTTGGCGCGCATCTGCGCGAGCGCACCGTCGTGGTCGCTCGTGTGCAGGCGGATCGCGCCGCAACAACCGGCGCCGGACGCGACGATCGTCTGGATGCCGGCAGCGTCGAGCACGCGCGCGCTGGCGGCGTTGATGTTCGGCGCCATCGCCGGTTGCACGCAGCCGGCGAGCAGCAGCACCTTGCGTGGATGCTCGCGGCGCGGCCAGCCATCGGCCCGCGCCGGCTGGCGCGCCGGCACCTTGGCCTTCAATGCGCCGGGCAGGAGGCCACGCACCGCCTGGCCGAGTTTCATCGCCGGCGAGAAGAGCGGCGACGTCAGCCCTTCTTTCAACGTCCAGCGCAGCGCCTGCTCGGCCGGCGGACGCGGCACGCGCTCGTCGACGAGCCGGCGGCCGATCTCGACGAGGTTGCCGTACTGCACGCCCGAGGGGCACGTCGTCTCGCAATTTCGGCACGTCAGGCAGCGATCGAGGTGGAGCTGCGTCGCGCGCGTGGGCATGTGGCCTTCGAGGACCTGCTTGATGAGATAGATGCGGCCGCGCGGCCCGTCGAGCTCGTCGCCAAGCAGCTGGTACGTCGGGCACGTCGCGGTGCAGAAGCCGCAGTGCACGCACTTGCGCAGGATCGCCTCGGCTTCGACGCCGTCGGTGGTGCCGGCGAACTCGGGAGCGATCGCGGTCTGCATGTCAGTTCGGATTCTCTTCAGAGCCCCGGATAAAGGCGGCCGGGGTTGAGGATGCCCTTCGGATCGAAGGCGCGTTTCAGCCGTTCGTGGATCGCCCGCAGCGGCGGCGCCAGCGGCGCGAACGCACCGGCTGCCTTGGTACGCGAGCGAAACGCCGTCGCGTGGCCGCCGACCGTCGCGGCCGCGGCGCGCACGTCGGCGGCGGGCAGCGCCGTCGCGAGCCAGCGCTCGGCGCCGTGCCATTCGATCAGCTCGTCGCCGGCGAGGCCGAGCAGCGGCGCCGTCGCCGGCAGCGACAGCCGCCAGAGCGTCGCCTCGTGGTCGTCGATCGCTTCCTGCGCCGCGGCGAAGAATGGATCGGTGTGGTCGCGCAGGCTCTGCCAGAACGCGCTCGCGTCCGCGGCCGCGACCGCTTCGCCGCCGATTGCCGCCGCGCCTTCGGCGATGGCCGCCTCGGAACCGCGGAGGCGAACGATCAGGTTGCCGTTCCACCACGCGCTGGCGTCGAGCGGCAACGGCCGCTGGCCCCACGCGTGCAGCATCGCGAGCGCGTCGGCAGCCTTGCAGTCGAACCTCGCGGTCGCTTCGGCCTCGGCGCGCGGCATCACCTTGAGCGAGACCTCGACGATGACGCCGAGGATGCCGAGCGAGCCGACGACGATGCGCGAGACGTCGTAGCCGGCGACGTTCTTGATGACGCGGCCGCCGAACTGGAGCAGCTCGCCGATGCCGCTCACCATCGAGACGCCGAGGACGTGGTCGCGCACCGAGCCCGCGGCGGCGCGCGACGGTCCCGAAAGTCCCGCGGCGACCATGCCGCCGACGGTCGTCGACGAACCGAAGCGGGGCGGCTCGAACGCGAGGCACTGACCGTGCGCGGCGAGCTGCGCTTCGAGCTCGACGAGCCGCATCCCCGCGGGCGCGGTGACGACGAGCTCGGTCGGCTCGTGGTCGGCGTTGCCGCAGAGCGCGGTCGTCTCGAGCAGCGTGCCTGTCGGCGTCTCGCCGTAGAAATCCTTGCTGCCGCCGCCGCGGATCCTGAGCGGCTCGCCCGCGGCGTGCGCAGCGCGCACCTGCTCGACGATCGAAGCGACCGCGTCCATCGCCGATCGACC
>DATJIM010000446.1:0-3362 GCA_035493195.1 Caldimonas sp.
TTCAGGCCCAGCCGATGTAGGCGTCGCGACCGTCGACGAGCAGGCGGGCGCGGGCGCCGACCGGCAACGTCACCTTCGTCGCGATGTGCCCGAACGGCAGGCCGGTGACGATCGGGGTTCGGGTGACGGCACGGATGTGCGCGATCGCCGACGCGAGCGAATAACCGCGGTCGAGCGGTGAAGGCCGAAAGCCGCTCACCGCGCCGACGACGATCGCCTTCTGCGCGTCGAGCACGCCCGCCTGGTGCAACTGCAGCAAGTTGCGCTCGACGCGATACGGATGCTCGTTGACGTCCTCGAAGAAGAAGATGCCGCCGCGGATGCGCGGCCAGTGCGGCGTCGCGAGCAGCGAGTTGACGATCGTGAGGTTGCCGCCCCAGAGCGTGCCGCCGACAGCGAGGCCGTCGAAGCCCTTCTCGGTGCGAAAGCCGACCGCCTCGAGCTCTCCCGACATCGCCTCGACGAAGCAGTCCTGCGTGACGTCGTCGGCGCCGCCTTCGTTCGCGCTCCTGCCGAAGTCCTCGCACGCGAGCGGCCCTGCCCACGTGACGCCTCCGGCGTGCGCGAGCAGGCCCAGCTGCAGCGACGTCATGTCGCTCATGCCGACCCAGCGCGTCCCCGCATCGACGCTCCTCGCGATCCGCTTCCAGTCGATCCGATCGAGCAGCCGCGTCAAGCCGTAGCCGCCGCGCGTCGCGAGCGCGACGCTTGGCCGCGCCGCGGCGACGCGCGCGAGCGTCGCGAGACGCGCGTCGTCGTCGCCGGCGAAGCGCTGCACGCGCGCGGTTGCCGCGTCGTCGATCTCGACCGCGAAGCCGAGCGCAGCGAGCCGCGCGGCGGCGCGGCGAAGCGGCACCGCCGAGCGCAGCGCACCCGCCGGCGAGAAGATCCGCAACGTCGAGCTGCCGGCGCTCATCGCTCGCTGCTGTCCTTCGCCGGATCGACTTCCAACGACTCGCCTGCGGGGATCGGCTCGTCGGCGACTTCGCCGCCGTCGCCCGCCGCCGGCGCGCTGCGGCGCTGCCGATAGCGCTCGCGACGCTCGGCGAAGAACGAGCGCAGCACCTCGCCGGCGGCATCGTCGAGGACGCCGCCCTCGACGCTCGTGTGGTGGTTCAGCGCCGTGTTGCCGAAGACGTCGATCACCGAGCCGGCGGCGCCGGCCTTGGGATCGCGCGCACCGAAGACGACGCGCTTGACGCGTGCGTGCAGCAGCGCCATCGCGCACATCGCACACGGCTCGAGCGTCACGAAGACCTCGCACTCGGGAAGACGGTAGTTGCCGAGCAGGTGCGCTGCATGGCGCAGGGCGACGATCTCGGCGTGCGCCGTCGGGTCGTGGTCGGTGATCGGCCGGTTGTAGCCGGTCGCGACGACCTGGCGGCCGCCGGGCGCGTCGCGGAAAATGACGGCGCCGACCGGAACTTCGCCGACCAGCCACGCGTTCTGCGCCTGATCGAGCGCCAGGCGCATCGCCGCTTCGTCGCGCTCCATCAGGGCTCGGCGCGGCGGTTGCGCTCGGCGCCCTGCTCGAGCGCGCGCGCGGTCTCGGCGCGCGCACGCTCTTGCAGCGCGCGCGCCTGGTCGGGCACCGTCGCGGCATTCGGGTCGGCGACGGCGCCAGGGGGCAGCGCCGCGGCGGCATTGCGCTGCGCGCTCGCGCCGCCGCCGACCGCATGCAACTGCGTCTTGACGAGCGATGCAACGACCGCGAGCACGACCACCAGGCCGAGGATCCCGAACACTGCCTTCACGTGCGGACTTTCCGAGTGCCCATTCGCTAGCGTAACCAGAGCACGGCCTTCGCGCCGGCGCGCGAGCATCCGAGGCGCCGCAACTTGTGCGAACTGCACGCTGGCGAGCCGCCGGGCGCAGGCGACGCAGCGCGTGCCACCGATCGACTCACTCCCACTCGATCGTCGCGGGCGGCTTCGACGAGACGTCGTAGGTGACGCGGTTGATGCCGCGGACCTCGTTGATGATCCGGCTCGAGACCTTCTTCAACAGCGCATACGGCAGCTCCGCCCAGTCGGCGGTCATGAAGTCGCTCGTCTGCACCGCGCGCAGCGCGACGACGTGCTCGTAGGTGCGGCCATCGCCCATGACGCCGACGCTTCGCACCGGCAGGAACACCGCGAACGCCTGGCTCGTCAGCTCGTACCAGCTCTTGCCGCTGACGCCGTCGATCGTCGATCGCAGTTCGTCGATGAAGATCGCGTCGGCGCGACGCAGCAGCTCGGCGTACTCGCGCCTGACCTCGCCGAGGATGCGAACGCCGAGCCCGGGGCCGGGGAACGGATGGCGGTGCACCATGTCGTGCGGCAGCCCGAGCGCGACGCCGAGCTCGCGCACCTCGTCCTTGAAGAGGTCGCGCAGCGGCTCGAGCAGCTTCAGGCCGAGCGTCTGCGGCAAGCCGCCGACGTTGTGGTGGCTCTTGATCGTCTTCGCCTTCTTCGTCTTCGCGCCGCCCGACTCGATGACGTCGGGATAGATCGTCCCCTGCGCGAGCCACCTCGCCTGCTTCAGCTTCGCCGCCTCGCGACTGAACACCTCGACGAACTCGCTGCCGATGATCTTGCGCTTCGCTTCCGGGTCGGCGACGCCGCCGAGGCGGCCGAGGAACTGCTCGCTCGCGTCGACGGCGATCACCTTCGCATGCAGCCGGTCGGCGAACATCTCCATCACCATGCGGCCCTCGTCGAGGCGCAGCAGCCCGTGGTCGACGAAGACGCAGGTCAGCCGGTCGCCGATGGCGCGGTGGATCAGCGCCGCGGCGACGCTCGAGTCGACGCCGCCGGACAGGCCGAGGATCACTTCGTCGTCGCCGACCTGGTCGCGGATCCGCGCCACCGCCTCGTCGATGTAGTTGCCCATGACCCAGTCGGGCCGGGCGCCGCAGATGCCGAGGACGAAGCGGTCGAGGAGCTCGCGGCCCTTGACCGTGTGCGTGACCTCCGGGTGGAACTGCACGCCGTAGTAGTTGCGCCGCTCGTCGGCCATGCCGGCGATCGGGCAGCTCGGCGTCGAGGCCATCAGGGAGAAGCCGGGCGGCAGCTCGGTGACCTTGTCGCCGTGGCTCATCCAGACCTTGAGCATGCCGTGGCCTTCGGTCGTCGAGAAGTCCTCGATGCCCTGGAGAAGCTTGGTGTGGCCGCGCGCGCGCACCTCGGCGTAGCCGAACTCGCGGTGCGTGCTCGCCTCGACCTGGCCGCCCAGCTGCACCGCCATCGCGAACATGCCGTAGCAGATGCCGAGCACCGGCACGCCGAGATCGAACACCGCCTGCGGTGCGCGCAGCTCGTGCTCCTCGTAGGTCGAGGCATGGCTGCCGGACAGGATGATTCCCTTGGGCGCGAACTCGC
>DATJIM010000447.1:0-7055 GCA_035493195.1 Caldimonas sp.
TTGCCGCTGACGCCGTCGATCGTCGATCGCAGTTCGTCGATGAAGATCGCGTCGGCGCGACGCAGCAGCTCGGCGTACTCGCGCCTGACCTCGCCGAGGATGCGAACGCCGAGCCCCGGGCCGGGGAACGGATGGCGGTGCACCATGTCGTGCGGCAGCCCGAGCGCGACGCCGAGCTCGCGCACCTCGTCCTTGAAGAGGTCGCGCAGCGGCTCCAGCAGCTTCAAGCCCAGCGTTTCTGGCAGGCCGCCCACGTTGTGGTGGCTCTTGATCGTGGTTGCCTTCTTGGTCTTCGCGCCGCCCGACTCGATGACGTCGGGATAGATCGTCCCCTGCGCGAGCCACCCCGCCTGCTTCAGCTTCGCCGCCTCGCGACTGAACACCTCGACGAACTCGCTGCCGATGATCTTGCGCTTCGCTTCCGGGTCGGCGACGCCGGCGAGGCGGCCGAGGAACTGCTCGCTCGCGTCAACCGCGACGACGCGGATGTGGCGGCGCTCGGCGAACATCTCCATCACCTGTTTCGCCTCGCCGAGGCGCAGCAGCCCGTGGTCGACGAAGACGCACGTCAACCGGTCGCCGATCGCCCGATGGATCAGCGCCGCCGCGACGCTCGAATCGACGCCTCCGGAAAGGCCGAGGATCACCTCGTCGTCGCCGACCTGCTCACGGACCTTCGCGACTGCCTCGTCGAGGTAGCCGCCCATCGCCCAGTCGGGCCGCGCGCCGCAGATCTCGAGGACGAAGCGCTCGAGCAGCTCGCGGCCCTTCAGCGTGTGCGTGACCTCGGGGTGGAACTGCACGCCGTAGAAGCCGCGCGCTTCGTCGGCCATGCCGGCGATCGGGCAGCTCGGCGTCGACGCCATCAGCGCGAACCGGGGCGGCAGCGCCGTCACCTTGTCGCCGTGGCTCATCCAGACCTTGAGCATGCCGTGGCCTTCGGCGGTCGCGAAGTCCTCGATGCCCTGCAGCAGCCGGGTGTGGCCGCGCGCGCGCACCTCGGCGTAACCGAACTCGCGGTGCGTGCTCGCCTCGACCTCGCCGCCGAGCTGCACCGCCATCGTGAACATGCCGTAGCAGATGCCGAGCACCGGAACGCCCAGCTCGAAGACCGCCTTCGGCGCGCGCAGCTCGTGCTCCTCGTACGTCGACGCATGGCTCCCCGAAAGGATGACCCCTTTCGGCGCGAACTCGCGGACGAACGCGTCGTCGACGTCGTTCGGGTGGATCTCGCAGTAGACGTGCGCCTCGCGGACGCGCCGCGCGATCAGCTGCGTGACCTGCGAGCCGAAGTCGAGGATCAGGATCTTGTCGTGCATGGACGCTCGTTGTCGTTCAGCCGGGCGAGGTCAGGCCGGCGGTGGCAGGCGCTTCGCGGCGGCGTCGCCGCTCGCGCCTGAAGTGGCGCAGCGCAAGCACCGTCGATGCGGCCTGCAGCGCAGCGCAGAAGTAGAACGGCGCCCCGATCCGCCAGTCGCCGTGCGGAAAGTGCGAGACGGTCGCGAGCAACGGCGCGCCGATCGCCGGCGCGAGCACCGCCATCATGCTGTTCAGCGAAGCGACGGCGCCGGCCACGCGGCCCTGGGTCGTCGGATCGGCAGCGTTGGCGACGAGGCTCTGGATCGAGGCGGAGATCGTGAAGCCGAGGACGTTCATCGCGATCACGGCATAGAGCATCCAGCCCTCGGTCGCGAGCCCCCAGAGGACGTAGCAGATGCTCGACGACACGAGCCCCATGACGGCGAGGCGCTGCGGCGAGAAGCGGCGCAGCAGACGGCTGAGCAGAATCCCCTGCACGAGCACCGACATCAGGCCGATCGCGAACAGCGACCAGCCGTTCTGGGTGGGGCCCCAGCCGAACTTGAACGTGGTGTAGAGCACCCACGACGTGTGCGTCATGAACTGGGCGAGCCCGCTCAGCGCGATCACGATGACGAGCGAGCCGACTCCCTTCAGCTCGGCGAGGTTGCGCAGCGAGCTGATCGGATTGGCTTCGCGCAGCACGAACGGCCGGCGCCGATCCGGCGGCAGCGATTCGGGCAGGACGAAGAAGCCGTACAGCCAGTTGACGAGCGCGAGCCCGCAGGCGACGAAGAACGGCAGGTGCAGGCTGATGCCGCCGAGCAGCCCGCCGAGCACCGGGCCGAGGATGAAGCCCATGCCGAGCATCGCGCCGAGCTTGCCGAACGCCTTCGCGCGCTCGGCCGGCGGCGTGATGTCGGCGACGTACGCGTTGGCGACCGCGACATTCGATTGCATCGCGCCGCTGAACAGACGCACCGCGAGCAGCATCCACAGTGCCGTCGCCAGCCCCGTGACGAGGAAGCTGAGCGCAAGCCCGCTGAAGCCGATCAGCAGCACCGGACGGCGACCGTAGCGGTCGGAAAGGCGACCGAGGATCGGCGAGCCGAAGAAGTTGGCGATGCCGAACGCGATCGTCACCGCGCCGTACCAGAACGCCTGCTCGGCCGGCGAAGCCGTGAAGGTGCCGACCAGCGGCGCCAGCACCGGGATGATCAGGCCGATCGACACCATGTCGATCAGCACCGTGACCATGATGAACGGCATCGCCGCCTGCCGTCTGGCGGCAGTCTCGCCAGGCGCGGCAGCGGGTGGAGGGCTCGTCATTCGGCGCGGTAGTTCGGCGCTTCCTTCGTGATCTGGACGTCGTGGACGTGGCTCTCGCGGATCCCCGACGACGTGATCTCGACGAACTCGGCCTTCTCTTTCATCTCGACGATGCTCGCGCAGCCGCAATAGTGCATCGCGGCGCGCAGACCGCCCGCCATCTGGAAGATGATGCCGACGACCGATCCCTTGTACGGCACCTGGCCCTCGATCCCCTCGGGAACGAGCTTGGCGCCGCCGACCGCGCCGGCGGTGCTCGCGTCGCCGTCCTGGCCTTCCTGGAAGTAGCGGTCTGCCGAGCCCTGCTGCATCGCGCCGATCGAGCCCATGCCGCGGTAGCTCTTGTAGGTGCGGCCCTGGAAGAGGATGACCTCGCCCGGCGCCTCTTCGGTGCCGGCGAATGCGCCGCCCATCATCACCGCGTCGGCGCCGGCGGCGATCGCCTTCGCGAGGTCGCCCGAGAAGCGCACGCCACCGTCGGCGATGAGCGGAACGCCACTGCCGCCGAGCGCCTTCGCGACGTCGTCGATCGCCTTGACCTGGGGAACGCCGACGCCGGTGACGATGCGCGTCGTGCAGATCGACCCCGGGCCGATGCCGATCTTGACCGCATCGGCACCGGCCTCGACGAGCGCGAGCGCGGCCTTGCCGGTCGCGATGTTGCCGCCGATGACCTCGACGTTCGGAAAGTTGCGCTTGACCCAGCGGACGCGGTCGATGACGCCGGCGCTGTGGCCGTGCGCGGTGTCGACGACGAGCACGTCGACGCCGGCGCGAACGAGCAGCTCGGCGCGCTCCTCGGTGCCGTCGCCGACGCCGATCGCAGCCCCGACGCGGAGCTTGCCCTGCGCGTCGCGCGCTGCGTTCGGAAAGCTCGTCTGCTTGGTGATGTCCTTGACCGTCATCAGCCCGCGCAGTTCGAATGCATCGTTGACGACGAGGACGCGCTCGAGCCGATGGCGATGCATCAGCGCCTTGCCCTCGGCGAGCGTCGCGCCCTCGCGGACGCTGACGAGGCGATCGCGCGGCGTCATGATCTCCTTGACCGGAGCATCGAGCCGCGTCTCGAAACGCAGGTCCCGGTTGGTGACGATGCCGACGACCGCCTTGCCCTGCAGCACCGGGAACCCCGAGATGCCGCGCGACTGCGCGAGCGCGATCACCTCGCGCACCGTCATCTCGGGCGACACCGTGATCGGGTCGCGCAGCACGCCCGATTCGTAGCGCTTGACGCGAGCGACCTCGGCTGCCTGCTGCTTCGGCGTCAGGTTCTTGTGCACGATGCCGATGCCGCCTTCCTGCGCGAGCGCGATCGCGAGGCGGCCTTCGGTGACGGTGTCCATCGCCGCCGAGACGAGCGGGAGGTTGAGCCGGATGTTGCGCGAGAGCGAGGTCGCGAGGTCGGTGTCGCGCGGCAGCACGCTCGAGTACGACGGCACGAGCAAGACGTCGTCGAACGTCAGCGCTTTGCCCAGAAGGCGCATGGAAAGCTCCGGTCGCAAAAGGAAATTATAGGGAGGCAGGTGCAAAGTACCGGTTTGCGCCCCTTCGTTCGGCTGCCTCGAAGCACCCCCGGACTACACTGCCCGGCAACTTCTTCACATCACTCTGGTGCGAATGGCTCGACCGATCGTCGCCCTGCTCGTCGCTGTCGCGGCGAGCGTCGTTGCCTTGCCGAGCGAGGCGCAGTGGAAGTGGAAGGACAAGTCCGGCCACGTGCAGTACAGCGACCTGCCGCCGCCGGCAGGCACCTCTGACTCGGACATCCTCGCGCGGCCGAGCCCGACCGCGCGCCGCTCGACGCCGACCGCCACCTTGACTGCCGCGCCGCCCGTCGGCACGGCGAGCGCGCCCGGCACTGCGGCGGCGTCGGCACCGCGCAGCACGGCCGATGCCGAGCTCGAGGCCAAGCGCAAGAAGGCCGAGGCCGAAGCCGCCGCCAAGGTCAAGGCCGACCAGGAGCGCGTCGCGGCGCTGCGCTCCGAAAACTGCAGCCGCGCCAAGGCGCAGCTGACGACGCTCGAGAGCGGAATCCGCCTCGCGCAGACGAACCCGAAGACCGGCGAGCGCGAGTTCCTCGACGACAAGCAGCGCGCCGACGAGGTCCGGCGCACGCGCGACGTCATCTCCGAGAACTGCCGGCAGTAGCTCGTCGTCAGCGCGTCTTGCGGCGCGCTTCCTTGACGCGGCGCCGCCGCGCCTCCTGCGGATCGGCCGCGAGCGGCCGGTAGATCTCGACGCGATCGCCGTCGCGAAGCGCAGTTTCGGCGCACGCCGCGCGGCCCCAGATGCCGACGCTCGCCTCGCCGCTCGCGAGCTCGGGCCAGCGCTCGAGGACGCCGCTCGCGCGCACCGCGTCCCACGCGCTCGCCGGCGCCGGCAGCTCGACCTCGACCTCGAACGCCTCGGTCGCGCGCGGGCTGCACGCGACCGCGACGCGCAAACGTCGCGCGCCGTCAGCGCTCGCCATAGACCTGCTCGGCGCGGCGCACGAACGAGTCGACGAACGTGTTGGCGATGCGATCGAACACCGGGCTGATCGCCGCCTCGAGGATCGGGTTCGAGAAGGCGTAGCGCATCTCGAACTCGATCTTGCAAGCGCTCTCGGCGGCAGGCGGCGTCGACGCGAGCGGCAGCGCGACGAACCGCCAGAAGCCGTCGAGCAGCGAGAACGGGCCGTCGACGAGGTCGATTCGCACCGACTCGTCGCGCACCGTCTCGTTCTTCGTCGTGAACGCGTGGCGAAGCCCCGAGTACGCGAGGTGCAACCGCGCCGTGACGTTGCTGTCGTCGCGACTCAGCACCTCGACCCGTTCGCACCACGGCAGGAACTCGGGGTAGCGCTCAATGTCGGTGACGAGGCGGTAGATCTCCGCCGGCGAATACCACAGGAGGACCGACTTCCTGACCTGCTTCACAATCGTCGAATTGTAGAAGTCGCCCGCGCGACGCCGCTCGCGTCGAACCAAGCCCATGTCGATTGCCGAGAACCGTCGCGCGCGCTTCGAGTACCACATCGAAGAGCGACACGAGGCCGGCATGGTGCTCTCGGGTTGGGAGATCAAGGCGATCCGCGCCGGCCAGGTCCAGCTGAGCGACGGCTACGTCGTCATCAAGGATGGCGAGCTCTTTCTGATCGGCTGCCGCATCAACCCGCTCGGCACGGCGTCGACGCATGTGCGCCCGGAAGCCGATCGCACGAAGAAGCTGCTGATGCACAAGGACGAGATTCGCCGCCTGATCGGCAAGGTCGAGCAGAAGGGCTTCACGCTCGTGCCGCTCGATCTCCACTACAAGGGCGGCCGAGTCAAGGCCGAGATCGCGCTCGCCAAGGGCAAGGCCGAGCACGACAAGCGGCACGACCAGAAGAAGCGCGACTGGGAGCGCGAGCACGGCCGGCTGATGCGCCACAAGGTGTCGTCGCCGGCGAAGCACTGACCGCGAAGGGGAGAGACGATGGCGATCGAGACCGAAGCCGCGCCGCCCGCCGCTCCCGCGCGTCTGCGCGAGATCGACGAGCTGCCGTCGCCGCCGCGGCTGCCGATCGTCGGCAACGCGTTGCAGTTCGAGCGCGCGCGCATGCACCAGCAGGTCGAGCGCTGGGCGCGGGAGTACGGCCCCTACTTCACGTTCCGCCTCGGCAGCAGAAGGCTGCTCGTCGTCGCCGACCACGCTGCGATGGGCGCGCTGCTGCGCGACCGTCCTGACGGCTTTCGCCGCACCAAGCGTCTCGCCGAGATCACCGCCGAGATCGGCTCGGCCGCGGTCGGCGTCTTCGGCTCCGAGGGCGAAGCGTGGAAGCGGCAGCGCCGGATGGTCATGGCCGGATTCGATCCCCGACACCTGCGCGCGTACTTCTCGTCGCTCGTCAAGGTGAGCGAGCGCCTCGCCGGGCGCTGGTCGCGCGCCGCCGACGCCGCCGCGCCGATCGACCTGCAGGCCGACCTGATGCGCTACACGGTCGACACCGTGTCGGGGCTCGCGTTCGGCGCCGAGGTCAACACGCTCGAGTCCGACGACGACGTCATCCAGCGCCACCTCGACAAGATCTTCCCGGCGATCTTTCGCCGCATCATGGCGCCGCTGCCGACGTGGCGCTACTGGAAGACCGCCGCCGACCGCGAGCTCGACGAGAGCGTCGCCGCGATCGGCGTCGCGATCCGCGACTTCGTCGCCGCCGCGAGAAAGCGCCTCGAGGATCCGGCGCGCCGCGCCGCGCCGCAGAACCTGCTCGAGGCGATGATCGTCGCCGCCGACGATCCGCAGTCGGGAATCACGCCGAGCGAGATCCACGGCAACGTCCTGACGATGCTCCTCGCCGGCGAGGACACGACCGCGAACTCGTTGGCGTGGACGATCTGGCTCCTCTACAAGCACCCCGACTGCCTGGCGCGCGCGCGCGCCGAGGTCGACGCCGAGGTCGGCGA
>DATJIM010000448.1:0-20480 GCA_035493195.1 Caldimonas sp.
TGCACGACGACCCGATCTTCAAGCTGGCGATGGCGCTCGAGAAGATCGCGCTCGAGGACGAGTATTTCGTCGCCCGCAAGCTCTACCCGAACGTCGACTTCTACTCCGGCATCGTGCAGCGCGCGATCGGCATTCCGGTCAGCCTGTTCACCGCGATCTTCGCGCTCGCGCGCACGGTCGGCTGGATCGCGCAGCTGAACGAGATGATCGGCGACCCCGAGTACAAGATCGGCCGCCCGCGCCAGCTCTACACCGGCGCGGCACGCCGCGACGTGAAGGCGATCGCGCAGCGCGCCTGAGGCGGCGGGCCGGCCCTCGATTGAGGGGTCGGCTCGTCGCGCAAATGCTCTTGCCCGCGCTTTCGCGATGCGGCAGACTCGCTGACACATTTGGAAGCAATCGGCGACGCAACGCCGGTGCCGGGCGGCGCCGGGGCGTCGCAGCGCAGCTTCCTGTATTCCACCGGAGGAGTCCATGAAGTTAGGTCGTGCCGCTGTCGCGGCGGGTCTCGCCGTGGCGGCCGTTGCCGCGCATGCGCAGTTCGTCGCCGTCAACGAAGGCTTCGAGAACGTCGCCACGCTGCCGGCGAGTGGCTGGGTCATCAACAACGCCAGCACGCCGCTCGGCCCGACCAGCTGGTTCCAGGGCGCGGCCGCGATCTTCCCCGCGTTCGCCGGGAGTCCCGACTCGTACATCGCCGCGAATTTCAACAGCGCGCTCGCCGGAGGCACGATCGCGAACTTCCTGTTCACGCCGGTCTTCACGACCGAGGGCGGCAGCACCGTCTCGTTCTGGGCGCGCTCGATCGGCGAACCGGGGTTCGTCGACCACATCCGCGTCGGCAGGACCACCGGCGGGACGAGCGCCGGCGACTTCATGCAGGTCGGAGGCGACATCACCCTCACCGACACCTGGACGCAGTACACCTTCTCGATCGCGCCGCAAGCCGTCGGGGCGACCGGCCGCGCCGTGATCGAGTATTTCGGCGTCGCCGACACCTCGGACTTCATCGGCGTCGACAGCCTCACCGTCAACGTCGTCCCCGAGCCCGAGACCTGGGCGCTGCTCGTCGTCGGTCTCGGCGCACTCGGCGCCATCAAGCGGCGGCAGCGCAACGCAGCCTGATCCCCGCGCACGCCCGCGCGATCCGCGGGCGTTCGTACCTTGACCCCATGAGGAGAAACCGAAACATGCCACGATGGACTTACCCGATCGCGGTCATCGCGATCGCCTCGGCGGCGATCCCGCTGAGCGCTTTCGCTCTCGATGTCGCAGCGGCACAAGACGACGCCGCGTCCCTTTCCGCAGATGCCCAGGTCGTCGCTCGCGACCCGGTCACCGGCGCGCTGCGCGCCGCGACCGCCGATGAAGTCAAGGCGCTGCAGCGCGCGCGTGGCGCGCAGGCGCGCAGCGGCTCGCCGACTTCGGCGAGGTACGTCCATGCGAACGGCGCGCGCGGCGCACGGCTCACCGACGATTTCATGAACTACTCGATCGTCCTGCGCGGCGCCGACGGCAAGCTCGTCGAGATCTGCGTCCAGGATCCATCGGTCGTCGCGAATCCCGCGCAACCCAAGTCCGCCACCCTGCCGACGGAGTGATTCGATGACCACCCGCCATCTCCTTCGCTCCACCGCCATCGCGGCGTGCCTCGTCGGCGTCGTATCCGCCGCGAACGCGCTCGAGTTCACCGTCGTCGGTCCCACCGCGACATTCGTCATCAGCACCCGCGCCGATCCGGCGACCGGGCTCGACGGCTTCCTCGACGCCACCCCGGTCGCCCCCGTGGGCGGCAACACGGGAACGACGCTGGGCGCGCAGCGCGTCAACGTCTACAAGTACGTCGCCGGGATCTGGGCGGCGAACGTCGCCAGCACGGTGCCGATCACCGTCAGCGCCGGTTGGGAGTCGCTCCAGTGCGATGCGACGAGCGCCGTGCTCGGCAGCGCCGGTGCCTGGAACATCTGGCACGACTTCCCGAACAGCCGGGCCGGCACCTGGTATCCGGCGGCGCTCGCCAACAAGCTCTCGGGCGTCAACCTGACCGCAGGCCAGCCCGACGACGGCACCGGCTTCGGCAACGTCGACATCAAGTCGCAGTTCAACGTCAACCTCGGCAACACCGGCTGCCTCACGGGAACTCCGTTCTATCTCGGCCTCGACGGCAACGCGGGCTCGCAGGTCAACTTCGTCGAGACGCTGCTGCACGAGATCGGCCACGGCCTCGGCTTCTCGGTGCTGACGGTGCAGACGTCGACCGGTCGGCGCCTGAACTCCCAAGGCACGGCCTTCGTGGACACCGGCGGCCTGCCGAGCATCTGGGAGCCGTTCGTGTTCGACAACACGAAGGCCAAGACGTGGCTCGACATGACGTCGGCGGAGCGCCAGGCCTCGGCGATCAATCCGCTGAACGTCGCCTGGATCGGTCCGAACGCCGTCGCCGGCGCCGCGGTCACGTTGCAGGCGGTGCCGTCGCTGGTCGTTTCGACGTCGGTTCCGGGTGCGGCCGGCTTCTACGACTACAACACGGCCGCGTTCGGCCCGCCGGTGCAGAACCCGTCCAACTTCGGCGTGCTGGCCAACGCGGGACTCGGCTGCGATCCGTTCGACGCCGCGACCGCAGCGGCGGTGAACGGCAAGATCGCCGTCATGGACCGTGGCACGTGTTCGTTCGTGATCAAGGTGAAGAACGCGCAGAACGCTGGCGCGACCGGAGCGATCATCGTCAACAACGCCGCCGGCGGCGCCCCCGGGCTCGGCGGCAGCGATCCGACGATCACGATTCCGACCGTGAGCGTGCGGCAAGACCAGGGCACCGTGCTGAAGGCGGCGATCACGGCAGCGCCGCTCTACGGCACGCGAGGCCGGCCGGGCACGGTGTCGGCGAGGTTCGGCGCGGATGCGTCACGCATTGCCGGCGCCGACCCGCTGAAGCGGCCGCTGCTCTACACGCCGAATCCGCTGATCGGCGGTTCGTCGGTGTCGCACTGGGACGTGAGCGCGTTTCCCAACCTGCTCATGGAACCCAACATCAGCCCCGACCTGACGACGACGCTCGTTCCGCCGCTCGATCTGACGCTGCCGCTGTTGAAGGACATCGGCTGGTAAGCGCGGCGCGTTTGCGCGAGCAGATCCGGGGGCGCGACGAGCGCCCCTCTTTTTACGCTTGCCGGCGTCGGCGACCGCTCCGTGGAAACGAGGCGTTTCGGCGGCCTTGTCGGTCGCTTGACGTTCGTGCAGACTGATCGGCTTGATCGGCGGCGCGCTTCGACGCCGCCGGCGCGAACCGAGGAGATCCCGCATGCGAATGTCCATTCCCGCCGCCGCGCTGGCCTTGCCGGCGCTGGCGGTTTCGCTGGCCGCCGTCGCCGCACCTGCCGACGGCGCTGCCACGCCGCCGGCCAAGGCCACGGTCGAGAACACCACCGCCGCCGCGTCGCTCATCGTCGTGCGCGACCGCGCCACCGGCAAGCTGCGCGCGCCCACCCCCGAGGAAGTGCAGAAGCTGATGGCCTCCGGTCGTCATTCCACCGTCAAGCGCGAGCCGCGCGACGTGCGCTCGCCCACCGGAGCCGAGGGAGTCGCGCTCGGAGACTCGATGCTGCACGACCAAGTCGTTCGCAAGAACCCGCGCGGCGTGGTCGAGCAAGGGCACGACGGGGAGGCTTCGCATGACTAAGCTCTCCCGCCTGTGCGTGGCGCTCGCCGCCGCTGCCGGCTTGACTGCCGCCGTCTCGGCCCAGGCCGCCGTAACGATCCAGATCATCAACGGCGATCCGCCGAACGTCGGCTTCAACGATCCGACGCCGGTCGCCGCCGTCGGCGGCAATGCGGGCACGACGCTCGGCCAGCAGCGGCTGAACGTCTACAACGCCGTCGCGGCGAAGTGGGGCGCGACGCTGACGAGCTCGGTGCCGATCGTCGTCTACGCGACGAACGAGCCGCTCGACTGCGACGAGACCTCGGGCGTCCTCGGCTCCGCCGGCCCGGCCTTCGTCTTCAAGAACTTCGACGGTGCGCCGTTCAAGAAGACGTGGTACGTCTCGGCGCTCGCGAACAAGCTGTCCGGCGTCGACCTGCAGCCGCCGGATCCGTCCGGTGAGGACATCTACACGCAGACCGGCGCCGACATCGTCGCGCGGTTCAACTCGAACCTCGGCACCCCGGGCTGCCTGCCCGACGCGCCGTTCTATCTCGGTCTCGACAACGCGCACGGCGACCTCATCGATTTCTACACCGTGCTGCTGCACGAGTTCGGCCACGGCCTCGGCTTCCTGGCCATCACCGACGGCCAGACCGGTCTTCGCCTGCGCAACACGCCGGACATCTGGGAGCACTACATCTACGACAACAACGCCGCCAAGCTCTGGCTCGACATGACGACCGCCGAGCGTCGCGCGTCGGCGATCAGCGGCCGCAACGTCGTCTGGAACGGCGGCCTGGTGAAGTCATCGGCGGCGAGCGTGCTCGTACCGGGCATGCCCGAGCTCGACGTCACGTCGACCGCCGTGCCTTCGGCGAGCGGCGCCTACGACGTCGGCCGCGCTTCGTTCGGAGCGCCGCTGTCGGCAGGCGGCGTGACGGGTGACTTGACCGTCTACGGCACGCAACCCGGCGAGACGGGCCCCGGCTGCGACCCCTTCGACAAGGGCAACAAGCGCGCCGCCAGGGGCAACATCATCATCATCGACCGCGGCGCCTGCGCGTTCACCGTGAAGGTGAAGAACGCGCAGCAAGCCGGCGCCATCGGGGTCGTCATCGCCGACAACGTCGCCGGCACGCCACCGCCGGACCTCGGCGGATCGGATCCGACGATCACGATCCCGGCGGTGCGCGTCACGCAGGACGACGGGCGCACGTTGAAGCAGGCGGCGCGCCATCTCGGCGGCTCGACGACGGCGACGATCCGCCTCAACACGGCCAAGCTCGCCGGCGCCGATGCGAGCGGTCGTCCCTACCTGTACACACCGAGCCCGTACTCGCCGGGATCGTCGGTGTCGCACTGGGACACGAGCGCCTTCAAGAACCTGTTGATGGAGCCCTTCATCAACGATGACCTGCTGCACGAGGTCACGCCGCCGGCGGACCTGACGTTCAAGCTGCTGCAGGACACAGGCTGGTGATCTGATCGCACCCGGGCGGCGCGATCGCCCGGGCCGCGGCGACGTTCGAGGGCACGGAGACGTGCCCTTTTTCGTGGGGAGTCTCGTCGCCTCCTAAAATCACGCGAATGTCCACTGCGCGCACCCTCTACGACAAGATCTGGGACGAGCACGTCGTCCACAGCGAGAGCGACGGCACCGCGCTGCTCTACATCGACCGCCACCTCGTCCACGAGGTGACGAGCCCGCAGGCGTTCGAGGGCCTCGACCTCGCCGGCCGCAAGGTCTGGCGGATCTCGGCGAACCTCGCCGTCAGCGACCACAACGTGCCGACGACCGACCGCTCGCACGGCATCGCCGACCCGGTCTCGCGGCTGCAGGTCGACACGCTCGACGCCAACTGCGACCGCCACGGCATCACGCAGTTCAAGATGAACGACCGCCGCCAGGGCATCGTCCACATCATCGGCCCCGAGCAGGGCGCGACGCTGCCGGGAACGACGGTCGTCTGCGGCGATTCGCACACGTCGACGCACGGCGCGTTCGGCGCGCTCGCGCACGGCATCGGTACGAGCGAGGTCGAGCACGTCCTCGCGACGCAGACGCTCCTTGCGCGCAAGGCGAAGAACATGCTCGTGCGCGTCGACGGCAAGCTCGGCCGCGGCTGCAGCGCCAAGGACATCGTGCTCGCGATCATCGGCAAGATCGGCACCGCCGGCGGCACCGGCCACACGATCGAGTTCGCCGGCGACGCGATCCGGGCGCTGAGCATGGAAGGTCGGATGACGGTGTGCAACATGGCGATCGAGGCGGGCGCGCGCGCCGGCCTGGTCGCGGTCGACGAGACGACGATCGCGTACCTGCGCGGCCGACCGTACAGCCCGCGCGGCGCCGAGTGGGAGCTCGCCGAGCAGTACTGGCGGACGCTGCGCTCGGATTCCGACGCGCACTTCGACACCGTCGTCACGCTCGATGCCGCCGATATCCGGCCGCAGGTCACGTGGGGAACGTCCCCGGAGATGGTCGTCTCGGTCGCCGACCGCGTTCCCGACCCAGAGCGCGAGCGCGACCCGGGGCGGCGCGACGCGATGGAGCGGGCACTGCGCTACATGGCGCTCGAGCCGAACCGGCTGATCACCGACATCCGCGTCGACAAGGTCTTCATCGGCTCATGCACGAACTCGCGAATCGAGGACCTCCGCGAAGCGGCGGCGGTCGTGCGCCGGCTCGGCGCTTCGGTCGCGAGCAACGTCAAGCTCGCAATGGTCGTCCCCGGCTCGGGTCTCGTGAAGGAGCAGGCCGAGCGCGAAGGGCTCGACCGCATCTTCAAGGGCGCCGGCTTCGAGTGGCGCGAAGCGGGCTGCTCGATGTGCCTGGCGATGAACGCCGACCGGCTCGAGCCCGGCGAGCGCTGCGCGTCGACGAGCAACCGTAACTTCGAAGGCCGCCAGGGCGCGGGCGGCCGCACGCACCTGGTCAGCCCGGCAATGGCGGCGGCAGCGGCGATCGAAGGTCACTTCGTCGACATCCGTCGGCTGGCGTAGGAGGCGAGATGGAACCGTTTCGCATCCACACCGGGATCGTCGCGCCGATGGACCGCGAGAACGTCGACACCGACGCGATCATCCCCAAGCAGTTCCTGAAGTCGATCAAGCGGAGCGGCTTCGGCGAGAACCTGTTCGACGAGTGGCGCTTCCTCGACCCCGGAGTTCCGGGCGCCGACCCGGCGACACGGCGGCCCAATCCCGACTTCGTTCTCAACCAGCCGCGCTTTCGCGGCGCCTCGATCCTGCTGGCGCGCAAGAACTTCGGCTGCGGGTCGTCGCGCGAGCACGCGCCGTGGGCGCTGCAGCAGTTCGGCTTTCGCGCCCTGGTTGCGCCGAGCTACGCCGACATCTTCTTCAACAACTGCTTCAAGAACGGCCTGTTGCCGATCGTGCTGCCGGACCATCATGTCGCCGCGCTGTTCGACGACGTCGCGGCGTTTCCCGGCTACAAGCTGACGATCGATCTCGAGCGGCAGGTCGTGCAGACGCCGTCGGGCGATGCGATCGGCTTCGAGATCGAGCCGTTCCGCAAGGAGTGCCTGCTCGGCGGTTTCGACGACATCGGCCTGACCTTGCGCCACGCCGACAAGATCCGCGCGTTCGAGGCAGAGCGGCTGCTGCGCCAGCCGTGGCTCGCGACAACGGTGCGCTGATTCGAACGACGATGAAGATCGCGATCCTGCCCGGCGACGGCATCGGCGCCGAGATCGTGCGAGAGGCCGAGCGCGTCCTCGGTGCGCTCGACCTCCGCTTCGAGACCGAGCGTGCCTCCGTCGGCGGCGCGGCGTACGAATCGCACGGCCATCCGCTGCCCGACGCGACGCTCGCGCTCGCGAAGGCCGCCGACGCGGTGCTGTTCGGTGCGGTCGGCGACTGGAAATACGACACGCTGCCGCGCGCGCTGCGTCCCGAGCAGGCGATCCTCGGGCTGCGCAAGTCGCTCGGCCTCTTCGCCAACCTGCGGCCGGCGATCTGCTACGCCGAGCTCACCGCCGCGTCGAGCCTCAAGCCCGAGCTCGTTGCGGGCCTCGACATCCTCATCGTCCGCGAGCTCACCGGCGACATCTATTTCGGCCAGCCGCGCGGCCGACGCGACGCGCCCGACGGTCCGTTCGCCGGCGCGCCGGAGGCGTTCGATACGATGCGCTACACGCGGCCGGAGATCGACCGCATCGCGCGCGTCGCGTTCGACGCGGCGCGGCGGCGCAGCAAGCGGGTGACGAGCGTCGACAAGGCGAACGTCCTCGAGACGTTCCAGTTCTGGAAGGACGTCGTCACCGAAGTCCACGGCGACTACCCCGATGTCGCGCTCGACCACATGTACGTCGACAACGCCGCGATGCAGCTCGTTCGCGCGCCGAAGGCGTTCGACGTCGTCGTCACCGGCAACATGTTCGGCGACATCCTCTCCGACGAGGCGGCGATGCTGACCGGCTCGATCGGCATGCTGCCTTCGGCGTCGCTCGACCAGAGCGGCAAGGGGCTGTACGAGCCGAGCCACGGCAGCGCTCCGGACATCGCCGGCAAGGACATCGCCAACCCGCTGGCTACAATCTTGTCCGTCGCCATGATGCTCCGCTATTCGCTCCAACAGCCGGAAGCCGCCGCGCGCGTCGAGCGCGCGGTGCAGGACGTCCTCACGTCCGGGCTCCGCACTGCCGATATCTGGTCGGAAGGCACGACGAAGGTCGGGACGCGGGCGATGGGCGACGCCGTGGTGGCCGCGCTCGCGAGCAAACCGATCACCACCAAGCACTAGCGCGCGCCCGTTCGTCTCGCCGTGCCCGGCCGAGGCGCCGGGCCGGAAATTCGAGACGACTGGAAGGACGGGACGACGGATGGAACGCACGGGATTGGTCGGCTGGCGCGGCATGGTGGGCTCCGTGCTGCTCGAGCGGATGGCCGCGGAAGGCGACTTCGACCTCATCGAGCCCGTCTTCTTCAGCACCAGCGACAAGGGCGGCAAGGCGCCGGCGCACGCCAGGAACGAGACCAGACTGCTCGATGCCTACGACGTCGAGGCGCTCAAGCGCTGCGAGATCGTGATCACCGCGCAGGGCGGCGAGTACACCAAGGAGGTCTATCCGAAGCTGCGCGCCGCCGGCTGGAACGGCTACTGGATCGACGCCGCGAAGACGCTGCGCATGCAGGACGACGCGGTGATCGTCCTCGATCCGGTCAACATGCCGGTGATCGAGAACGCGCTCTCGCGCGGCATCCGCAACTACATCGGCGGCAACTGCACCGTGAGCTGCATGCTGATGGGCGTCGGTGCGCTCTTCAAGGCCGAGCTCGTCGAGTGGATGACGTGCACGACCTACCAGGCGGCGTCGGGGGGCGGCGCCCAGCACATGCGCGAGTTGCTGACTCAATATGGCGCCCTCCACGCCGAGGTCCGCGAGTTGCTGGCCGACCCGAAGTCGGCGATCCTCGAGATCGATCGCCGCGTCGCCGAGCGCCAGCGGGCGATGGGTCCGGGCGAGATCGAGCATTTCGGCGTCCCGCTCGGCGGCAGCCTGATCCCGTGGATCGACGTCGACCGCGGCGACGGCACCAGCCTCGAGGAGTGGAAGGGCAGCGCCGAAACCAACAAGATCCTCGGCCGCGGCGCGGCCGGACAGCCGCCGCTTCCGATCGATTCGACCTGCGTCCGGGTCGGCGCAATGCGCTGCCACAGTCAATCTCTCACGATCAAGCTCAAGTCCGATGTGCCACTGGCCGACATCGAGGCCATGATCGCGGCCGACAACCCATGGGTCCACGTCGTTCCCAATACGCGCACCGCCAGCACCCAGGAGCTGACGCCCGTCGCCGTGACCGGAACGATGCGGATCCCGGTCGGACGTTTGCGGAAGCTTGCGATGGGAGAGCGTTACCTCGGCGCGTTCACGATCGGCGACCAGCTGCTCTGGGGCGCTGCCGAGCCGCTCAGGCGGATGCTTCGCATCCTGCTCGACCGCTGAGGCGGAGCTCGTTGGCGGTGTCTTACGTTGTCAGCTTGCAACAACTGCGTGCAGAAGACTCGGAAGCCGGCTCCGCGAGAAACGTCAGCCAATGCATGAGCTTGTCACCGTATCTCTCTGATGCTATGGTCATTTCCGTCTTTTCCCAGCTGCTGCTTTGAAGCTGCATCGTCCATCGAGAAGGCGGTTGGATCGAGATGAGCGGGCGGGGCATCGGTGCCCGCGTCGAGTCGGCGGCTCGCTGAAGAGTCCGCTCCGTTCCTGCGGACCCCGCGATGGGTCCGCTTCGTCATTTCGGGAGACGCCTTGAAAAGAAAACTGAACTCGCGAGGGCGCTTCGCTCTGACCGGCATCGCGGCCGCGCTCTGCCTGGCGTCTCCGCTCGCCTCGGCGCTCGGCCTCGGCCGCCTCAACGTCCAGTCCGCGCTCGGCGAAGTCCTCCGCGCCGAGATCGAAGTGACGAGCCTCACGCCGGAAGAGCAGGCGAGCCTGCGCATCCGCGTCGCTCCCCCCGAGGCGTACCGCGCCGCCAACGTCGACTACAACCAAGTTCTGCCGGGCACTCGCGCGACCTTCGAGAAGCGCCCCGACGGCCGCCTCTTCGTTCGCCTCGTCAGCGACCGCGGCGTCCAGGAGCCGTTCGTCGACGTCATCCTCGAGATCTCATGGGCGACCGGGCGTCTCGTGCGCGAATACACGCTGCTCTTCGATCCGCCGGCGACGATCCGCGCCGGCGCGCAACCGGCGCCGGGGACGACGACGTCGCCGGTGATGTCGGCTGCGCCGCCCGCGCCGACGCCGCTGCCGCAGACGACTGCGATGACGAAAGCCGAGCAGCGCGAGGCCGCGCGCGCCGAGGCACGCGCTCGCCGTGAAGCACAGAAGGCCGCCGCCGCCGACGCGCGTGCGAGCCGCGAGGAAGCGGCACCGGCCGCACCGCGCAACGCGGCGACGACAACCGCGGCGACCGACGCCGCCGGCAGCGGTGCTTCGGAAGACGAGATCAAGGTCCGTTCCGGCGACACGCTTTCGAAGATCGCCGGCCGTGTCCCGAAGCAAGGCGTTTCGCTCGACCAGATGCTCGTCGCGTTGTTCCGGGCCAACCCGAGCGCCTTCAGCGGCAACAACATGAACCGGCTGCGCGCCGGCGTCGTCCTGTCGGTACCATCGGCGGAGACCGCGCAGGCGGTCCAGCCCGTGGAGGCGCGCAAGACGATCGTCGCGCAGAGCGCGGACTTCGGTGCCTACCGGCAACGCCTCGCGGAAGCGACCCTGGCGAGCGGTGGCGAAGCTGCCGAGCCGAACAAGCGGCGCAGTGCCGGCAAGGTGCAGACGTCGGTCGAGGACAAGAAGCTCGCCGGCAACACCAGCCCGGACACGCTCAAGCTGAGCAAGGGCGGCGCGATCCCGCCGTCGGCGCCCGGCAGCGCCGAGGACAAGCTCGCCGCCGAGCGACAGCGCCAGGCCGAAGCGGCGCGCCTCGCCGAGCTGAACAGGAACGTCAACGAGCTGAAGCGCGTCCAGGGCGGGGCGTCGCAAGCGGCGACGCCGCCGAGGACGACCGCCGCCGCGACGACGGCGCCTGCTCCGGCAGCGACGCCGCCCGCGGTCGCGGCGCGTCCGGCGTCCTCGCCGGTCGCGGTCCAGACTCCGATCACGACGCCGAGCGTTCCGCCGCTCACCGCAGCGCCTCCCGTCGCCGCGGCGCCGACGCCGCCGACGACGACGGCGGCAACGACGCCTCCTTCGCTCGCGCCGGCGCTCGGCGCGCCGCCTGGCGCGACGGCATCGTCGGCAACGACGATGGCGGCCGCGTCGACACCGTCAGCCACGGCCTCTGGAGCCGCGCCGGTCGTCGTCGCCAGTGCCAGCGGCCCGGCTCCGGCCGCCGCCAAGCCGCCGACCACCGCCAAGCCGCGCGCCCCCGTGAAGCCGGCGCCCGAACCGAGCTTCGTCGACTCGATCACCAGCGGCAACCCGCTCTACCTCGGCGTCGGCGCGCTCGCGTTGCTGCTCGTCGGCTACGGCGCGTATCGCTATACGCAGCGTTCGAAGAAGGACAGCGGCGAGACGTCGTTCCTCGAAAGTCGGCTGCAGCCCGACTCGTTCTTCGGCGCGAGCGGCGGCCAGCGCATCGACACTCGCGATGCCGGCGGCAGCTCGTCGTCGATGACGTACTCGCTGTCGCAGCTCGATGCGATCGGCGACGTCGATCCGGTCGCCGAGGCCGACGTCTACCTCGCCTACGGCCGCGACCTGCAGGCCGAGGAGATCCTCAAGGAGGCGATGCGCAGCAACCCCGAGCGCCTCGCGATCCGCACCAAGTTGCTCGAGGTTTACGCCAAGCGGCGCGACATCAAGGGCTTCGAGCTGCTCGCGACGCAACTCTTCGCGCTGACGCGCGGCGAGGGCGACGACTGGGCGAAGGCACAGGAGCTCGGCGCTCAGATCGATCCCGAGAATCCGCTCTATCGCGCCGGCGGCACGCCGGGCCGTTCGGCCGAAGGCACCGAGGTCGCCGAGTCGCTCGGCGCGAGCACGCTGCCGCAGTCGGTCATGCCGGTGTCGTCGCCGTCGTCGCAGTTCGGCTCGACGATCGGCAACACGACGGCGCGCGACAGCGCGTTCGACAACATCGACCTCGATCTCGACAACCCCGGCATCGGCGTGCCGTCGCGCCCCGCGGCGCTCGACCAGACCGAGTCGATCCCGCCGCGACCTGCCGCTGCCGAGGCCCCGAGCTACAACTCGACGTTGAAGATGCCGCTCGTCGCCAACGAGCCGGGCACTCAGGTGAAGGCCGCGGCAAAGGACGAGCCGCTGCCCTTCGATCTGTCGGGAATCTCGCTCGACCTCGATCCCTCGGAGCAGGCGACCGACTCGCCGAACACGACCCCTGGCGGCCTCGACGACAACGGCGATCCGCTCTCGCGCAAGCTCGAGCTTGCCGAGGAGTTCCAGCGCATCGGCGACAAGGACGGCGCGCGCGATCTCCTGCGCGAGGTGCTCGCGACCGCGAGCGGCGCGACGAAGACCAAGGCGCAGGGCATGCTGGACCGCATCACCTGAATCGCGCCGGGCGCGCGTGCGCCGGCACGACCCGGCAGCGCGCCCGCTCCTCGTGAGAGTCGCTCTCGGCATCGCGTACCGCGGCAGCGCGTACAGCGGCTGGCAGAGTCAGCCGAGCGGCCGCACCGTCCAGGACCGCGTCGAGGCGGCGCTCGCCGCCTTTGCCGACGCTTCCGTCTCGACGATCTGCGCCGGCCGCACCGACGCCGGCGTCCACGCGATCAACCAGGTCGTCCACTTCGACACCGACGTCGTCCGTGCGCTCGACGGCTGGACGCGCGGCACCAACCGCTACCTGCCGGCCGACATCGCGGTGCAGTGGAGCCGCTTCGTCGACGATCGATTCCATTCGCGCGCGAGCGCGCGCGGCCGCCGCTACGCGTACCTGCTGCTCGAATCGCCGGTGCGGCCGGCGATCGAGAACGGCCTCGCAGGCTGGACGTTTCGCAGCCTCGACGGCGACGCGATGCGACGCGGCGCCGCGGCGCTCGTCGGCAGGCACGACTTCAGCGCGTTTCGTGCCGCCGAATGCCAGGCGAACTCGCCGGTGAAGACGCTGCGCTCGCTTGCGATCGAACGGCGCGGTGCGTATTGGCGCTTCGACTTCGACGCCGACGCGTTCCTGCACCACATGGTCCGCAACATCGTCGGCTCGCTCGTCATGGTCGGCAGCGGCGTGCGCAGCGACGGCTGGCTCGCCGAGGTGCTCGCGGCGCGCGACCGCGCGCTGGCGGCGCCGACGTTCGCACCCGACGGCCTGTATTTCGTGGGGCCGTACTACGATGCCGTCCATGAGATTCCCGACCGGACGCCGGCGCTCGACTGGCTGCCCTGAGCGCGCGCGCACGCGATGAACCAGCGCACTCGCATCAAGATCTGCGGCGTCGGACGCGAGGCCGACGTCGACGCCGCGGTCGATGCGGGCGCCGACGCTGTCGGCTTCGTGTTCCATCCGGACAGCCCGCGCTGTCTCACGGTCGAACGCGCCGCCGCGCTCGCCGACGCGCTGCCGCCGTACGTGACGCCGGTCGGCCTCTTCGTCAACGCGAGCCCCGACGACATCGATGCGGTGCTCGAGGCGATCCCGACGCTGCTGTTGCAGTTTCACGGCGACGAAACGCCGGAGGAGTGCGCGCTCTTCGGTCGACCGTACCTGCGCGCAGCGCGGATGACGTCCGAGCTCGATTTGCTAGACTTCGCGCGCCGCTTCGGTGAGGCGCAAGGCCTCCTGCTCGATGCCCATGTCGAGGGCTTCGGCGGCGGTGGAAAGGCGTTCGATTGGTCGCTCGTCCCGTCAGGCTTCCCGGCAGAGTCAAGGCGTCGGCTCGTTTTGTCTGGTGGGTTGCATGCTGCAAACGTCTGCGAAGGCATCCTGCGCGTCCGGCCGTGGGCCGTTGACGTTTCCTCGGGAGTCGAGTCGTCGCGCGGCGTGAAGGACGCCGCGGCCATCCGTCGCTTCTGCGACGCGGTGCGCGAGGCCGATTCCCGGATCGCAGCATCGATCGCCTGAGCACCTTCCCATGACACCGTACCAGCAGCCCGACGCGAGCGGGCATTTCGGCCGCTACGGCGGCAGCTTCGTCGCCGAGACGCTCGTCCACGCGCTCGACGAATTGAAGGCGTGTTACGAGCACGCCCGCCGCGATCCGGCGTTCGACGCGGAATTCCGCTCCGAGCTCACGCACTACGTCGGCCGGCCGAGCCCGATCTACCACGCGGCGCGGCTCTCGCGCGAGCTCGGCGGCGCGCAGATCCACCTGAAGCGCGAGGACCTCAACCACACCGGCGCGCACAAGATCAACAACACGATCGGCCAGGCGATGCTCGCGCGGCGGATGAAGAAGCCGCGCGTCATCGCCGAGACCGGCGCCGGGCAGCACGGCGTCGCGACGGCGACGATCTGCGCGCGCTACGGCCTCGAGTGCGTCGTCTACATGGGCAGCGAAGACGTCCGCCGCCAGGCGCCGAACGTCTACCGCATGAACCTGCTCGGCGCTTCGGTCGTTCCGGTCGAGAGCGGCTCGAAGACGCTGAAGGACGCGCTCAACGAGGCGCTGCGCGACTGGGTGACGAACGTCGAGAGCACCTTCTACATCATCGGCACCGTCGCCGGGCCGCATCCATACCCGACGCTCGTGCGCGACTTCCAGAGCGTGATCGGCACCGAGTGCCTCGCGCAGATGCCCGAGCTGATCGGCCGCCAGCCCGACGCCGTGATCGCGTGCGTCGGCGGCGGCAGCAACGCGATGGGCATCTTCTACCCGTACATCGAGCACGCGGGGACGCGGCTGATCGGCGTCGAGGCGGCAGGCGAGGGCATCGCGACCGGCCGCCACGCGGCGTCGATCACCGCCGGCAGCCCCGGTGTCCTGCATGGCAACCGCACCTACCTGCTGCAGGACGACGACGGCCAGATCATCGAGACGCACTCGATCTCGGCGGGTCTCGACTACCCCGGCGTCGGCCCCGAGCACGCGTACCTGCACGACAGCGGCCGCGCCGAATACGTCAGCATCACCGACGACGAAGCGCTCGCCGCGTTCCACCGCCTCTGCCGCACCGAAGGCATCATCCCGGCGCTCGAGTCGAGCCACGCCGTCGCGTACGCGATGAAGCTCGCGCCGACGCTGGCGCGCGACCGCCACCTGCTCGTCAACCTTTCGGGCCGCGGCGACAAGGACATCGCGACGGTCGCCGAGCTCGACGCGAGGGCACGCCGGTGAGCCGCATCCAAGCGACCTTCGACGCGCTCGCGGGGCGCGGCAGGAAGGCGCTGATCCCGTACGTCACCGCCGGCGATCCGCACGCCGACACGACCGCCGCGATCATGCACGCGATGGTCGCGGCCGGCGCCGACGTCATCGAGCTCGGCGTCCCGTTCAGCGACCCGATGGCCGACGGCCCGGTCGTCCAGCGCGCGAGCGAGCGTGCGCTCGCGCGCGGTATCGGCCTCGCCAAGGCGCTCGCGTTCGTGCGCGAGTTTCGCGCGACGAATTCGCGCACGCCGGTCGTGCTGATGGGCTACGCCAATCCGATCGAGCGCTACGGCATCGAGCGCTTCGTCGCCGACGCAAAGGATGCCGGTGTCGACGGCGTCATCGTCGTCGACTATCCGCCCGAGGAGTGCGCCGAGTTCGCCGGGCGGCTCGGCGGCGCTGCGATCGATCCGATCTTTCTGGTCGCGCCGACGTCGACCGACGAACGGATCGCCGCAGTCGCGAAGGTGGCGCGCGGATTTGTTTACCATGTCTCGCTCAAGGGCGTGACCGGTGCCGGGCACTTCGACATCGCCGCCGTCCAGGACATGATCCCGAGAATCAAGGCGCACGTTCGGCTGCCGGTCGGCGTCGGCTTCGGAATCCGCGACGGCGCGACCGCGCGCGCGGTCGCCGATGTCGCCGACGCGGTCGTCATCGGCAGCGCGCTCGTGCAATTGCTCGAAGGCGCGCCGCGCGACGACGCGCCGCGAGTCGCCGGTGAGTTCGTCGCCGGCATCCGCAGCGCGCTCGACGCGCCGGCCGCTCGCTCACAAGGAGTTCCGCGATGAGTTGGCTCGAGAAGCTTCTGCCGCCGAAGATCCAGCCGACCGACCCGAGCGAGCGGCGCAGCGTTCCCGAGGGCATCTGGGTCAAGTGCCCGGCGTGCGAGACGGTCCTCTACAAGAGCGACCTCGAGAAGAACATCAACGTCTGCCCGAAGTGCGCACACCACCACCGGATCGGCGCGCGTGCGCGGCTCGACAGCTTCCTCGACGCCGAAGGGCGCTTCGAGATCGGCCAAGAGGTGATCCCGGTCGACGCGCTCAAGTTCAAGGACAGCAAGAAGTACCCCGAGCGGCTGAAGGACGCGCTCGAGAACACCGGCGAGACCGACGCGCTGATCGTGATGGGCGGCGCGCTGATGAGCCTGCCGATCGTCGCCGCGTGCTTCGAGTTCGACTTCATGGGCGGCTCGATGGGATCGGTCGTCGGCGAGCGGTTCGTCCGCGGCGTGCGGACCGCGGTCGAGCAGCGCACGCCGTTCGTCAGCTTCACCGCGACGGGCGGCGCGCGCATGCAGGAGGGACTGCTGAGCCTCATGCAGATGGCGAAGACGAACGCCGCGCTGACGCACCTCGCGCAGGCGCGGCTGCCCTACGTGAGCGTGCTCGCCGACCCGACGATGGGCGGCGTCTCGGCGAGCTTCGCGTTCCTCGGCGACGTCGTCATCGCCGAGCCGAAGGCGCTGATCGGCTTCGCCGGCCCGCGCGTGATCGAGAACACCGTCCGCGAGAAGCTGCCCGAAGGCTTCCAGCGCGCGGAGTTCCTGCTCCAGACCGGCGCGATCGACATGATCGTCGACCGCCGCGAGCTGCGCGCGACGATCGCGCGCCAGCTCGCGATGCTGCTGCGCTTGCCGTCCGACGCCGTCGCCTGAGCGCGCGTTGACAACGAGGACCCTCGCGGAGTGGCTCGCCCACTGCGAGCGCGTCCATCCGAAGACGATCGAGCTCACGCTCGACCGCATCGCGACCGTCAAGGCGAGACTCGGACTCGCGCTCGCGGTGCCTGTGATCGTCGTCGCCGGCACCAACGGCAAAGGCTCGACGTGCGCGATGCTCGAGAGCATCGCGCTCGCCGCCGGCTACCGCGTCGGCCTGCACTCGAAGCCGCACCTGGTCCATTTCGAGGAGCGCTGCCGGATCGGCGGCGCGAGCGTCGACGCCGCGCTGCTGCTGTCGCACTTCGAGGCGGTCGAGCGAGCGCGCGGCGACATCCCGCTCACGTATTTCGAGTTCACGCTGCTCGCGATCGTCTCGCTCTTTGCGGCGACTCCGCTCGATCTCGTCATCCTCGAGGTCGGGCTCGGCGGCCGGCTCGACGCCGTCAACGCGTTCGACGGCGACTGCGCGATCGTGACCAGCATCGACATCGACCACAGCGAGTACCTCGGCCCCGACCGCGAGTCGATCGGCCGCGAGAAGGCGGGGATTTTTCGCAGCGGCAAGCCGGCGATCGTCAGCGACCCGCTGCCGCCGCACAGCGTCATCGCCGAGGCGGAACGGATCGGCGCCGAGCTCTGGCTCGCCGGCCGCGACTTCCGCGTCGAAGGCGATCGCCAGCAGTGGAGCTGGTCGGGGCGCGCGCTGCGCCTCGGCGGCCTGGCGTATCCGGCGCTGCGCGGCGTGAACCAGCTGCTGAATGCGGCCGGCGCGCTCGCCGCGTTCGAAGCGTTGCGCGAGCAATTGCCGGTCAGCGCGCAGGCGATCCGAACCGGCCTCGCGACGGTCGAGCTGCCGGGCCGCTTCCAGATCGTCCCAGGCGCGCCGACGATCGTCCTCGACGTCGGCCACAACCCGCACGCGATCGCCGCGCTCGCGCTGAACCTCGACCAGATGGGCTTCTTCCCGCGCACGCACGCGGTCTTCGGCGTGATGCGCGACAAGGACGTCGCTGCGATCGTCGCGAAGATGGCGCCGCTCGTCGATTCCTGGCATCTCACCGATCTGCCGACGCCGCGCGCAGCGAGCGCGGCCGAACTCGCCGCGGCGGTGCGCAGCGTCGCGGCCACCGCGCACGCGGCCGTCGCCGAGCATGCGCGACCCGCGGCTGCGCTCGCCGCTGCGATCGGCGAGGCGGACCCGGCTGATAGAATCGTTGTCTTCGGCTCGTTCTTCACCGTTGGCGGCGTGCTGGAGAACGGTCTCCCGGCGCGCTCCGGTCACCGCGCCTCCTGAGCCGACGACAGCGCCTCGCATCTCGATCCGCTTCGCACTCGGCCCTCCATGTTCAGGCAGAAGCGCGACCCAGCATCCGACAAGCCCACGATCGAGCCCGCAGACGCAGTCCAGCAGGCGAGGACGCGCGCGCGGCAGCGGCTGATCGGCGCGATCGTCCTGCTCGCGATCGGCGTCATCGGTTTTCCGCTCGTCTTCGAGACGCAGCCGCGGCCGATCCCGGTCGACCTTCCGATCGAGATCCCGCGCCGCGACGCGCTGCCGCCGCTCGCGATGCCGCCGCCGCGTTCGACGGCCGCGCGTCCGGCGGCGTCGGCGAGCGAATCGGCGGCACCGACGTCGGCCGCGGCGGCGACGCAGCGCCCGGCAGCGCGCGGCAACGAAGGCGTCATGACCGAGTCGAGCGCCGAAGCGGGCCGCGAGATTCCCGCTCCTCGCGCGACGGCACGCGCGAGCGCGCCGGCCGAGACGCCGCGGCGTGCGGCGAGCGCAGCCGTCGCGGCAGCGCCGCCTGCGCCGGGAACGCGCGCCGACGACGGCGAGCGCGCACGAGCGCTGCTCGAGGGGCGCGCGGCGTCGGCGGCCGAGGAGGCGCGCTACGTCGTCCAGGTTGGTGCCTTCGCCGACGCAGAAGCGGCGCGCGAGACGCGCAAGAACGTCGAGAAGCTCGGCTTGAAGACCTACACGCAGGTCGCGCAGACGTCTGCGGGAAGCCGCATCCGCGTCCGCGTCGGCCCGTTCACGTCGCGCGGCGACGCCGAGGCCGCACTCGCGAAGGCCAAGGCGGCCGGCATGAACGCCGTGCTGCTCACGCTGTGAGCACGTGCCGTGATCGACGCGCCGATGCTCGGCTGGATCGACATCGTGATGCTCGCGGTCGTCGCGCTGTCGGCGATCGCCGGGCTCGTGCGCGGGCTGACGTTCGAGATCCTGTCGCTGCTCGCGTGGGTCGCTGCGTGGTTCGCGGGCCTTTGGTTCGGGCCGGTGATCGCACCGCACTTGTCGATCGCCTCGCCGTCGCTCAACAACATCGCCGCGTTCGCGATCGCGTTCGTGGTCGCGCTCGTCGTCTGCGGGCTGGCGGCGCGCGCGGTTTCGGCGCTTGTCGGCAAGACGCCGCTGAAGCCGCTCGATCGCCTGCTCGGCGCGGTGTTCGGCGTGCTCCGCGGGCTGCTCGTCCTGCTGGCGATCGCGATCGTCGTCGCGCACACACCGGCGGCTTCGTCGGCAGCGTGGCGCGAATCGCATGGGGCGGCCTGGCTCGACCAGATGCTGCGCGAGCTGATGCCGCTCGTCGCCCCCGAGGCGACCGATCCGACCCCACAGCGCACCGTCTGAGGCCGGCCGGGCGACACTCAGAGACGAGGAGCTGATCCCATGTGCGGAATCGTCGGAGTGATCGCGAAGTCGCCGGTCAACCAGCTGATCTACGACGCGCTGCTGCTGCTGCAGCACCGCGGCCAGGACGCCGCCGGCATCGTCACGATGCAGGGCACCAAGTGCTACATGCAGAAGGCACGCGGCATGGTGCGCGACGTCTTTCGCACCCGCAACATGCGCGCGCTGCCGGGCGGCGTCGGCCTCGGCCAGGTCCGCTATCCGACCGCCGGCAACGCCTACAGCGAGGAGGAGGCGCAGCCGTTCTACGTCAACGCGCCGTACGGCATCGTCCTCGTCCACAACGGCAACCTCGTCAACGCCGCCGCGCTGAAGCAGGAGCTGTTCGACATCGACCGCCGTCACATCAACACCGGCAGCGACACCGAGGTGCTGATCAACGTCCTCGCCCACGAGCTCGAGCGCGCCGCGCGCGACCGCGAGCTCTCGCCCGAGGAGGTCTTCGCCGCCGTCGCCGCCGTGCACCGCAGGGTGCGCGGCTCGTACGCGGTGATCGCGCTGATCGCCGGGCACGGCCTGCTCGCGTTCCGCGACCCGTTCGGCATCCGCCCGCTCGCGTTCGGCGAAGGCGAGGGCCCCGACGGCCGCGAGGTGATGGTCGCGAGCGAGTCGGTCGCGATCGTCGGCACCGGGCACGCGCTGACGCGCGACGTCGCGCCGGGCGAGGCGATCTTCATCGACCTCG
>DATJIM010000449.1:0-5981 GCA_035493195.1 Caldimonas sp.
CTGGCTCGTCCCCGCCGTCGCGATCGCGATCGCGGCGTCGATGCTCGTTCGCAGCGTCTTTCTCACCGGGCCGCGGATCGAGATCGAATTCAAGTCGGCCGATGGCGTCGAGGCCGGCAAGACCGAGGTCCGCTACAAGGAAGTCGTGATCGGCAAGGTCGTCGGCGTCGCGCTGCGCGACGACCGCGAGCGCGTCGTCGTCGTCGTCCAACTCGACCAGAGCGCGGCGAGGTTCGCCGTCGAAGACACGACGTTCTGGGTCGTCAAGCCGCGCATCGGCACCGGCGGCGTGAGCGGCCTGGGCACGCTGTTCTCGGGCGCCTACATCGGCACCGACGCCGGCGTGTCGACGCGATCTCGCAGCGAGTTCGTCGGCCTCGAGGCGCCGCCGCTGGTGCTGCGCGGCGAGCCGGGAGCGATCTTCGTGCTGCGCGCGAGCGACCTCGGCTCGCTCGACGTCGGCTCGCCCGTCTTCTACCGGCGCACGCAGGTCGGCCGCCTGGTCGGCTACACGCTCGATGCCGACCGCGACGAGCTGACCGTGAAGGTCTTCATCGAGGCACCGTACCCGAAGCTGGTGACGACGAACAGCCGCTTCTGGAACGCGAGCGGAATCGACCTGACGCTGAACGCGAGCGGCCTCACCGTCAACACGCAGACGCTGGTGTCGATCCTCGCCGGCGGCGTTGCCTTCGAAACGCCGACCGACGGAACGCGGGCGACGCCGGCGCCGGAGAACAGCGTCTTCGCGCTCTTCAACGACCGCCGCTCCGCGCTCGCTCCGCCCGACGGCAGCGCGCTGCCGCTGCGGATGTCATTCGACCAGTCGGTCCGGGGCCTCGTGCCGGGAGCGACGATCGACTTGCTCGGCGTCGACATCGGGCGCGTGCGCACCGTCGCGCTCGATTACGACGCCAAGCGCAAGCGCTTCCCGGTCGAGGTCGTCGCCGACATCTTCCCGACGCGACTCGGCCCGGTGCGCTCGGCGCTGCTGCGCGACGTGCACGGCGCCGGCGATGCCGCTGTGCTCCAGCAACTCGTCGCCAACGGGCTCCGCGCGCAGCTGCGCACCGGCAACCTTCTCACCGGCCAGCTCTACGTCGCACTCGACTTCATTCCCGGCCCGCCGCGCACGGCGACGATCGACGACGACGGATCGGTGCGCTTGCCGACCGCGCCGGGCACCTTGAGCGAGCTGCAGCCGCAGATCGCCGAGATCGTGCAAAAGGTCAGCAAGATCCCGTTCGACGAGATCGGCCGTGACCTGAGGACGACGCTGGCGAGCGCGAGCAAGGCGATCAACCAGCTGTCGCCGGAAGCGCAGAAGGCGCTCGCCGAGGTCCAGCGCACGCTGCAGCGCACGCAGGCGACGCTCGAAAGCCTCGACCGCAACGTCGCCGACCCGAGCGCACCGGTGCAGCGCAACCTCGAGGAGACGCTGCTCGAGCTGCAGCGCACGTCTCGCGCTCTGCGCCTGCTCTCCGACTATCTGCAACAGCATCCCGAGGCGCTGCTGCGCGGCAAGCCCGCCGACGCGCCGGTGCCGCAACGCTGACCGGGCCCTTCGCATGCGAGCACGTCCGCTCTTCCGATTCGATTCGCGACGCGTCACAGGCGCCTTGCTCGGCTGCGCGGTGCTGGCGCTCGCCGCCTGCGGCACGCCGCCGGTGACGCACTACTACAGCCTGATGCCCGATGAGATCGCGCCGCGCGCTGCGACGTCGCGGCCGGCAGCCGGCGCGGTGATCCTGCTCGAGCCGGTGCGAGTCCCGGTGCAGGTCGACCAGCCGCAGTGGGTCGTCCGCCTGCCCGACGACAGCGTCGCGGTGCTCGAGCAGGAGCGCTGGACGACAGCGCTGCGCGACGAGTTCCAGGCGGCGCTGCTCGAGGAGCTGATCGTCGGGCAAAGGATGATCGACGCGCGCACGCTGCCGTCGCCGGGCACGCCGCCGTGGCGGATCGCGGTCGACGTGCGACGCTTCGACTCGATGCCCGGTCGCGAGGCGCGGATCGAGGGCTCGTGGACGATCCAGGGCAGCGGCGGCCGTGGCGCCGCGTCGCGCTGCGAGTGGCTGCTGCGCGAGCCCGCTCCCGGACCGCTGTCCGCCCTGGCACCGGCGCACCGTCGCGCGATCGCGCGTCTCGCCGACGCCATCGCCGAGGCGCTCGCGCGCGTCGCACGCGGCGAGCCGGCTGCGTGTCCGTCGGCCGACGAGCGCCGCTGAGCCCGCGACCTCGACGACGAACGCGAACAGCAGCTTGGCGGTGGCGACCTTGCAACCGCGCCGGCAGATCAGGGGCGGACGGCGATGTTGTTCTGCACCGTCTTCACGCCCTTGACCTTCATCGCGATGTTCTCCGCGGTCTGCTTCTCGAGCCGGTCCTTCGCGAATCCCGAGAGCTGGACGTTGCCGTTGAGCGTCTCGACGCCGATCGCCGCGGCGTCGACCGCCTTGTCCTCGACCATCCGCGCCTTGATCGTCGTCGTGATCGCCGAGTCGTCGACGTAGGCGCCGACGGTCTCCTGGCGGCGCTCGATCGCGCAGCCGGAAGCGAGCGCGACCGAGATCGCTGCGAGGATGGTGGCGCGGGCGGTGCGAAGCGTCATCGTCTCTCCTGGGTCGCGTTGCAGTCAGGCGATCATTCGCTCAGCCAGTCGCTCAGCTCCTCGGCGTGTTCCTGCTCCTGGCTGAGGATCGACTCGAGGATGCGCCGCGTCGTCGAGTCCTTGTCGCCGATCAGCCGGATCATCTGCGAATACGCCTCGATCGCGACACGCTCGGCGACCAGGTTGGCGCGGATCATCGCCTGCAGGTCGGTCGACGCATCGTAGTCGGCATGGCTGCGCTCGAGCAGCGACGACGGCTGGAAGTCGGGCTCGCCGCCGAGCTGGACGATCCGCTCGGCGAGCATGTCGCCGTGCGCCGTCTCCTCGTTGGCGTGGACGAGGAACTCCTCCGCGATCTTCGGCGAGGCGAGCCCCTTGGCGGTGAAGTAGTGGCGCTTGTAGCGCAGCGTGCACACGATCTCGGTGGCGAGCGCGTCGTTGAGCAGCTCGATGATGTCTTCGCGCCACGGCCCGTAGCTCGGCGTGACGGCGCCGCCTTCGAGGCTGCGCTTGGCGGCCTCGAGCGCGCTCTCGTCGAGACGCAGCCGCTCGCCGCTGGCTTGTGCCGGCGTTGCCGGCTTGTTGGTGGTGGTGGTGTTCATTTGCTCGAGATCGCCTTGGCGCCGAGCAGTGCGAACAGCAGCACGGCCACGAAGAGGACGAGGAAGACGACGAACAGGATCTTGGCGATTCCGGCAGCGCCCGCGGCGATGCCGGTGAACCCGAACATCCCGGCGACCAGGGCGATGACCGCAAAAATGATGGCCCACTTCAGCATGAGAGTCTCCTTGGGGGATGGCAGCCTTTGCCGGCGGCGCCGGTCAGGCTGACCGAACAGCACGAACACTGTACGGACCGGGCGTTGTGCGTTGCATCAGAGCCGCGCGTGGTCCCCTGTAGGACAGGTGCGGCCGCCTGCGTAGCCCGTCAGTGGGTTGCGCGGAAAAAAAAACGCGCCGAAGCGCGTTTTTGGAAGACCCCACGGAGGGAGACCGGTCGATTGCCGCGCGGGCGGGTCGACAAGGGGTCGTTGGGAGGTAACCGTCGCTGGACCTACGGCAAATTCGGTGCCCGCTCGCGCTCGTTCGCCGACGTGTGTGCCGCCGGGGCGGCCGAGCTGGAAGAACCCGCCGCCGTCGTCGACGCGCGCGCGCGGCGGCCGCGGCGCGACTTGCCGGCGAGCGACGGGCCCGCGAGCATTTGCAGCCAGGACTCGACGGGCATCCTGCGCAGCGCGTGGCTCGCCAGCTGCGGCACCAGGCCGACGAAGAGCGCCGGTCGGAGCAGCCAGCGCCACGGCTTGACGAGGAGCAGCAGTGCGCCGGCGGCGGCGGCGCCGAACACGAGGCCGAGCGGGTTGCGCTCGGCGATCGGTTGCACGAGCTTGCGCGACGCATCCTCGGCGACGAGGCCGGCGGTGCGCAGCGGATGGGTGTCCCACCAATCCTCGACCGTCTCGAGGATGAACTCGGCGCCGGGCAGCTCGCGCAGGCGGTCGAGCAGGCGATCGCCGAGATTGCCGACCGACTCGGGAATGATCGACGGGCGCTTCGGCGGATGTGCGATGTCCATCATCGCCAGCCGCAGCGCACCGCGCGAGGCCGCCAGGCGGTCGGTCGCGGGGACGTCGTTGAGTTCGTCCTTGGCGCGGCGCGCCGCATCGCTGACGGCGTCGGCGGCGGCGCGGGCCTCGCCGGCGACGCGTGCTCCGGCGGCAGCGACGCGGTCCTTGGCCGCAGTCGCTGCGTCGGCTGGTGAAGCGACGGTGCTCACGACGCGACCTCGCGCAGCATCGCCATGTCGGCGTTGATCTGCTTTTTGACCGTCGCGAACGCGTTCTCGATCGGCTTCGCGCGCGCCACCACGACGCAGATCGCGCCGAGCACGAACGGTGTCAGCGGAACGACGAGAAGCGCCCAGCCGGCCGAATAGTCGCTCGCCGGCACCGTCGCGCGCAGCATCAGCGCGACCCCGACCAGCACCAGACCGACGAGGAAGAGGACGAGCGCACCGACGTAGAGGCCGATCCGTGTCAGCCACGCCGTCGACACCTTGTTCACCTCCTCGCCGACGAGGGCGGCGTAGTTCTCGACGTGATCGCCGATCAGGTGCGGCTGGGTCGCCGCCAGCCGCAGCAGGGGGTGGATCATGGCGCGACCCGCGTCGTCAGTCGCGCGAGCGGCTGATGAGCGTGATCAGGCCCATCAGCAGCGCGCCGGTCGCGGCAGCGATCAGCATCGCCTTGATCGGCTCGTCCTTGACGTAGGCGACGGTCATGTCCTGCGCCTGCGCCGCGCGATCGCGCAGTTGCTGCGAGGTGTCGCGCACCGCATCCATGCCGCGGCGCGCGGCGGCCTCGGCCTGCGAAGCCACCTTGTTCAGCATCGGCCCGGCCTTGCTGCGAACGCCTTCGACGGTGTCGGACAGGCGGTCGAGCGCCTGGTCGGTCGCGCGCTGCGTCGAACGGATCGCGCCCTGCGTCGCGTTCGCGGCGTTGTCGGTCATCTCTTGCGCTTGCTGAGCCTGAGACTTGATTCCCGTGGTGTTTCCCGTGTCCATCGCTGGTCCTTTGCTGGTGGGGTGGCGGATTCCGCTTCTCGTGCCCGCAGGCCGGAAGAACGACAAGGAGCCCAGTGTGCGTTCCTCGTTGTCGGCGAAGCATAGGTGCTGCGCGCGCGCCTGTGTCGGGGGACCCACCCGAGCCGGGTAGGACACGACCGACACGTAAACCCGGCGTTCAGGCTTCCGCGGCGGCCGCCAGAGCGGCGTTGCCATCGCCCTCGGCGGCGACCGGGGGAGCCGGCGGCAGCGTCGCTTCGATCAGCGTGCCCTCGCCGGGCGCCGACTCGAGGCGCATCGTGCCACCGTCGGCCTCGACGCGGTAGCGCATGCCGATCAGGCCGTGGCGCGCAAGCCGGGGTGCCGTGGTGTCGAAGCCGATGCCGTTGTCGCGCACCGCGACGGTGGCGCCGCCGTCCGCCGAAGGCTGCAGCGAGACGACGACCTCGTTCGCCTTGGCGTACTTGACGACGTTGGTCAGCGCTTCCTGAACGAGGCGGTAGATGGTCAGCTGTGCCGGCGCGCTGACCGTCACCGGTGCGAGGTTCTCGACGACCTGGATCTCGCTGCGCGAAGAGAACTCGCGCAGCAGGATCTCGAGCGCGGCGACGAGGCCGAGGTTGCTGAGCGACGACGGGCGCAGGTCCTCGATGATCCGTCGCTTGAGCGCGATGCCGCCGTTCAGCGTCTCGTTGAGGTGGGCGATGCGCTCGACGATCTCCGGCGTCGTCGTCTTGCCGAGGCGCGACTTCAGCCGTGCCGCGTCGAGCTTGGCGGCGGTCAGGAGAGCGCCGAGCTCGTCGTGCAGCTCGCG
>DATJIM010000450.1:0-2907 GCA_035493195.1 Caldimonas sp.
GCATGCCCCGGGCTCCGCTGGCCTTGCCGGCTATCACCGGCCAGAAGTACTCCGTTGAGCCATGGCGCGATCAGACGATTGCCGCTGCCAGCGGACTCAAGTCATGCCCGCCACTCGCCGCCCCGCACCGCGCGGTGCAACGAATCACGGTTGCCAGAACTCGGACGGCGAGTGGTGGGTGCGCAATGGGTCCGCCGGCAGCGGCGGGCGTCTCACTGCGCCCTGCCCGAACGGAGTCCTTCTGGCCCGTGATGGCCGGCACGGCCGGCGGAGCCCAGGGCGTACCCACCGCTCGCCGGCCGCGCGCCCCTCTGCAGACCCTCTTCGAATCAGAGCGCGACCGGACGCTGGAAGAAGTGCCCGCCGGCCTCGGCGAGGTACGTCGGGTGGGCGCAGCGCTCGTTGCCGAAGTACGAGATGCCGCGCACCGAGCGGAACGCGAGCGGCGGCGCGCGGTCGCCGAGCAGCGGCGCGTCGTCGTCGGCGGCGCGGCGGGCGAGCGCGGCCATGAAGTGGACGCCTTCGTAGGTCGACTGGCCGAGCGCGTTGAGCGTCGGCGCGCGCTGGCCGAAGTGGTTGTGGTAGCGCTCCTTGAATGCCATGTTGGCGTCGCTCTCGAGCGAGCCGAAGTAGCCCGACGAGACGTACAGCCCCTCGGTGTTGTCGGCACCGATCGCGAGCAGCCCGTTCTCCTCGATCGCGCACGAGAGGCGAAACATGTCGCGCGCCAGGCCGAGGTCACCGAACGCGCGGTTGAATTGCACCGCGTCCTGGCCGATGAGCGAAAGCAGGATCGCGTGCGGCTTCAGCTTGCGGATCTCGTCGAGCAGCTCCGAGAAGTCGTCGACGTTGAACGGCAGGTAGCGGTCGGCGACGACCTCGCCGCCCTGCTCGGCGACGTAGCGTGCGGCGAGCCGGTGCGAGACGCGCGGCCAGCAGTAGTCGTTGCCGACGAACATCCAGCGCCGCGCGCGGTAACGGCCGGCGAGGTACTCGATCGCCGGTCGCAGCTGCCGCCCCGGCGTCTCGCCGATCGCGAACACCCCGGGCGTGCGCTCGCCGCCCTCGTAGAGCGGCGTGTAGACGTACGGGATCTGGCGCGCGACGTCTTTCAGGACCCGCTGGCGGACCTGGCTCGTGTGCATGCCGACGATCGCGTCGATCGCACCGGCGTGCATCAGCTGCGCCGTCACGCTGCCGACCTCGAGCGCCTCGTCCGAAGAGTCGATGACGCACAAACGGAGTCGCCGCTCGAGGAGTCCGCCCGCGGCGTTGATCTCGGCCTGCGCGAGCTGAGCGCAGGCGATCGACGACGGCCCCCAGATTCCCGCCGAGCCGTTGATGGGGACGAGCAAGCCGACGACGAAGTCGTCGCCGTTGGCGAGCGATTCGTGGCGCACTGCCGTGCGGCGCGCGCGGCGAGCCGACGGCGCGCTCTTCGCGCCGACGCAATGGTCGACTGCCGCCTGAACCATCGTGAGTGACTCCCGTTCTGCGCGCGTGAGCGCGGGGGCTTTTGCATCCCCTCGTTTTGCTTTCCCGAGAAAGCAACTTCTACAATAGCACAGCGATGAAGCGCAACGACCACCACCTCGGCCTGCTCCTCGAGCGCGCCGGCCGCGTCGTCGGCGAGCGGCTCGACCGCGCGATCGGCCGCGACGGCGTCACCTCCGATCATTGGCGCGTGCTGCGCCTCCTTGCCGACGCCGAAGGCCACACGATGGGCGAGCTCGCCGAGCGGATGGAGATGAATCCGCCGACGCTCACCAAGCTGATCGACCGGATGGTCGGCAAGTCGCTCGTGCAGCGCGCCGCCGATCCCGAGGACAGCCGCCGCGTCCTCGTGTACGCGACCGACGGCGGCCTCGACCTCCTCGAAGAGCTGCAAGGCAAGGTCGACGCGCACCACGCCGCGTTGCGCGCGCTGCTCGGCGATCGCAACGCGCGCCAGCTCGAACGCTTGCTGACGACGCTGATCGAAGCCGCCGAGCGACCCGCAGCCTGACGCGCGCGATCGTGCTAGACGCGGGGGTGGCGGCGGTGGAAGTCGGTGACGCGCTGGAACGCGCGCCCGGCGCGAACGACCGCGGCTTCGCCGAGCGGGCGGCCGACGAACTGCACCGCGATCGGCAAGCCGCCTGACGTGAACGCGGCCGGCAGCGTCACCGTCGGATTGCCGGACATGTCGAACGGCGCCGTGTAGCGGATCAGCGCCGCGAGCTCCGCCGGCACCTGGCCGAGCGTCGTCATCCGCGCCACCGTCGGCGCCGCGATCGGCTGCGCCGGGATCAGCATCGCATCGACCGGCGCGAGCGCGGCGGCGACGCGCCCTGCGAAGTCGCGCCGTCGGAGCAGGATCTGCTGGTACTCGGTCGCGCTCAGCGCGCGGCCGGCGTCGATCAGGCCCGCGAGCCCTGGTCCGTAGCGATGGCGTTGCGCCGGGAACGTCTTCTCGTGCGCGACGGCGGTCTCGACCGCGCAGTGTCGTCCCCAGTCCGCGGTCATCGCGGCGACGTCGGGAAAGCGGAGCGCGACGATCTCGGCGCCGAGCGCGCGCACCGTCGCGACCGTCGCCTCGACCGCGCGCCGCACGTCGCGCTCGATGTCGTCGAGCGCGTAGCGCTCGTCGAAGCCGATCCGCATGCCGCGCAGCGTGCCGTCGTCGCCGGCGAGATAGCCGGGAACGTCGGCGAGCAGCGCGGTCGGGTCGCGCGGATCGCTGCCGGCGATCGCCTGCAGCACGATCGCCGCGTCGGCGGCGCTCCTGCACATCGGGCCGATGTGGTCGAGCGACGCCGCCAGCTCGAAGCAGCCGAAGCGCGAGACGCGCCCCCACGTCGGCTTGATCCCGGTGACGCCGTTCGCCGCCGACGGGAAGCGGATCGAGCCTCCGGTGTCGGAGCCGAG
>DATJIM010000451.1:0-2746 GCA_035493195.1 Caldimonas sp.
GCAGCTCGACCCCGGTGCTCTCGATCAGCCGCAGGCAGCCCCATGGCGTGCACGGGCGGAAGCCGGCGACTCCGGCGGCGAGCCTGCCGGCGCTCTCGATCGAGAAGCCGTCGACGTCCTTCGCCGCCGCGATCGCCTCGATGACGCGCGCGGCTGAGATGTGCTTCGGCAGCGGCTGCTGGACGAGGATCCCGTGCACCCTCCTGTCGGCGTTCAGCGCCTCGATGCGCGCGAGCAGCTCGCCCTCGCCGAGCGTCTCGGGGTACGTCTCCTGCAGCGAGCGGATGCCGACCTCGGCGCACGCCCGCACCTTGTTGCGGACGTAGATCCGGCTCGCGGGATCGTCGCCGACGAGGATCACTGCGAGTCCCGGCGTCGTGCCGGAAGCGGCGAGGGCGGCGACGCGCTTCGCAAGTGCGGCACGCAGCTCGCGTGCGATCTGCGCGCCGTCGATCAGACGCGCCTGCGTCAACGGCCTAGGCCTTGCTCTGGGCGCCGAGCGCGATCTTGAGCAGGTCGGCGACCGTGTTCGCGTTCAGCTTCTCCATGATGTTGGCGCGGTGCGCCTCGACCGTCTTGATGCTGATGCCGAGGTCGTCGGCGATCTGCTTGTTCAGCCGCCCGGCGACGATGCGCTCGAGGACCTGCGCCTCGCGCGTCGTCAGGCGCGACAGCAGCGCATCGCGGCTCGCCGCTTCCTGGTGCTTCGAGAAGTCGAGGCGGGCGCGCTCGAGCATCTTTTCGACGAGGGCGACGAGCTCGTCCTCCTTGAACGGCTTCTCGATGAAGTCCTCGGCGCCCTTCTTCATCGTCGTCACCGCCATTGGCACGTCGCCGTGGCCGGTGATGAACGTCACGGGCAGCGGCGAGCGGCGTTCGAGCAGCTTGTCCTGCAGCTCGAGGCCGCTCATGCCGTCCATCCGGATGTCGGCGATCAGGCACGCGACCTCGCGCGGGTCGAAGCGGGCGAGGAACGACTCGGCCGAGTCGAAGCACTTGACGCGGTAGTCCTTGCCCTCGAGCAGCCATTGAAGCGAGTCGCGGACGGCTTCGTCGTCGTCGACCACGTAGACAGTGCCGCGCTTGGGGATGAGGCTCATGCGGTGACGGCCGCCGGGGCCGTGATGGTGGTGGCGACCGGCAGCGTGAACGAGAAGCGGCAGCCCACAGGGGTGTCGCCATTGTAGAGGTTCACTGCCTTGATCCTGCCGTGGTGGCTCTCGATGATCGATCGGCACAGGCTCAGGCCGATGCCGAGGCCATCGACCTTGGTCGAGAAGAACGCCTCGTACATGCGGCGGATCACCTCGTCGCGCAGGCCCGGGCCCTTGTCGCTGACGGTGAACTCGATGACGTCGCCTTCCTCGGCGGTGTGGCGCGGCACGACCCGCAGCTCGATGCGGCGGCGCGCCGCCGGCAACTGCGCGTCGTCGATCGCCTCGGCGGCGTTCTTCAGCAGGTTGAGGACGACCTGCTCGATCAGGATCGGATCGACCATCAGCGCCGGCAGCCGCTGCGCGACGTAGGTCTGGATCGCGACGTTGCGGCGCCTGAGCTCGATGCCGGCGAGGTCGACCGCGTCCTCGACGATCGTCTGCGCCGACGCCTTCTGGCGCTGCGGTTCGCTGCGCTTCACGAACGCGCGGATGCGGTGGATGATCTGGCCGGCGCGCTCCGCCTGGCGCGACGTCTTCTCGAGCGCGGCGACGAGGTCGTTCTTGGCCATCGTGTCGTTCTGCACCCGCGTCACCATGCCGTTGCAGTAGTTGGTGATCGCGGTGAGCGGCTGGTTCAGCTCGTGCGCGACCGACGACGCCATCTCGCCCATCGTCACCAGCCGGCTCGTCACTTGCGCCTTCTCGGCCTGCTTGGCGGCGACCGCCTCGGCGTTGCGCCGCTCGGTGATGTCGGTCGCGATCAACATCTGCGCGAGCCGCCCGTCGGTCCACTGCAGGTAGCGCGCGCGGACGTCGAGCCACTTGCCGAGCGACTCGACGTAGACCTCGCGCGAGTCGGAGCCGGCGGCGGTGAGCTCCTGCGCCGGCAGGCCGCCGAGCGCGTCGACCGTCTCGTCGTTGTTGGCCTCCGCGTGCAGCGACGCGTCGCCGCCCGAGAGCTCGGCGTGGCCCTTCGAGTCGGCGCCGAACCAGAGCCGGTACGACCGATTCGCGAACAGCAGCTCGCCCTGCTGCACCGAGAGCACCGAGACGGCGGCGTCGAGGCCCTCGAGCACGGTCGTGAAGCGCTCGTGCGACGCCGTCAGCTGGTCGCGGATCCGCTTGGCCTCGGTGATGTTCGTCATCGACGTCATCCAGCCGGTCTGGTGGCCCTTCGGGTCGATCAGCGGCGAGACGTACATGCGGGCGTCGAAGATCGAGCCGTCCTTCCGCATCACCTTGACCTCGATGCCGCCGGTCGGGCTCTTGCCCTGCAGCTCCTGCTCGAGCAACCGCGCGTTCTCGTCGCGGCGGTCGTGCGGCCAGTACGGGAACGGCGGCGTGTGGCCGATCAGCTCGCTCTCCGAGAAGCCGGTCATCGCCGAGAACGCCGGATTGACGTAGCTGATCCGGCCCTCCATGTCCATCGCGCGCATGCCGGTGAGCATCGAGTTCTCCATCGCGCGCCGGAAGTTCGTCTCCGAGACGAGCGCGGCCTGCATCTGCAGCCGTCGGCGCATGTGGCGCCAGGTTCCGAGCAGCATCCAGACGGTGAGCGCCGACAGCAGCATCACCATCCAGAAGAGGCC
>DATJIM010000452.1:0-21906 GCA_035493195.1 Caldimonas sp.
GCGACGTCTGTTGCCAGCTCGGCACGAATTCCTTGCCGATGCGCGCGTCGCGGCCCATGCCGATCTTGATGTAGGCAGCGAGCGTCGCCAGGCCGAGGGCGATGAAGAAGGCCGACAGCGCCCACTTCAGCGCCTTTAGCCTGCGCCGCGTCGCGCGATCGTCGGCGCCGGCAAACCAGCCCCACTTGACCGCGAGGCGATAAAGACCGATGCCGCCGTGCAGCTCGACCGCGAACAGCAGCACCAGGTAGAGCGGCCACCACGACCCGCTCCAGACGCGGTCCGCAGAGGCCCACGGCCCGATCTGCTCCGGGTGCATCATCATCTGGTACAGGTGCACCGAGGCGAGGAAGAACATCGCGAAGCCGGTGACGACTTGCCAGTACCACAGCGTCGTGTCCTCGTGCCGCATCATCGCCATGTGGTCGCGGTAGGTGCGGTACTGGCCGTAGTTGATCGGGAACTTGCGCAGCGCCAGCGCCGCGTGGACGATGAAGAGCGTGAAGACGCCGGCGACGACGAACGAGACGAGGATCGGATAGGGCTTCCCGAGCAGGAAGTAGCCCTCGAAGAACTTCGCCACCGCCCACATCGCGTCCTCGCTGACGAGGATCGTCGAGACGAAGAGCATGTGGCCCCACATGAAGACGCCGAGCAGCAGTCCGCTTGCGCTCTGTGCGAAGTCGAGCTTCGCCGGCCAGCGGCTCTTCGTCGCCCGGCCGGTGCGCGCTGCGGCGACGGCGCGCGCACGGCGGGGCGCGTGCACGGTCGGCGGAGAATCGCTCGGGAGCGGCTGCATGCGGCGATTATTCGTCGCGGGTCGACGCGTCGAGATCCGGCGGACCCTGCGCGCTTGACGAGGATCAACTGCGCGCGCCTCGCTGGCGCCGTTCGCACGCCCGGCGCTAGCGGACGAGCGTCACGGGCATGTGGCTGAGCTGCACGACCTTGTGCGCGACCGAGCCGAGCACCAGGTTCGCGACGCGGCCGAGCCCGCGCGTCCCCATCACGATCGCGTCGCAGCCGAGCTCGCGCGCACACTCCGCGATTTCCTCGGCGGCGTGCCCGATGCGGACGTGACCGACGCACGCCACGCCAGCCGCGGCTGCCGGCCGCTCGACCGCAGCGACGATCGCCTCGCCGGCGCGCCGCAGCTCCGCGTCGACGACATCGGGCGACACGAGCTTGCCGGGCCAAGGGTGGACCGGCGGCGCCTGCACGTTGACGACGTGCAGCTCGGCATCGACGCTGCCGCGCAGTTCGCCGATCGCGTGCGCGAACGCGCGCAGCGCGTCGTCCGAGCCGTCGAGCGGCACCAGCGCGCGTTTCATGACTTCACCGCTTGTCTTGCTCGCATCGCGCTTCGATTGGACACCCGCCGGACGAGCGCGTCACCGCTGCACGCGCGCTGCCTTGATCGGCGTCAACGTCGGCGATCGTGCATGCGGCCGAGCGACGTCGACAGCGCCAGCCACGCCGCGACGACCGGGATCGCCACGAGCGCGATCGCGCCGAGCTTCAGCCCGATCGCGTGCACGCTCTCGTACAGCCAGCCCCAGAGCGCGTCCGAGCCGCGGTAGACGACGACGTCGATGAAGCTCTTCGCCTTGTACTTCTCCTCGCGGCCGACGACGGTGAAGAAGACCTGGCGCGCCGGGTTTGCGATCGCGAAGTTTGCCCAGCGCTGCGCGACCTGCAAGGCGAGGACGACAGCGAGCGTCGGTGCCGAGCCGAGCGCGGCGAAGCCGAGCGCAGCGAAGCCGACGACGAAGACCGCCGGCAGCACCGCTGACGCGACGCCGACGCCGAAGCGGGCGAGGAATCGTCCGGTCGCGAAGACCTGCGTCGCGAGGGTGAGCACGCCGACTGCGAGGTCGACGCTCGCGAAGATGCGCGTCTGTGCCGCCGCGCCATGCACCTCGGCGGCGACGACGTTGGCCTGCGCGAAGTAGAGCACCGTCGCGCCGAACGAGAGCAGGCACGACCAGGCGGCGAGTCCGAGCAGGTACGGCGAGCGCACGATCTCGGGAATCGCTGCGAACGCGCCGCCGCCGACGACCGCGTCGTGGGCGGCGGCGGCGGGCCGCGGTGCGCCCGACGTCGCGGCGCGCTCGAGACGGTGGACGCAGAAGACCGCCAGCTCGAGCAGGACCAGGGCGACGAGGAGCAGGTTCCTCGGCCCGAGCGGCTCGGCGAGGACGATCGTGATCGCCGGGCCGAGCAGCGCGCCGATCGTTCCGCCCGCGCCGATGAAGCCGAACAGGCGCTTGCCCTGCTCACTGTCGAAAAGGTCGGCCATGAACGACCAGAACACGGCGACCGCGAACAGGCTAAAGACGCTCACCCAGACGAAGAAGACGCGCGCGACCGCAATCGTCTCCACGTCGAGCGTCAGCAGCAGCCAGAACGCGGCGAGGTTGAGCGCGAAGAAGTGGTAGACGATCGCGATGAAGCGCTGTCGCGGCAGCCGCGCGACGAGCGCGCCGTAGACCGGCTGCGCGACGAGCAGCGTCACGAACGTCGCCGTGAAGAGCCACGGCAGCCGCGGCACGCCGCCGGCGATCGCCATCTGGTCGCGCAACGGCCGCAGCACGTAGTACGCCGCGAGCAGCGCGAAGAAGTACGCGAACGACCACAGCGCCGCGCGCCGCTCGGCGGCGGTCGCGGGAAGCAGCGCGCGCAGCCGCCCGCCGAGCGCCGTCACGGCGCCGAGCGCAGCTTCTCGCGCAGCTCGGCGGCGTTCGCCTTCGGCCCGTAGCCGGGAGCGCCGCGCTGAAAGCGGCGCGCGTCGGCGAGGCTGCCGGCGACGACCGGCTCGAAGCCGGCGTCGCGGACGAGCTCGCCGGCGATGCGGACCGCGTCGGCGTCGTCGCCGGCGATCGGAATCGGCAGCTTCGGGTCGGCGCGGCCGGCTTCTGCCTGGAGGATCGTGTAGCCGATGGTGTTGAAGGCGCGAACGATGCGTGCGCCGGGCAGGTACTTCTGCGTGGTGAGCCCGATGCCGTCGCGGTCGGCCTCGTCGGCGATCGGGCCGTCGCGAGCGGAGACGGCGTTGCCGGCGTCGAGCACGATCTTGCCCTTCAACGCTGCGCCGTACTCGCGGCCGATGGCGGGCATCGCGCCGTAGGGAACGGCGAGGAAGATCACGTCGCCGAACGCGATCGCCTCCTCGACGCTGCCGGCGCGCGCGGGCGGCCCGAGCTTCTCGGCGAGCGCCTTGCCTTCGCTCGCGTCCTTCGACGAGAACATCACCGGATGGCCGGCGCGGACCCACAGTCCGCCGACCGCTCCGCCGATGCGGCCGGCGCCGATCGTGCCGATGCGCAGCTTCGTCGCGCCGGCCTGGGCGAGGGCGCGATCGGGTCGCACGAGCGCGACGAGCGCGAGCGCGCTGCCGGCGACGACAATCGTGCGGCGACGGGAGGCGAAGTCGGAAGCGAGGTGCATCGGTTTCTCCGGCGGACGGCGCGGCGATCATCGGCCCGGCGGAGCGCGCGTGCAACCGCAGGGCTGCTCGCCTAGCATCGACGGACCGGACCGACCCTCCAGCCATGGCCACGATGACCCGCCGCGATCTTCTCCACGCTGCCGCTGCGCTGCCCGCGCTCGCGGCACCCGCATTCGCCGCTGCCGCTGCCGCCGACGCCGCCGGCGCCGAGCCGAAGCGGCGGCTGCGCATCCTCATCCTCGGCGGCACCGGCTTCACCGGCCCGCATCAGGTGGCGTACGCGCTCGCGCGCGGCCACCACGTCACGCTCTTCAACCGCGGCCGCAGCCCGCACGCGTGGCCCGGCGCGGTCGTCGAGCTCGTCGGCGATCGCAACACCGGCGACCTGAAGGCGCTCGAAGGCGGCACGTGGGACGTCTGCATCGACAATCCGACGACGCTGCCGTTCTGGGTTCGCGACGCGGCGCGCGTCCTCGGCGATCGGGTCGGGCAGTACGTCTTCATCTCGACGATCTCGGTCTACGGGACGAACGACAAGGCCGAGGACGAGTCCGCCGCCGTCGCGCCGTACACCGGCGCCGATGCGATGGCCGAGACCGGCGAGACGCTGCGCGGCCGCATCGGCGAGCTCTACGGGCCGTTGAAGGCGGTGAGCGAGCAGGAAGCGCGTCGCCGGTTCGGCGCGCGCACGACCGTGATCCGCCCGGGGCTCATCGTCGGTCCCGGCGACGAGACGGATCGCTTCACCTACTGGCCGGTGCGCCTCGCGCGCGGCGGCGACGTCCTCGCTCCGGGCGACGGCTCGGACCCGGTGCAGTTCATCGACGCGCGCGATCTCGCCGAGTGGACGATCCGGATGGCCGAGACGCGAACGACGGGAACGTTCAACGCCACCGGACCTGCGCAACCGCTGACGATGCGCGCGATGCTCGCGGGGATCGCCGAAGGAGTTCGGGCCGACGCTCGCGTCACCTGGGTACCGACGACGTTTCTCGAGGCCGAACAGGTCTCGCCGTGGAGCGACCTGCCGGTGTGGGTGCCAGGCGAGGGCGAGAGCGCCGGCTTCGCGCGCCGCTCGATCGCGCGCGCGCGCGCCGCGGGACTGACCTTCAGGTCGCTCGCCGCGACCGCTGCCGACACCCTCGCGTGGTTCCGCGCGCAACCGCCGGCGCGGCAGGCGAAGCTGCGCGCCGGGCTGACCCCCGAGCGCGAGGCAGAGCTGCTCGCGCGCTGGCGCGCCGGCGCGGCGAGCTCGCCGCGGCGCTGATCGCGGCCGCGCGGCCGCGCATCATGCGCCGAGCACGCGGACGATCGCGATCCGCGTTCCCGAGGGAGCGCCGCGTTGCAGCGCCGACGCCGCGCTTTGCGGCGAGCGCTTGCGCGGGTCGACGGTGAACGAGAGCGTCGCCGGCGCCGCCGAAGTCCGCACGGTCGCAGCGTCGACTCCACTCGTCGCGGCGGCGACGCGGCGCACGCTCGCGGCGTCGAGCGGCGGCCCCTGGACGTCGCAGAAGACGACGACGCGTTGTCGTGCCTTCGCCCGCTGCACGGCGGCGTGGTCGTAGGTCGCCGCGATCTTGTCCTCGTCGCACGCGCCGCACGCGAGCGCCGGCGCGATCTGCAACGCGAGGACGATGGCGATCGCCGCGCGTCTCATGGCTTGCCGCCCGTGCCGTGGCCGGCCATCGGTGCGGCCGATCGCGTCTGCGAAGGCGGCAACGCGGTTCCCGGCGCCGACGGCTGCGGCTGCGCATCGCCCTTGGGTTGCAGGTTCTGGTCGGCCCACTTGAAGTACGCGATGTACTGCTTGATCTCCCCGTCGGAGAGGCCCTGGTTCGGCATCGGCAGCTTGTACTTCTCGAGCTGCGCCTTGGCGTGGGCATCGCTCTGCAGCATCTGCTCGGGCGCCTTCAGCCAGCGCGTCAGCCAGGCGTCGTCGACGTGCTTGGTGACCCCGTAGAGGTCGGGGCCGACCTTGTCGCCGCCAGCGATCGAGTGGCACGCGAGGCACTTCGACTCGAACGCGAGCTTGCCCTGCACCGCCGCGGCGTCGGTCGGCGCTGCGGTCGCGGGGATGTTGTGGTGCTCGGGGTCCGCCGCCGAGCCGCCGGCGGCGATGATGCCGATCGCGCCTTGGGAGGCGTTGGCAAAGTGGTGGTCGACCATCACGTAGTTGCCGGCCTCGGGAATGATCGCCTCGACGATCGCGCCGCTCGACGAGCCGAGCAGCACCGTCTGCATGCCGCGGAACTGGTTGTCGGGATTGCCGTCGATCCAGACGCGGTCGAAGATCGTGCCGACGACGTGGAAGCTCGACGTGTTCGACGGGCCGACGTTGAGGACGAAGATGCGAACGCGCTCGCCGGGCTTGGCGACGACGGGCGTTTCGACCAGGCCGTTGTAGCGGCCGTTGAAGACGGTGTAGGTCGGCGCCTTCGCGCGCACGCGGTCGCCGTCGAGGACCTGCAACACATGGCCGTCGATCTTGCGCTTCTGCGGGTCCGGCTTGGTATAGAACTCGCTCTGCACGACGGCGTATTCGCGGTCGACCTTGGTCGGATAGCCGTTGCGCGGCTCGACGATCATCATCCCGTACATGCCCGACGCGATGTGCTCCAGCACCATCGGCGTGCCGCAGTGGTACATGAAGACGCCGGCGTAGTTCGCGGTGAACTCGAACGAGATCGTCTGCCCCGGTGCGATCGAGCGGTACTTGTCCTGCGGCGAGACCATCGCGGAGTGGAAGTCCATCGAATGCATCATCGGCGCCGCGGTGAGCTGGATTCCCGGCGCCGGCTCGTCGGAGCGGTTGGTCATCGTGAAGCGGATCTTGTCGCCGACCCGGGCGCGGATCACCGGGCCCGGGACCTTGTCGCCGAACGTCCACGCGCTGAAGCGGACGCCCGGAGCGATCTCGATGATCTTGTGCGTCGTGTCGAGGCGGATCTCCTTGACCGGCGACGGGTCGAGCGGCGCGAGCGTCGCTTCCATGTTGAGCGCCGAGCCGGAAGCGAACGCGCCGGTGTGGCGCTGGCTCGAGAGCTGCGCCGGCGCCGGCTTGAAGTCCATCTTCGCCGAGTCGTACGGATCGTCTCGCACCGCCGCGAGGGCGGTTGGCGTTGCGCCGCTGGCGGGCGCCGACGCCGCGGTGGCGGGCGCGTCGGCCTTGCTGCACGCGACGACGAGCGCCAGCGCGGCTGCGATTGCGACGATCGTGGCGCTGCCGCGAACGAGGGCGGACGAGGGAAGCGGTGCAGGTGGCATGTGGGCTCCGGCGCGGCACCGCGGCAGCGAACACCGTTGCCGCGGCCGGCATTCCGGATGTTCGCGATTCGCGCTTCGCAGGGTTTTGCGAAAGCGCAAGGCTGCATCAGCCTAGTGCGCCGTCGATGCGCGGACGCGTCAGCACCGGCCAGTAGCGCACCGCGAAGATCGCGAACGCCGCCGACCAGAGCGCCGCCGAGCCGACGATCGCCGCCATCGTCATCGCCGGAGCGGCGATCGGCAGCACGACGCGAACGACCGCCGCGAGCGTGACCAGCGCATAGCTCGCGACGTCGAACGCGTCGGCGCGCAGCGGCCGCGCGGTGTGGCCGCGCGACGTGCGCGTCATCATCCCGAGCACGAGGCCGCCCAGCGCACCGACCGTCAGCGCGTGCGACGCCGCGGTGCTCGCGACCCAGCCGAGCGCAGCCGCGGCGCGCAGGGCGAGGTGGATCGGGATCCACAGCGTGGCGACATGCAGCACCCAGACGATCGGCGTGCGCACCGTCTTCCACGGCCGCCAGAGGCTCCAGCGCAGCGCGTGCAGCGCAGCGGCGACGAACGCGACGGCCGCGAGCGTCGCTCCGTCGACGTCGAGGAGGTCGGCGGCGGCGAGGGCGACGATCGAACCGAGCGCGAACCGCTCGAGCTCGGGCGAGCGCTCGGCGCCGGCGTTCGGCAGAGCGTTGTTGGTGAACATCGGGATCACCCGCCCGGACATCAGCGCCATCACGAAGAGGACGACGTCGAGCGCGACGCGAACGCCGAAGAACTCGGGCACCGCGAAGACGCCGAGCGCGGCGAGATGGAAGACGAGGTCGAGCGCAGCGAGCGCGACGAGCAGCGCGACGAAGACGTAGTTGCGGCGGTTGCGCGCGCCGACGAGCGGGATCGCGAGACCGATCGCGGCGGCGAGCGCGAACGCCGGCCCGACGATCGCGCCGATCCAGCCGTACGGCGTCAGCGCCAGGCAGCGCGCGGCGAGCCAGAGCGCCGCGAGCGCGGCGAGCGGCGCGCCGCGCGGCGTCGGCCGACCCGACCAGTTTCGCCCGGCGGTGAAGAGAAAGCCGACGATGACCGCGAGCGCGAAGCCGAACAGCATCTCGTGCGCGTGCCACGCCGGACCCGGCAGGTACGTCGCGCCGAGCACGCCCGAGAACTGCGCCGCCCAGAGCGCGACCGAAAGCGCGCCGAAGATCCCGGCGAGCAGGTAGAACGGGCGGAAGCCGAGCTGCCAGAGCGCGAATCCGGGCGACTGCGGCGCCGTCGCCGAAGACTCCTGCAGGACGATGAACGGAATCGGCTTGGCCGGGCGGCGAGGGATCGCGTCTCGCATCCGGCCGATCGTAGGCATGCGCGCCGCCTGGCGCCTTGCGAACGGTCAAGGCATCGCGAGCGCAGGGGCTGCTGATAATCTAGCGACCCCCTCCGCGAGCTTTGGCCGTGAGCGTTTCGACCCACATCGCCGTCGTCGACGACGAGATCGAGATCACCGTTCTCCTCGGCCGCTACCTGGAGAGCCAGGGCTTTCGCGTTTCCCGGCTGCACGACGGTGCCGCGCTGCTGCGGCTGATGACGACCGATCCGCCGCAGCTCGTCCTCCTCGACCTCGGGCTGCCCGGCGAAGACGGCTTCTCGATCGCGCGCCAGCTGCGCGAGCGCTGGCACTGCGGGCTCGTCATCGTCACGGGGCGCGGCGACGCCGTCGACAAGGTCGTCGGGCTCGAGGTCGGCGCCGACGACTACGTGACCAAACCGTTCGACCTGCGCGAGCTGCTCGCGCGGATCAAGGCGGTGCTGCGGCGAACGGCGCAGCCGAGCCCGGGTGCGCCGAGTGCGCGTGCGATCCATCGCTTCGCCGGCTGGCAATTCGACACCGCGGCGCGGCGCCTCGTCGACGCGAACGGCCAGGAGGTCGCGCTCACGGGGGGCGAGTTCAGCCTGCTCGCGGCGCTGCTCGAAAACGCCGGCCGCGTGCTGTCGCGCGACTTCCTCCTCGAGCACACGCGCGGCCGCGAGGCCGGGCCGTTCGACCGCACGATCGACGTCCAGATCGGACGGCTGCGCAAGAAGCTCGAGGCCAACGTCGACGATCCGCAGATCATCAAGTCGGTGCGCGGCGCCGGCTACATCCTGGTCGCGCCGGTGACGACGGGATGAGCGGGCAGCGTCGATGACCATTCCGGCGGTGTCGACGCTGGACAACGGCGCCTCGGTCGACGCGCTCTATCGCACGCTCTTTCTCGCCTACGCCGACGCGCTCGTCGTCGCCGACGGCGCCGGCCGCGTCGTCCTCGCCAACCCGTCGGCGGCGACGCTCCTCGGCTACGAGGTCGACGAGCTCGTCGGCCTCGGCATCGAGGCGCTCGTTCCCGATGCGGTGCGGGCACGCCACGCCGCCTACCGCGAGTCGTTCAACGCTGCACCGCGCGCGCGGCCGATGGGCGGGGGGCAGACCGAGCTCGTCGCGCGCCGCAAGGACGGCAGCGAGGTCGTTGTTGAGATCGCGCTCAGCCCGCTGCAGGACCACGGCCATGCCCTCGTCGTCGCCGCGATCCGCGACATCGGCGCGTATCCGCGCGTCAAGCAGGCGCTGCAACGCGCGCGCTACAGCGAGCAGCTCGCGCGCGTCGGCCGGCTCGCGGTCGACGCCCGCGAGCCGCAGAAGCTGCTCGACGAGATTCCGCGCGTCGCCGCCGAGGCGCTCGCGGTGGACGTCGCGATCGCCTACCTGCTGCAGCCGAACCGGCTCGAGCTGCGCGTCGCCGGGGTCGTCGGCGACATGCCGGGCGAGGCGATCGGCGATTGCATCGCGAACCGTCCCGAGACCTCGCTCGGCCACGTCCTCGCCGAAGGCCGCTCGCTCGTCATTGCCGACTACGCCACCGAGCGCCGCGTTCAGGTGCCACGCGAATATCTCGACGCCGGCCTGAGGAGCGGCCTCGTGGTGCCGCTCTCGGACCTCGGCAGGACCATTGGCGTCCTCGTCGTCCGCTCGCGCCGAGCGCGCGACTTCGCTCCCGACGAAGTCCGGTTCCTCGAGTCGCTCGCCAACATGCTCGCGAGCAGCCTGCAGCGCGTGCACTCGGAGGAGGCGCTCAACCACGCGCAGAGGCTCGAGACCGTCGGCCAGCTGACCGGCGGGATCGCCCACGACTTCAACAACCTGCTCACGGTCATCCAGGGCAACCTCCAGGTGCTCGGCGACCTGCCCGGCCTGGCCGACAACGGCTACGGAGGCGAGCTGCTCGGCGCGGCGAGCCGCGCCGCCCGCCGCGGCGCCGAGCTGACGGGCAAGCTGCTCGCCTTCTCGCGCCGCCAGGTGCTGCTGCCGAGCGCCGTCGACGCCGGCGCGTTGCTGCACTCGCTCGCCGACATGCTCCGGCGCACGCTCGACCAGCGGATCCGCATCGAGGTCGCCGCCTACGCGGGCGCGAACGTCATGGCCGATCCGGGGCAGCTCGAATCTGCGCTGCTCAACATCGCGATCAACGCGCGCGACGCGATGCCCGCCGGCGGCACGCTCCGCTTCCGCGCCGAGGTGTGCAGCGAGCTTCCGGACAGCGTGCTTCCCGAGATCGAGTCCGTCGAGAACGGCTTCGTCGCGATCGCGATCAGCGACAGCGGCAGCGGCATGTCGGCCGAAACACGCGAGCGCGCGTTCGAGCCCTTCTTTACGACCAAGGAAGCCGGGCGCGGCACCGGCCTCGGGCTGAGCACGGTCTACGGCTTCGTCAAGCAGTCGAAGGGCGCGGTCACGCTCGACAGCGTCGTTGACGAGGGAACGACGGTGACGCTGTACATCCCGCGCGCGGCGTCGACGGCGCTCGGCGTCGCCGCCGATTCGGTCGACGCAGACGCGATCCCCGAAGGGCTCGCCGTGCTGCTCGTCGAGGACGACGCCGAGGTGCGCGACGTGATGCGCCGCTTTCTCGAGAGCCTGCGCTGCAAGGTCCTCGAAGCACCGAGCGGCGAGCAGGCGCTGCTCGCGCTCGACGGCGACGAGCGCTTCGACGTCCTGCTGAGCGACATCGCGCTCGGCGCAGGCATCCGCGGCACCGAGCTCGCGGCGAAGGCGCAAGAGCGCTTTCCGGAGCTCGCGATCGTCCTGATGTCGGGCTTTCCCGCCGAGCTGATCGAAGCCGACCGCGACGCGCCGCTCGCCTGGGAGCTGCTCAGGAAGCCCTGCTCGCGCGAGGAGCTGATGCAGGCGATCGGCCGCGTCGTCGGCGCCGCCTGAGACCCGGCCGGCGGTGCGCTACTGCAGCGTCGTCGGCGCGAGGCAACGCTGGACGAACAGCGTGAGCGCGTCGACGTCGGGAATGCGGATGTCGCGCCGGCCCTTTTCTGCGAACTCGATGACCGCGTCGCGCGCCAGCCGCGACAGCGCGCGGCTCACGGTCTCGAGCGTCATGCCGAGGTAGTTGCCGATCTCGGCGCGCGTCATGCGCAGCGTGATCTGGTCCGAGCGCAGGCCGCTCTTGGCGAGCGAGTCCGCCCACGAGCGCAGGAACTCGGCGACGCGGGCATCGGCGGGCAACGTGCACACCGACATCAGCGAGTCGCGGTCGCGGCCGATCTCGCGGCTCATCGCGACGTGCAGCGCCGACAGCAGCGCGGGGTGCGCGACGCTCGCCGTGAGCAGCTCGTCGTAGCGGACCACCCAGACCTCGCCGGTGTCCATCGCGACGGCGTCGCACGAGTACCTGCCCGCGGCGATGCCGTCGAACCCCAGCCAGTCGCCGCGGAACTTGAGGCTCACGACCTGTTCGCGGCCGTCGGCGGCGAGGTTGATCATCTTGAAGAAGCCCGAGTTGAGGATGTAGAGCGACTCGAAGCGTTCGCCTGCCGAATAGACGACGTCGCCGGCGTGGACGACGCGGCGGCGCGGCGCGAGGCGCTCGCTCAGCAGCTTCAGCGTGTCGGCGGCGCTCTGGCTGGCGTAGCGGTCGGCGGGCCGCACCGGGGTGGCGCGAACCGGCACCGGCGGGGCAGCGAACCGGGGCGAGTCGAGCGTGCTGAGTTGGGCAGACATCGGGAGCGCTCCTTGCTCTGGCTGGTTTGGATGTGGCCATGCTAGGAACGCGAAGCGCGCGAACTACCAACGGTTCACGTCCCTCGGTCGCAGTGTGTAAACAGACCGTGTCAGCGCGAGAACCGCGTCGTCGCGGTTGACCGGCATCAAGGTTCGCGGAGGTCATGCGAATAGCCTCTCACCACCCGACTCGAGCGGGGGACTCTTGAAGACCATCGTCTTGACGCCCGTGCCCAGCGCAAACCTCGAACGTCTGTCGGCCAGCGACTCCGACGCCCTGCTCGGCAACGCCCGGCTCCTCCAGCGGGCCGAGCCGCGGCAAGCGCTCTTGCGAGGCAAGAAGCTGGCCCTGTTGTGCGAGTCGGAGGAAGGCGCCGACGCCGCCCTCTTCCGCGAAGCCGCCGTTGGCCTCGGCGCCCACGTGTCGCACGTGCGACCTCGCCTCGCCGATCTGCACCAGCCTGACGATCTCCAGCACACCGCGCGCATGCTCGGCCGTCTCTACGACGGCATCGAGTGCCAGGGCCTGACGCACGAGCTCGTCGCGCTGGTCGGGCGCGAGGCGGGCGTTCCGGTCTACGACGGGCTCGCGTCCGAGCGTCACCCGACGGCGCGTCTCGCGGGGCTGCTCGACGTCGCCGAACCGCCCGCGAAGCTCCGTCAGCTCGTGCTGCAGACCGTGCTCCTGAGCACGCTGTCATGAGCGGCGACGATCGAAGGAGGACAGCGATGCATCCCACCTTGCGCGTGATCCGCGACGAGCACGGCGTGCTGTCGGCGGTGCTGCGGTCGATCAGCCTGTTGCTCTCCGAGGGCAAGCGGCATCGCATCCAGCCCGACTTCACGGTGCTGCGCGCGATGCTGTTCTATATCGACGAGTTCCCCGAGAAGGTCCACCACACGAAAGAGAGCGAGCTGCTCTTTCCGAAGATCCGCGAGCGCAGCGGCGAGGGCGCGGCCGTGCTCGACCGGCTCGACGCCGAGCACTCCGCCAGCCATCGCGCGGTGCTCGAGCTCGAGCACGACCTGCTCGCGCTCGAGATGATGAGCGACGCCCCGGACGCCGACGAGCGGCGGGCGCGCTTCGAGACGCGGATGAACGGCTACGTGAAGTCGTACCTCGAGCACATCCGGCTCGAGGAGGTCGAGGTGCTGCCGCTCGCCGAGCGCGTGCTGACCGCCGCCGACTGGGCGGTGCTCGATGCCGCGTTCATGAAGAACCGCGACCCGCTGACGCATCGCGAAGGCGACGACGCGTTCCGACCGCTCTTCAAGCGCATCCTGACGACCCTGCCGGCACCGCTGGGGCTCGGCCCGGCGATGGAAGCGCTCGACGTCTCGTACCGGCGCGCCTAGCGACTCACGGCGCGGCCGCGTCGCGGCAGCGCACGTCCCGGAGAGCTCCCGCGAGCCGCGCACCACCGTCGTGCTGCGTTGGCCTGCGTCAAGCGTCACGCCGCCGATCCGTCGAGAATGCCGCGCCATGGGTCATGCGAGCACGCACGATGGCGCGCGCCAGCGGGTGCGCGCGCTCGCTGCCGAGCTCGCGGCGGCCGACGGCCAGGCGCCGCGGCTCGTCGAGACGCCGATCTCGTGGGTGCTGCTTGCGCGTACGCTCGCCTACAAGATCAAGAAGCCGGTGCGGCTGCCGTTCCTCGACTTCACGACGCTGGCGGCGCGGCGCAGGTTCTGCGACGAGGAGCTGCGGCTGAACCGCCGCTTCGCGCCCACGCTCTACCTCGACGTCGTCGAGGTGCACGACGGCCCGCGCGGCGCGTCGCTCGAGGGCAGCGGTCGTGTCGTCGACGTCGCGGTCCGGATGCAGCGCTTCGCCGACGGCGCGCTCTGGAGCGAGCGGGTCGCGGCCGGCGCGCTTCACGGCCGCGACGTCGCCGCCTTCGCGGTGCGGCTCGCGGCCGTCCATCGCGTCGCCGCCGTGGCGCCCGCCGACAGCGCGTTCGGCAGCGCCGCGGCGCACGCGCGCATCGCGAAGGGCTCGATCGCCGCGATCGAGGGCTGGCAGCGCGGCCGCGGCGCGGCGTTCGCGCAATGGCCGGCGCTCGCGGCGTGGCTCCGAGGCGAGTGCGACCGCCTGGCGCCGCACTGGGCGGCGCGCCTCGCGCGCGGCGGTGTCCGCGAGTGCCATGGCGATCTTCACCTCGCCAACGTCGTCCAGCTCGACGACGGGCCGCAGGCGTTCGATGCGATCGAGTTCGACCCCGCGCTGCGCTGGATCGATCCGCTCGACGACGCCGCGTTCCTCGCCATGGACCTGCTCGCGCACGGTCGCCGCGACCTCGCGTTCGCCTTCCTCGACTGCTACCTCGAGCGAAGCGGCGAGCACGCGGGGCTGCCAGCACTGCGCTTCTTCCTCGTCTCGCGCGCGCTCGTTCGCGCGCAGGTGAGCGCGCTCGCCGAGGCGCGCGGCATCGCGGTCCAGAGCGCTTGCGACGCCGACGGCTATCTCCGCCTCGCCGCGGCGATCGCAACCGGCGCCGACGCGCGCCTCGCGATCACGCACGGACTGCCGGGATCGGGCAAGAGCTTCGTCTCGCAGCGGCTGCTGCACGAAGCCGGAGCGCTCCGCGTCCGCTCCGACGTCGAGCGCAAGCGCCTGTTCGGTCTCGCGCCGCTGCAGTCGTCGCGCGACCTCGTCCCCGAACGCATCTACGGCCACGCGGCGACGCGGCAGACGTACGCGCACCTGCGCGACGTCGCCGAGCTCGCGCTGCGCGCCGGCTGGCCGACGATCGTCGACGCCGCGTTCCTGCGCCGCGACGAGCGCGCGCCGTTCGCGGCGCTCGCGACCGGGCTCGGCGCGCCGTTCGCGATCGTCGACTGCCGCGCTGCGCTGCCGCTGTTGCGCGAGCGCGTGCGCACGCGCGAAGCCGACGGAGGCGATCCGTCGGAGGCCGACGTCGCCGTCCTCGAACGCCTCGCCGGCGCCGCCGAGCCCCTCGCTGCCGACGAGCTCGCGCAAGCGATCGTCTTCGACGCGGCGACGCCTGCGTCGATCGCCGAGATCGCGAAGCGCTGGCAGGCGATGCGCTGAGCGGGCGCGCGATCAGAGCCTGCCGATCACCCAGCCCGGGAAGACGGCGACGAGGAGCGCGGCGGCGACGCACGCGACGCTCGCACCGAGCGCGAGACGATGGCGCCCGGTCGATGGTGCGACGTTGGCGTCGGGGCTCATGAACATCAGCTGGATGACGCGAAGGTAGAAGTAGATGCCGAGATAGCTGCCGACGAGGCCGAGCACGGCGAGAACGGCGTGGCCCGACGTCATGACGTTGCGGAAGATCAGGAACTTGGCGACGAAGCCCGGCAGCGGTGGAATGCCCGCGAGCGAGAGCATCGCCAGCCCGAGCATCAGCGCGGCGAACGGCGCCCGGTGGAACAGGCCGCGCAGATTGTCGAGGCGGTCGCGCGCGACGTCGTCGTCGGCCGCCGGCAGCGCCGCGAACGCGAGCAGGTTCATCAATCCGTACGCGAGCAGGTAGAACGCGATCGCCTGCAGCCGTCCGGCCGGATCGCCGAGCAGCGCGTAGAAGAGATAGCCGGCGTGCGCGATCGAGCTGTAGGCGATCATCCGGCGCAGGCTCGGCTGGCGCATCGCGGCGAGGTTGCCCCAGACGATCGACGCGAGCGGCAGGGCGGCGACGAGCCCGAGCATCGGCGCCGCGAGCTGCGCGCGGCCGAACAGGCGCAGCGCGGCGAGCACGACGCCGGCCTTGACGATCGTCGCCATGTACGCGGTCACCGGCACGCTCGCCGCTTCGTACGCGTCGGGCGCCCAGGCGTGGAACGGAACGATCGCGGCCTTGAGGAAGAACGCGAGCACGACGAGGACGACCGCGGCGCGCGAGAGCCCGTCGCCGGCGGCGAGCGCGCGCGGGAACGCGTCGATCGAAAGTGTCGCGCTGCCGCCGTAAAGGAGCGAGGCGCCCATCAGGAACATCGCGGTCGCGGTGCCGCCGAGGACGAGGTATTTGAGCGCCGCTTCGGCGCTCTGCGGCCGCCGCCACGCGAGCAGCACGAGCACGTAGACCGGCAGCGACATCAGCTCGAGGCCGAGGAAGACGGTCGCGAAGCTGTCCGCCGACTGCAGCAGGCAGACGCCGTACAGCGACGACAGCAGCAGCGCAGGAAACTCGCCGCCGCTGAAGTCGTCGCGCGCCATCACGAGGACCGGCAGCGCGAACGCGAGCACCATCGCCTTGACGAGGAGCGTTGTGCGGTCGACCGAGAACTGGCCGGCGAACGGCGCCGCCGCATAGCCGTCGAGCGAGAGCTGCGCGGCGGCGTAGGCGGCTGCGGCCACTGCGACGAACGCGACCGCGAGCGCTGCACGGCGCGAGTGGCCGACGATCTCGAGGCCGATCACGAGAACGAGACCGACGAGCAACAGATGCTCGGGAAGCATCGCGGTCAGGACTGCGGTCGTGTTCATGGCGCTCTCGCCGTCAGGCGCGGCGCGACGATGAGCTCGCGGTACGCCTTCGCCGCGAGCTCGGTCTTCTGCATCGGCTCGTTCGGGAACAGGCCGAGCGCGAACACCGCGGCGACGATCAGCCCGAGGATCCAGCGCTCGCGCGCCCCGAGGTCGACGAGCGGCTGGTGCGGCGCGCGCGCCGCTCCGAACAGGAATCCGAGCGCGAAGCGCAGCATGTAGAGCGCGCCGAGGACGACGCCGGTGACGGCGACGAGCGCGAGGACGAGCGGCAGGTCGTTGCCGGCGACGTGCAGCGGCCACGCCGCCTGGAACGCGCCGAGCAGGACGAGGAACTCGCCGGTGAAGCCGCTCGTCGTCGGCAGCCCGACCGAGGCGAGCGTCAGCACCATGAAGAAGACCGAGTAGACGGGCAGCAGCTTGGCGATGCCGCCGTACGCGGCGAGCTCGCGCGTGTGGCAGCGCTCGTAGATCATGCCGACCATCAGGAACAGCCCGCCGGCGACCAGGCCGTGGCTCACCATCTGGATCACCGCGCCCTGGATGCCGAGCAGGTCGAGGCTGAGCAGCCCGAGCATCACGTAGCCGAGGTGGCTGATCGACGAGTAGGCGATGATCTTCTTGATGTCGTCCTGGACGAGCGCCAGGCACGCGCCGTAGACGATGCTCAGCACCGCGAGCGACATCAGCACCGGCGCGAGCTGGCGCGTCGCGTCGGGGAAGAGCGGGAAGCCGAGCTTCATGAAGCCGTACGTCCCCATCTTCAGCATCACGCCGGCGAGGATGACCGAGCCCGCGGTCGGCGCCTCGACGTGGGCGTCGGGGAGCCAGGTGTGCAGCGGCGCCATCGGCACCTTGATCGCGAAGCTGAGCGCGAACGCGCCGAGCAGGACCGTCTGGACGTCGACGGGAAGGCGGGTCTGCACGAGGTCGGCGAACGCGAAAGACGTGATCCCGGTCGTCGTCTGCAGCGACCAGACGAGGTAGATCACCGCGGCGAGCATGAGGATGCTGCCGAACGCCGTGTAGAGGACGAACTTGATCGTCGCGTAGATGCGCCGCTCGCCGCCCCAGATCCCGATCAGCAGGAACATCGGGATCAGCATCGTCTCCCAGAACACGTAGAAGAGAAACAGGTCCTGGGCGAGGAACGTGCCGATCATCGCGAACTGGACGAGGAAGACCATCGCGTAGAAGAGCTTGACATCCTTGGCGATCGCGCTGAACGCGCCGGCGACGACGAGCGGGCCGAGGTATGCCGTCATCAGGACGAGGAGGATGTTGTAGCCGTCGAGGCCGATCTGATAGGAGACGCCCCACGCCGCGATCCACGGCAGCCGCGTCTCGAACTGCAGGCCGCCGACGGTCGGGTCGAACCGCGCGTAGAGCCACGCCGTCAGCGCGAGCTGGACGACCATGACCGTGAACGAGAGCGAGCGGACGAGCCTGCCGTTGTCCGCGGGAACGATCGCGAGCGCGGCGACGCCGACGAGCGGCAGGAACAGCACCCAGTTGAGGACCGCGGCTTCAGCCATGGCGAGCGCTCCAGATCAGCGCGCCGGCGATTCCGGCAAGCACGAGCCACGCGTACAGGTGGAGGCTTCCGGTCTGGATGCGCGCGAGCACGCGTCCGGCGCCGCGGCCGAGCGCCGCCATGCCGTTGAGCGTGCCGTCGAGGAGGGCACGGTCGCCGAGGCGAAGGAAGAGGCGGTCGGAGATCCAGACGAGTGGCCTGCCGATCAGCCGTTCGTAGAGCTCGTCGACGAAGTACTTGCCCGAGAGCACGCGGTGCACGCCGGCGAAGCGCGCGCGCAGCCGCTCGACGCGCTCGGGCGGGCCCCCGAACAGGTACGCCGCCGCGCCCAGGCCGGCGAGCGCGAGGACGACCGAGACGACGAGGAGCGGCGTCTCGGCGGCGTGCAGCGACTCGTGCACCGCCGGCAACGCGAGCTGCGGCGCGAGGAAATGCGGCACCGCGATGAATCCGCCGACGGCGGAGAGCACCGCCAGCACGACGAGCACGCCGGTCATCGACCACGGCGACTCGTGAACGTGGTGCTCGACGTCGGCGCTCATCCGCGACCTGTCGAGGAAGGTCAGCCAGAGCAGGCGGAACATGTAGAACGCGGTCATCAGCGCCGTCGCCGCCGCGACGACCCAGAGCAGCGGCATTCCGCCGCGCGTGCTGGCGAACGCGAACCAGAGGATCTCGTCCTTCGAGAAGAAGCCGGCGAGCGGCGGCAGGCCGGCGATCGCCGCGGTCGCGACCGCGAACGTCCAGAAGGTGAGCGGGATCTTCTTCGCCAGGCCGCCCATCCGGCGAATGTCCTGCTCGCCGCCGAGCGCGTGGATGACGCTGCCGGCGCCGAGGAAGAGGCACGCCTTGAAGAACGCGTGCGTGACGACGTGGAAGATCGCGACCGCGTAGGCGCCGACGCCGAGCGCGAGGAACATGAAGCCGAGCTGCGAGATCGTCGAGTACGCGAGCACCTTCTTGATGTCGGTCTGGACGAGCGCGACCGTCGCCGCGAAGAACGCGGTGGTGACGCCGACGACGGCGATCACCGCGGACGCCTCGGGCGCGTGCGCGTACACGCCGGCCATCCGCGCGACGAGGTAGACGCCCCCGGTCACCATCGTCGCCGCGTGGATCAGCGCCGAGACCGGCGTCGGACCGGCCATGGCGTCGGGCAGCCAGACGTGGAGCGGGATCTGCGCCGACTTGCCGGTCGCGCCGATGAAGAGAAGCAGCCCGACGAGGCTCGCCGACAGCGGCGGCGCGCTGGCGGCACCGAACGCCGCGTCGATGCGGTCCATGTCGAGCGTTCCGAACGTCGTGTAGAGCAGGAACATGCCGAGCAGGAAGCCGGCGTCGCCGACGCGGTTGGTGACGAACGCCTTCTTGCCGGCGCGCGCGTTGGCGAGGTCGTCGTACCAGAAGCCGATCAGCAGGTACGACGCGAGGCCGACGCCTTCCCAGCCGACGAAGAGGACGAGGAGCGACCGGCCGAGGACGAGCAGCAGCATGAAGAAGAGGAAGAGGTTGAGGTACGCGAAGAAGCGCCCGTAGCCCGGGTCGCCCTTCATGTAGCCGACCGAGTAGACGTGGATCGCCGAGCCGACGCCGGTGACGACGAGCGCCATCACCGCGGCGAGCCGGTCGAACCAGAACGCGACCTCGAAGCGACCGTCGCCGATCTGCGCCCAGCGATACGCGACGTCGACGATCGGCGCGTAGCCGCCGGCGGCGAGCGCCAGGCACGAAGACACGACGAGCGCGAACGAGGCGATCGGCAGCCCGCAGCCGACCACGGTGACGAACCGGTTGCCGGCGACGTTGCCGCCGAGCCGCGTCGCGAGGATGCCGTTCAGCACGAAGCCGAGCAGCGGCAGCAGGACGATGGCGGTCAGCATCGCTAGCCCTTCAGCTCGCTGTAGGCGCCGATGTCGAGCGTGTGCTTGTCGCGCACGAGCAGAAGCACGATCGGGATGGCGAGCGCGATCTCGACCGTCGCGACGACGAAGACGAGGAAGACGACGACCGCGCCGACGGTCGTCGCCGTCTGTTGCGCGAAGGTGATCAGGCTGAGATTGACGCCATTCAGCATCAACTCCATGCACATCAGCATGACGAGCACGTTGCGGCGGACGACGACGCCGACCAGCCCGATCGAGAAGAGCGCGACGGCGACGCCGATCAGGAGCTGGGTCCTATCCATGGCGCGCATCCTTCCTTCCGACGCCGAGCACCGCGATCGCGGCGACGACGGCGGCGACGAGCAGCACCGAGGTGAGCTCGAACAGCAGCCAGTACTCGGTCAGGAACGCGACCGAGAACGCGCTGATGCCGAACGAGACGTCGCCGAGCTCGCGGACCGGAGCGGGCAACGGCTTCCAGACGCTCGCGACGATCGCGCCGAGCAGGATGACGAGGCCGGCGATCCCGGGCACGAAGAGGCGCGAGTATCGGCGCACCGATGCTTCGCGGCGCTCGAGCAGCATGATCGCGTAGACGATGAAGACCATCACCGCGCCGACGTAGATCAGGACCTGGAACGCGGCGACGAAGTGGATGCCGAGCAGGCCGTAGATGCCGCCGAGCAGGATCATGGAGGCCACGAGCGCCAGCGCGACGCGCATCGGCTCGCGGACGAAGAGCATCGTCGCGGCGGCGGCGAGCGCGCCGAACGCGCAGACGACGAGCAGCAGCGTGTCGAGCTGCTGCAGCAGGCCTTCGATCGTCGCCATCACGGCGTTCTCCTCGTCGGCCCGGGCGGGTAGGGCTTGGCGACGTCGCTCTGCGGGTTCCACGTCAGGAGCTCGTCGAGGCCCAGCCACATCTCGCGGCGGTTCGCGGACGGCAGCGACGGGATGTCCCTCGCCATCCGGATCGCGTCCTCGGGGCATGCCTCGACGCACAGGCCGCAGAACACGCAGCGCGAGTAGTCGATCTCGAAGCGGACCGGGAACTTGGGGTGGGCGACGTCCTCCGGGTCGAAGCCGGCCTCGATCTCGATCACCTTGGCGGGGCAGACGGTCGCGCACATGTTGCAGGCGATGCACTGCGGCCGGCCGTCGGGGCGCTGCGTGAGGACGTGCTTGCCGCGGTTGAGCGGCGCGAAATCGGCGCGCTGCTCCTCGGGGTAGTAGGTCGTCAGTGCGCCCTTCCTGCCGGTGATCCAGCGGCCCATGTTGCGGAGGAACACGCCGCTCGTCACGGCGAGGCCGCGGACGATCTCGGGCAGGTACGAGCGCTCCCAGAGCGTCAGCGTCGGCTCGTTCCAGTAGCGCTTGCGCTCGTAGGCGACCTTCACATCGGCCCCTTGAGGTGCGACCACAGAACGACTGCGGTGACGGTGAGATTGGCGAGCGCGACCGGCAGCATGAACTTCCACGCGAAGCCGAGCACCTGGTCGTAGCGGAAGCGCGGCAGCGACCAGCGGATCAGGATCTGGAAGCTGCAGACCATCATCACCTTGACGAGGAAGGTGACGAGCTGGATGACGACCACGGCGGCGTGCGGCAGCGCGACCGTCGCTCCCCACGGGAAAGCGAAGCCGGCGTCGCCCATGTACGGCAGGTTGTAGCCGCCGAGGAAGAGCGTCGTGAAGAGCGCGCCGATGATCGCGATCTCGATGAACTCGGCGAACATGAAGAGTCCCATCTTCATCGACGTGTACTCGGTGTAGTACCCGGCAATCAGCTCGGACTCGGCCTCGGGGAGGTCGAACGGGATGCGCTTGTTCTCGGCGATCGCCGCGGTGAGGAAGAGGAGGGCGCCGAGCGGCTGGTAGAAGATTCCCCAGGCGGGAAGCGCACCGAGCACGGTCCCCGACTGGCGCTGCACGATCGCACCGAGGTCGACGGTGCCCCACGTCATCACCAGGCCGAGCACGGTGAGGCCCATGACGAGCTCGTAGGAGATCATCTGCGAGCCGGCGCGCAGCGCGCCGAGGAGCGAGAACTTGTTGGCCGACGACCAGCCGGCGAGCATCGCGCCGATCACCGTCAGGCCGCTGAAAGCGAAGACGATGAGCAGCCCTGCGTCGAGGCGCGCGATCAGCATCGGATACGTGCGCTGGCCGAACCAGTCGGCGAGCGCCGGCACGAGCCGCCCGGGCTCGAGCGTGCCGCCGAACGGCACGACCGCGAAGACGAGCAGCACCGGCGTGAAGACGACCCACGGCGCGATCGCGTAGGCGACGCGGT
>DATJIM010000453.1:0-5137 GCA_035493195.1 Caldimonas sp.
CGGCAGATGGTGATGGTGCTCGCGCCGAAGCGAAAGTAGGACCGGGATCCAGAGCAAGCGGCCGGACGACGTCCGGCTTTCACAAGCGGCCGCAGGCTGACAAGACGACGGGAGATTCCCGGCGGCGCCTGACGGCAGCAATCAACGAAGGAAGAGTCATGCCCAAGATGAAGACGAAGAAGAGCGCCGCGAAGCGGTTCCGGGTGCGCCCCGGCGGCACCGTCAAGCGCGGCCAGGCGTTCAAGCGCCACATCCTGACGAAGAAGTCGACCAAGAACAAACGCCACCTGCGCGGCCCGGTCACGGTCCACGAGACCAACATGGGCCACATGGCGAAGATGATGCCGTTCGCCGGCCTCTGATCGCCCCTCGCCAGCGCTCGAACTTCGAAGGAGATTTCACATGCCTCGCGTCAAACGCGGCGTCACCGCCCGTGCCCGCCACAAGAAGGTCCTCGCCCTCGCCAAGGGCTTCCGCGGACGTCGCAAGAACGTCTTTCGCATCGCCAAGGAAGCGGTCATGCGCGCCGGGCAGTACGCCTATCGCGACCGCCGCACCAAGAAGCGCGTCTTCCGCCAGCTCTGGATCGCCCGCATCAACGCGGCGACCCGCGGCCTCGGCGTGACGTACAGCAAGTTCATGGCCGGCCTGAAGAAGGCCAACGTCGACCTCGACCGCAAGGTCCTCGCCGACATGGCCGTCCACGATCCGGCGGGATTCAGCGCCGTCGTCGAGAAGGTGCGTCCGCACCTGAGCTGAACTTGCCATGCCGCGGCCGGCGCCGATCGGTGCCGGCCGGGCCGTCCGCCGGCGCGAGCCGGACCACGCGACCATGTCGGATCTGCAACCGGTCATCGACGGCGCCCTTGCGGACTTCGCCGCGGCGCGCACGCCCGCCGAGCTCGAGGACGCGAAGGCGCGCTACCTGGGCAAGGCCGGAATCGTCACCGAGCGTCTGAAGGCGCTCGCCGCGCTCACGCCCGAGCAGAAGAAGCTGCGTGGCGGCGAGATCAACGCCGCCAAGCAGGCGATCGACGCCGCGCTCGTCGCACGTCGAGCCGCGCTCGCCGAAGCGCAGCTCGAGAGCCAGCTCGCCGCGCAGGCGCTCGACGTCACGCTGCCCGGGCGATCGCGCGGCGCGGCGGGAATCCATCCAGTCAGCCGCGCGCTCGAGCGGATCGAGGCGATCTTCTCCTCGATGGGCTTCGACATCGCCGACGGCCCCGAGATCGAGACCGACTGGTACAGCTTCACCGCGCTCAACAATCCGGAGAACCATCCTGCGCGATCGATGCAGGACACGTTCTACGTCGATCTCAAGGACGACGAAGGCCGCTGGCTGAACCTCAGGCCGCACACGTCGCCGATGCAGATCCGCTATGCGCAGGCGCACGCGAAGAAATACGCCGGCGCGGCGCGAATGCCCGACGTTCGCGTCATCGCTCCTGGCCGCACGTATCGCGTCGACAGCGACGCGACGCACTCGCCGATGTTCCACCAGGTCGAAGGGCTCTGGCTCGGCGAGGACGTGAGCTTTCGCGACCTGAAGGCGGTCTATCTCGACTTCATGCAGGCGTTCTTCGAGACGAGCGCGCTGAAGATCCGCTTTCGGCCGAGCTACTTCCCGTTCACCGAGCCGAGCGCGGAGATCGACCTGATGTTCGACGAGGGTCCGCTCGCGGGCCGCTGGCTCGAGGTCTCCGGATCCGGGCAGGTCCACCCGCAGGTCGTCCGCAACATGGGCTTCGACCCCGAGCGCGTGATCGGCTTCGCGTTCGGATCGGGAATCGACCGTCTCGCGATGCTGCGCTACGGCATCGACGACCTCCGTCTCTTCTTCGAAGGCGACCTGCGGTTCCTCCGCCAGTTCGGATAACGAGATGCAGTTCCCCGAATCCTGGCTGCGCGAGTTCTGCGATCCGCCGATCGGCACCGCCGAGCTCGCCGAGCGGCTGACGATGGCCGGGCTCGAGGTCGAGGCGATGCAGCCGGTCGCGCCGCCGTTTCGCGGCGTCGTCGTCGCGAAGGTGCTTGCGGTCGAGCCGCACCCGAACGCCGATCGACTGCGTGTCTGCTCGGTCGACGTCGGCACCGGCCAGCCGCTCTCGATCGTCTGCGGCGCGCCGAACGTGCGTGCCGGGATGAAGGCGCCGTGTGCGCTCGTCGGTGCCGAGCTGCCGCCGGCGAAGGAAGGCGCGAGCGAACCGTTCCGCATCGAGATCGGCAAGATCCGTGGCGTCGAGAGCCGCGGCATGCTCTGCTCGGCGCGCGAGCTGAAGCTCTCTGACGACCACGAAGGCCTGCTCGTTCTCGACGACGACGCCAGGGTCGGCGTCGACGTGCGCGAGCAGCTTCGTCTCGACGACACGATCTTCACGCTGAAGCTGACGCCGAACCTCGGCCATGCGCTCAGCGTCTTCGGCGTCGCGCGCGAAGTCGCCGCGATCACCGGCGCGCCGCTGCGCGCACCGAAGTTCGCGACGACGTCGCCGACGACCGACCAGGTGCTGCCGGTGCGCGTCGAGGCGGCTGATCTGTGCGGCCGCTTCTCGGGTCGAGTCGTGACCGGCGTCGACCCGGCCGCGCAGACGCCGCGCTGGATGGTCGATCGCCTCGCGCGCTGCGGGCAGCGCAGTGTCACCGCACTGGTCGACATCTCGAACTACGTGATGTTCGAGTTCGGGCGGCCTTCGCACATCTTCGACCTCGACAAGATCGAGGGCGGCCTCCACGTTCGCTGGGGGCGCGCGGGCGAGTCGCTCGAGCTCCTCAACGGGAGCATGGTCGAGGTCGACGCGACCGTGGGCGTCATCGCCGACGACGTCCGCGTCGAGTCGCTCGCCGGCATCATGGGCGGCGCGGCGACGGCTGTGTCGGATGCGACGCGCAACGTCTACGTCGAGGCCGCGTTCTGGTGGCCCGAGGCGGTCGCCGGCCGCGCCCGGCGCTATCACTTCTCGACCGACGCGGCGCATCGCTTCGAGCGCGGCGTCGATCCGGCGACGACCGTCGAGCACATCGAGCGGCTGACGTCGTTGATCGTTTCGATCTGCGGCGGCGCCGCGACGCGCTGCGGCCCGATCGACGACAACGTCGTCGCCTTGCCGCATCCCGCGCCGGTGACGTTGCGCGTCGCGCGTGCCGCCAAGGTGATCGGCATGCCCGTCACGCAGGCCGACTGCCAGGGCGTGATGGCGCGTCTCGGTTTCGAGTTCACGAGCCGGCCCGGAGAGATCGAGGTGCGGCCGCCGAGCTGGCGCTTCGACCTGCGGATCGAGGAAGACCTGATCGAGGAGGTGATCCGCCTCGTCGGCTACGACGCGTTGCCGGCGGGTCCGGCGCGCGGCAGCGTTCATGCGACCGTGCCGAGCGAGCGGCGGCGGACGTCGGCCGCGCTGCGCCACGCGATGGCGCGGCTCGGGTGGCAGGAGACGATCAACTTCAGCTTCGTCGACGAACGCTGGGAGCGCGACTTCGCCGCCAACGACGCGCCGGTGCGCGTGCTCAACCCGATCGTCGCGTCGCACGCGGTCATGCGCTCGACGCTGATCGGCAGCCTCGTCGAGGTGCTGCGCGTCAACCTCGCGCGCAAGGTGCCGCGCGTTCGCGTGTTCGAGCTCGGCAAGGTCTTCGTTCGCGACCCGAACGCGTCGAGCGGTCCGCTCGGTGTCGCCGGTGTCCGCCAGCCGCTCGTGCTCGGTGGGCTCGCGTGGGGCCCCGCGTCACCGGCGCAGTGGGGCGTGGCAGAGCGAGCGGTCGACTTCTTCGACGTCAAGGGTGACGTCGAAGCGCTCTTCGCGCCTGCGGTCGCGCGTTTCGTTGCTGCGCCGCATCCGGCGCTGCACCCGGGCCGCAGCGCTGCGATCGAGCTCGACGGCGCGCGCGTGGGCGTCGTCGGCGAGCTCCATCCGCGCTGGCGGCAGGCGTACGAGCTGCCGGGCACCGTCGTCATCTTCGAGATCGACGCCGAAGCGCTGCTGCGCCGCGCGCTGCCGACGTTCGAGCCGCTGCCGAAGCAGCAGTCGGCGTGGCGCGACATCGCGGTGGTCGTCGGCCGCGACGTCCGCCACGACGCCTTGATGGCGGCAATCGATGCCGCCGGCGAGCCAGCGGTGCGCGGTGCCACGCTGTTCGATGTCTTCGAGCCGAAGCCTGGCACGGCCGGCTTCGCCGACGGCGCGCGCAGCCTCGCGGTGCGACTCGAATTGCGCGACGACGAGCGCACGCTCACCGACGAGCGGATCGACGGCATCGTCGCCGCCGTCGTCGGCTCGCTCGAGCGGCGGCTCGGCGCCCAGCTCAGGCACTGACCACAGAGGGAGCGAGAACGATGGCCCGATCCCCGATCGCCCCTGAGCGCGTCCGGTTGCCGACGCTCGTCACGCCGACGCTGACGAAGGCGGAGCTCGCCGAGCTCCTGTTCGAGCGGCTCGGCCTCAACAAGCGCGAGTCGAAGGACATGGTCGAGGCGTTCTTCGACCTGATCTACGCGACGCTGCTGTCCGGCGACGACGTCAAGATGTCCGGCTTCGGCAACTTCACGATCCGCCGCAAGGCGCCGCGGCCCGGCCGCAACCCGCGGACGGGCGAGGCGATCCCGATCAAGGCCCGGCACGTCGTGACTTTTCACGCGAGCCACAAACTCAAGGCAGTCGTGCAGGGCGACACGCCAATCGCCGATGACTTCGAGTAAAGTCGAGCTTTATTAGCTGATCTCCTTGATTTTCATGGAGAAAACCCTCCCGGCGATTCCCGCCAAGCGCTACTTCACGATCGGTGAGGTGAGCGAGCTGTGCGGCGTCAAGCCGTACGTGCTGCGGTACTGGGAGCAGGAGTTCACCCAGCTGAAGCCGATGAAGCGGCGCGGCAACCGGCGCTATTACCAGCACCACGAGGTGCTCCTGATCCGTCGCATCCGGGAGCTGCTGTACGAGCAGGGCTTCACGATCAGCGGCGCGCGCAACCGGCTCACCGACGCGGCGCCGCAGCGCGCGACCGCTGCCGCGTTGGCAGCGGCGGCCGAGGCGACGACGTCGACGCGCCGCCGCGGGCGCAACGAACCTGCCGCCGAGCCCGCGCATGAACGCGTCGCCGGCGTCGACGCGGACCCGGCGCGAGCGAGCCGCGACGCTGCCGA
>DATJIM010000454.1:0-14917 GCA_035493195.1 Caldimonas sp.
GCGTTCGACTACACGGTGCAGGCGGCGAACGACTCGATGATCAACACCCCCCCGACGTACGCGATCTACATCGCCGGCCTCGTCTTCGACTGGATCGCGGCGCAGGGCGGCCTCGCCGCGATGGCCGAGCGCAACCGTGCCAAGGCCGAGCTGCTGTACGGCTGCCTCGATGCGAGCGGCTTCTACCGGACGCGCGTCGTTGCCGCCGACCGCTCGCTGATGAACGTCAGCTTCCATCTGCCCGATCCGGCGCTCGACGCCGACTTCCTCGCCGGGGCGCGCGAGCGGGGGCTGCTCGCGCTCAAGGGGCATCGCATCGTCGGCGGCATGCGCGCGTCGATCTACAACGCGATGCCGATCGAGGGCGTGCGCGCGCTCGTCGACTACCTGCGCGAGTTCGAGCAGCGCCGCGGCTGAGCCGCCGAGCGTCGACCCGACGGCTTGAATATGCACCAAAAAGTATGCACAATCGTTGCATACGGATTCCATCAGAGGAGTTGGCCATGGAAGCGACGGTCGCCGAACGCGGGCAGATCACGCTGCCCAAGGCAGTGCGCGACGCGCTCGGTCTTGTCAAGGGAACGCAGCTGAAGGTCGAGCTCGACGGCGGCCGGATCATCCTGCGCAAGAACGTCGACGAGGCGATCTCGAAGCTGCGCGGCCGCTTCAAGCTCGCCGACGGCCACGCGACGACCGACGAGGCGATGCGCGCGCTGCGCGGGCGCGCCCCGGGCGACGCCTACGCCGCGCCCGACCGCGCGGCGCGGCCGAAGCGATCGAAATGATCGCGGTCGACTCGTCGGTGCTGCTCGACGTCCTCGCCGCCGACCCCCACTACGGCAAAGCGTCGGAAGCGTGCCTGAGCGAGGCGCTCGGCGCCGGCGATGTCGTCGTCTGCGACGCCGTCGTCGCCGAGATCCATACCCTGCTCGCCGGATCCGAGTCGACCATGGATGGCCTCTCGTCGCTCGGCATCCGCTACCTGCCGACGAGCGAGCAGGCCGCCGTCCGCGCTGGCCACATGCAGCGCCGCTTCCTCGACCGCGGCGGCCGCAAGGACCGCGTCGTTGCCGATTTCCTGATCGGGGCGCATGCTCTCCTGCAGTGCGATGCGCTCGTCACCCGCGACGCGAGCTTCTTTCGCGACTATTTCAAGGGCCTGAAGGTGATCGAGCCGCGACGCCGCTGAAGGCCACGCAAACGCCAACCGAGAACACCATGCTGCACAGCTTCGCCAACACGCTCCGCACGTTCAAGACCGCTTCCGGCAAGCCCGGCAGCTTCTACTCGCTTCCCGAGCTGCAGAAGACGTATCCCAACGTCGGCCGGCTGCCGGTCTCGATCCGGATCGTGCTCGAGTCGGTGCTGCGCAACTGCGACGGCAAGAAGGTGACCCCCGAGCACGTCACCGAGGTCGCCGGCTGGCAGCCGAACGCACCCAGGCTCGACGAGATCCCGTTCGTCGTCGCCCGCGTCGTGCTGCAGGACTTCACCGGCGTGCCACTGCTCGCCGACCTCGCCGCGATGCGCAGCGTCGCGGCGCGGCTCGGCAAGGACCCGAAGTCGATCGAGCCGCTGGTGCCGGTCGACCTCGTCGTCGACCACTCGGTGATGATCGACTACTTCGGCACCAAGAACGCGCTCGACCTCAACATGAAGCTCGAGTTCAAGCGCAACCTCGAGCGCTACCAGTTCATGAAGTGGGGGATGCAGGCGTTCGACACCTTCGGCGTCGTGCCGCCCGGTTTCGGCATCGTCCACCAGGTCAACCTCGAATACCTCGCGCGCGGCGTTCACAAGGGCGCGGCTCCGGCCGACGGCGCGCCGCCGGTCTACTACCCCGACTCGCTCGTCGGCACCGACAGCCACACGACGATGATCAACGGCATCGGCGTCGTCGGCTGGGGCGTCGGCGGCATCGAGGGCGAAGCGGCGATGCTCGGCCAGCCGGTCTACTTCCTGACGCCCGACGTCGTCGGCTTCGAGTTCAACGGCAGGCTGCGCGAAGGAGTCACCGCGACCGACCTCGTCCTCACCGTGACCGAGATCCTGCGGCGCGAGAAGGTGGTCGGCAAGTTCGTCGAGTTCTTCGGCGAAGGCGTCGAGAGCCTCTCGGTTCCCGACCGCGCGACGATGGCCAACATGGCGCCCGAGTACGGCGCGACGATGGGCTTCTTTCCAGTCGACGACAAGACGATCGACTACTTCCGCGGTACCGGGCGGACCAAGGACGAGATCGAACTCTTCCAGTCGTACTTCAAGGCGCAAGGCATGTACGGCATGCCGCGCGCCGGGGAGATCGATTACACCAAGGTCGTCCGCCTCGACCTGGGCAGCGTCGCGCCGAGCCTGTCGGGCCCGCGCCGACCGCAGGACCGGATCGAGATCGGCCACGTCAAGAACACGTTCACGTCGCTCTTCAGCAAGCCGCCGGCGGAGAACGGCTTCAACCAGCCCGCCGGCCACCTGCTGACGCGCCACCACGTCCGCCCCACCGACGCGCGCGTCGACGAGCGAGCCGGCGATCCGAGCGGCAAGAGCGTCCCGCGCACGCCTTCGGTGGAACCGGGAGCGCCGCGGTTCGTCGACGAGATGAACGCGAACAAGCCGACGCTCGCGGCCGCTGTCCACAAGGCGCCGCCCGAGCAGCCCGACCTGGGCGACCGCACGGTCGGCAACGGCGACGTCTTGATCGCGGCGATCACGTCGTGCACGAACACGTCGAACCCGAGCGTCATGATCGCCGCCGGCCTGCTCGCGAAGAAGGCGGTCGAGGCCGGCCTCACCGTCGAGCCGCACGTCAAGACGTCGCTCGCTCCGGGCTCGCGGATCGTGACCGAGTACCTGACGCGCGCGGGCCTCCTGCCTTACCTCGAGAAGCTCGGCTTCAACCTCGCCGCCTACGGCTGCACGACGTGCATCGGCAACGCCGGCGACCTGACTCCCGAGATCAACGACGCGATCACCAAGAACGACCTCGTCTGCGCGGCGGTGCTCTCGGGCAACCGCAACTTCGAGGCGCGCATCCACCCGAACCTGAAGGCGAACTTCCTCGCCAGCCCGCCGCTGGTCGTCGCCTACGCGATTGCCGGCACGGTCCTCAAGGACCTCATGACCGAGCCGGTCGGCAAGGGCAAGAACGGCAAGGACGTCTGGCTCGGCGACATCTGGCCGACGAGCTCCGAGGTCGGCGAGCTGATGAAGTTCGCGATGAACGGCACCGCGTATCGAAGCAACTACGAGAAGGTCTCGTCGGAGCCGGGCGCTCTCTGGGGACAGATCCGCGGCGTCACCGGGCAGGTCTACAACTGGCCGCCGTCGACGTACATCGCCGAGCCGCCGTTCTTCGAGCACTTCGAGATGACGCCGCCACCGCCGCCCGGGGCGATCCAGGGCGCGCGCGCGATGGCGCTGTTCGGCGACTCGATCACCACCGACCACATCTCGCCCGCGGGGTCGATCAAGGAGTCGTCGCCGGCCGGAATCTGGCTGAAGGAGCACGGCGTCACCAAGGCCGACTTCAACTCGTACGGATCGCGCCGCGGCCACCACGAGGTGATGATGCGCGGCACGTTCGCCAACGTGCGGATCAAGAACCTGATGATCCCGCCGGGTCCCGACGGCTCGCGCGAGGAAGGCGGCGTCACGATCTTCCAGCCCTCCGGCGAGAAGATGTTCATCTACGACGCCGCGATGAGGTATGTCGCCGAGGGAACGCCGACGATCGTCTTCGGCGGCGAGGAGTACGGCACGGGCTCGAGCCGGGACTGGGCGGCCAAGGGGACGCAGCTGCTCGGCATCCAGGCGGTCGTCGCGCGCAGCTTCGAGCGCATCCACCGTTCGAACCTGGTCGGCATGGGCGTGCTGCCGCTGCAGTTCAAGTCAGGCGACTCGTGGGAATCGCTCCGCATCCGTGGCGACGAGACGTTCGACATCGAGCTCGGCGGTACGCTGAAGCCCCAGCAGGACGCGACGCTCGTCGTCCACGCCAAGGGCGGCGAGACGCGGCGCATCCCGCTCGTGCTTCGCATCGACACGCCGATCGAGGTCGACTACTACCGCCACGGCGGCATTCTGCCGTTCGTCCTCAGGCAGCTGCTTCCGGCCTGACGCGAGGAGCGCGCTAGCTGCTCTTGTCTCCGCCGCGGCTGCACGCCGGGTCGGTGTTCGGCCCGGCGTCGCTCACGATCCCGGTGACGTTGCTGATCGAGACCTGGAAGACGACGCAGTCGCCCTCCATGCCGGCGAAGCGGTAGTTCCAGACCTGCAGCTTCTGGTAGCCGACCGGGAACACGTACGCCGGGTGGCCGATCCGCATCAGCACCTGCTCGGGCGTCAGCCCCGGCGTGATCGTCGCGAACGTCTCCGGCGTCAAGACCTGCTTCGACGACACCAGCTGCCCGTTGGCATCGAAGTCGAGCATGTAGGTCTGCTTGCCGTAGGTGCCCTGGCGGAACTCGAGCCGCGTGCCGCCGCCGGGCAGCCGGTATTCGCCTGAGACCCCGCCGAAGCTCTTGCGCGCGTCGGCGATCGGCGTCCCCGCCGGCAGTGCGCCCGGAGCGGTGGTGCACGCGGCGAGCGCCGCGAGCGCGAGCGCCGCTGCACCACTGCCGAAACGTCGATCGAACGAAGCCATGAAGTTCACCTCGCGCGGCGCATGGCCGCTTGCAGTTGATGCCATTCTGCGCCGCCGACGTTCACCCCGTGCGCGGCTCGCTCTCTAGAATGCACCGACTCCAGGCGACGCCCGCGTGAACCGATCCAACGCCGCCACCCTCGATGCCGAGCCGGCGTTCGTCGAGGCGATCGGCAACGGCGTCCGCGTCGTCGACACGGGGTTCCATCGCGCGCTGTTCGACGCCGCGTACCTGATCGTCGAGCGCGGCCGCGCCGCATTTGTCGACACCGGAACCAACGACGCAGTGCCGCGCCTGCTCGCCGCGCTCGCCGGCGCGGGCGTCGGTGTCGATGCCGTCGACTATGTCATCGCGACGCACGTCCATCTCGACCACGCCGGCGGCGCGGGCCTGCTGATGCAGCAGCTGCCGAACGCGAAGCTCGTCGTCCACCGTCGCGGCGCGCGCCACCTCGTCGATCCGCGCCACTTGATCCGCAGCGCGACCGGCGTGTACGGCGAGGAGGAGATCGCCCGGTCGTACGGATCGCTCGTGCCGGTCCCCGCCGATCGCGTCTTGACGACCACCGACAACGCGACGATCGATCTCGCCGGCAGGCCGCTGCGCTTCCTCGACACGCCCGGCCACGCGATGCACCACCACTGCATCTGGGACGAGGCGAGCCGCGCGTTTTTCACCGGCGACACGTTCGGCCTCTCGTACCGCGACTTCGACACCGCGCTCGGCGCCTGGATCATGCCGACGACGACTCCCGTGCAGTTCCAGCCCGAGGCGTTGCGCCGCTCGATCGAGCGCATGCTCGCGTTCGCTCCCGACCACATGCACCTGACGCACTTCGGCCGCGTCGGCGACGTGCCGCGGCTCGGCGCGCTGCTGCTCGCGCAGCTCGAGGCGGTCGTCGCGTTCGCGCAGACGACGACGCCGGGACCGAGTCGCCACGATGAGCTCGTCCGCGGTCTCGAGGCGATCCACGTCGCGAGCCTGCGCGCGCACGGCGTGACGCTTGCTCACGCACGCATCCGCGAGCTGCTCGCGCTCGACCTCGAGCTGAACGCGCAGGGCATCGCCATCTGGCTCGACAGGAGAAGGCATTGAAGGACGTCCGCTTCGACTTCGCCGGCCGCACCGCCGTCGTGACCGGCGCTGCGCAAGGAATCGGCGCGGCGTGCGCACGCCTGTTCGCGACCAGCGGCGCTGCCGTCGCGCTCTGGGACGTCGACACGAGCGGCGCCGAGGCGCTCGCTCGCGAGCTCGCCGCTGCGGGTGCGCGCACCGCGGCGTTCGCGTGCGACGTCGCGCAGCGGGCGCAGGTCGACGCCGCGCTGCAGGCGACTCTCGCCGCGTTCGGCCGCGTCGATGTGCTCGTCAACAACGCCGGCATCTTTCGCGCCGCCGAGTTCCTCGACGTCGAAGAGGCCGACTGGGACGCGGTGATCGGCGTCAATCTGAAGGGCGCGTTTCTCGTCGCGCAGGCGGTCGCGCGCGAGATGGCGAAGGCCGGCGGCGGTGCGATCGTCAACATGAGCTCGGTCAACGGCGTCACCGCGATCCCGACGATCGCGAGCTACAACGCCAGCAAGGGCGGCATCGACCAGCTGACGCGGGCGATGGCGCTCGGGCTCGCCGACCGCGGCGTGCGCGTCAATGCGGTCGCGCCCGGGACGATCGCGACCGAGCTGGCGCAGAAGGCGGTGCTCGGCAGCGACGAGGCGAAGGCGCGGATCCTCAGCCGCACCCCGCTGCGCCGGCTCGGCGATCCGGGCGAGGTCGCTGCGGTCTGCGCGTTCCTCGCCAGCGACGCCGCGAGCTACATGACGGGCGAGGTCGTCTACGTCGACGGCGGCCGGCTCGCGCTCAACTACACGATGCCGCCCGCGGCGTCGGCGTAATCGTCACGCCGCCGCGGCGGCGACGCGCGGCGCGATCGCAGCCTCTCTGATCGGCAGATGGATCAGCGCCGCCCCGGCGGCGAGCACGATGTCGGCGTACCACATCCAGTCGTAGCTGCCGGTCCACTCGAACGCCTTGCCGCCGAGCCAGGCGCCGAGGAAGCCGCCGATCTGGTGCGAGAGCATGACGAAGCCGAACAGCGTCGCCATGTGCGCGGTGCCGAAGAACTTGGCGACGAGTCCGGCGGTCGGCGGCACGGTCGAGAGATAGGTGATGCCGATGACGGCGGCGAAGACGAGGACGACGGCTTCCGTCTTCGGCGCGAACAGGAAGAGCAGCACCGCGATCCCGCGCGTCGCGTAGATCAACGAGAGCAGCGACTTCATCCGCCAGCGGCCGACCGCCCAGCCGATCGCGAAGCTGCCGACGATGTTGAAGAGGCCGACGACTGCGAGCGCCCATGCACCGACTGCGGGCGGCAGCTGACACGCGGCGACGACGCCGGGCAGGTGCGTCGCGATGAAGGCGACGTGGAAGCCGCAGACGAAGAAGCCAGCGGCGAGCAGCAGGTAGCCGCGCGTGCGCAGCGCGCGCGCGATCGCTTCGCGCGTCGTCTCGGTTCGCGCCGGCGGCGCGGAGCTTGGTGAGCTCGCTGCGCTGGTCGCCGCGCGGTTTGCGCTGCCGCGCAGGACCCACGCCGCCGGCAGCGCGAGCAGCACGATCGCCGCCATGCTCTGGATCGCCAGCGCCCAGCCGGCGAGCGCGGTGATGCCCTGCGCGATCGGGACGAAGATGAACTGGCCGAACGAGCCGCCGGCGTTGACGATGCCCGTCGCGATGCCGCGCCGCGCCGGCGGCGTCAATCGCGCCGTCGCAGCGAGCAGCACCGAGGGTCCCGCGAGCCCGGCACCGCCCGCAGCGAGCACGCCGATCGCGAACACGAGGCCGAGCGTCGTCGTCATCAACGGCACGAGCGCGGTGCCGATGCAGACGAGGACGAGGCCGACCAGGAGGACGCGGCCGGCGCCGTAGCGGTCGGCGACGATGCCGGCCGCGGGCTGCGTCAGCCCCCACCACAGCTGGCCGACACCGAACGCGAGGCTGATGCTGGCCAGCCCGAGACCCGTCGTCGAATTGAGAACGCCGAGAAAGAGTCCCATCGACTGGCGCGCGCCCATCGTGACGGCGAAGACGCCGCCTGCGGCGACGAGAACGAGCCAGAGCGGCACCGCCCACGCAGCGCGCGGCGAAGGTTGGGCGGCGGCGGCGTCAGCCATCGATGGTCTCCTCGGGTTGGGCGGCGAGCGCCGCCAGGCAATCGTCGATCAGCCTGTGCAGCTCGGCGACGCGGTCGCTGCCGAGCTGCGCATTGAGCGCGAGCTGGGCGCGCTTCCACGCGCGCTGCGCTTCGCTTCGCTTCGCGCGGCCCTTCGCGGTGAGCGTGACGTGGCGCGAGCGGCCGTCGGCGCCGGGACCGATCGCGACCCAGCCGCGGTCGAGCAGCGGCTGCAGGTTGCGCGTCAGCGTCGACGGGTCCATCGCCATCGCCGCGGCGAGGTCGGTCGGCCGCACCGGGCCGAGCCGGTCGACGTGCGTGAGCAGCGAGTACTGCGTCGTCTTCAGCCCGCACTCGGCGACGACGCGGTCGTAGTGCTGGCTGACGCGACGCGTCAGCTGGCGCAGCTTGAAGTTGGTGCAGCCGCGCGGAACGCGGCGATCGTCGTCGGCCACCAGACAATTGTAGCTACAATCGTTTGCCCGATGTTCGACGGAGCCGCCATGTCCGCGCAAGCCGCCCCTGCAGACCTCCTCGCCCGCTGGCAAGCCGCCGACGACGCGTGGCGCAAGCGCGACGTCCGCTACGGCGTCGCGACGCGCGAGCAGATCGCCGGCAAGTCCGGGCTCGGCATCTTCCAGGCGATGATCGCGGGCGAGATCCCGGCGCCTCCGATCACGCAGACGCTCGACTTCATGCTTGTCGAGGCCGAGCACGGCCGCGTCGTCTTCCAGGGCCGGCCCTCGTTCGCGCACTACAACCCGATGGGAACGGTCCACGGCGGCTGGAGCGCGACGCTGCTCGACTCCGCGCTCGGCTGCGCGGTGCAATCGGTGCTGCCGGCGGGCAAGTCCTACACGACCGCGGAGCTCAAGGTCAACATCGTCCGGCCGCTCACCGACAAGGTCCCGTTCGTTCGCGCCGAGAGCCGGATCATCCACGCCGGCGGCCGGATGGCGACGGCCGACGCGACGCTGACGGGCAGCGACGGCAAGCTGTACGCTCACGGCTCGACGACCTGCTTCATCTTCGACCAGACCTGAGACGAGCATGAGACTCCTGCACACGATGCTTCGCGTCGGCGACCTGCAACGGTCGATCGACTTCTACACGCGCGTCATGGGAATGCGCCTGTTGCGAACGACCGAGCGGCCCGAGCAGGGCTATTCGCTCGCCTTCGTCGGCTACGGCTCGAATCCCGAGCAGGCCGAGATCGAGCTCACCTACAACCACGGCGTCGGCTCGTACGAGCTCGGCACCGCGTACGGCCACATCGCGCTCGGCATGCCCGACATTCGCGGCGCGTGCGAGAAGATCCGCAGCAACGGCGGGACGGTGACGCGCGAGCCGGGCCCGGTCAAGGGCGGGACGACGATGATCGCGTTCGTCGCCGACCCCGATGGCTACAAGATCGAGCTGATCGAGCGCGACGCCTGAGCGTCGCAGCGACGCGCGTCAGCGCATCAGCGCCGACGCGCGAGGCTCGCCGCGTCACGCGCGAGCCGCTCGATGCGCGGCCAGTCGCCGGCGGCGATCGCGTCGGCGGGCGTCAGCCACGAGCCACCGACGACCGCGACGTTGGCGAGCGCGAGGTACTCGGGCGCGGTCGTCGCGTCGATTCCTCCGGTCGGGCAGAAGACGACGTCGGCGAACGGGGCCGCCCACGCCTTCAGCATCGCCGTGCCGCCGGCAGCGGCGGCGGGAAAGAACTTGAGGAAACGAAAGCCGTCGTCGGCCGCCTCCATCACTTCGCTCGCCGTCGCCGCGCCCGGAAGCAGCGCGAGGCCGAGCGAGCGGCATGCAGCGGCGACGCGCGGCGACCACCCCGGGCTGACGGCGAAGCGCGCACCGGCCGCGTGGGCGGCGCGCGCGTCGGCAGCGCTGCGCACGGTGCCGGCGCCGACGATCGCCTCCGGAACCGCGCTCGCGATCGCCGCGATCGCACCGACCGCCGCGGGAGTGCGCAGCGTCACCTCGAGGACGCGGATGCCGCCGGCGACGAGCGCGCGAGCGAGCGCCACGGCGTCGTCGACACGCTGGATCACGATCACCGGAATCACCGGCGCCGGTGCGGCGAGCGAGAGCGGCTCGAGGGGCTCGCTCGTCACAGCCACGTGCAAGCTCCTTGTTCGGCCGAGACGACGCGCGCCCCGGCGCTGCGCTCGCGCGTGAGCTCGGTGACGTCGACGACGGCCTGCTTCATCGCAACGACGGAAATCGCGAGCGGAGACTGGCGCCGCGCGAAGTCCTACTTCAGGTTCATCTCGACGAGGTTGGCGTCGCTCGCAGCGACGCCGCCGTGCGCGACCTTCGAGATCTGGGTCGACATCCGCGTCAGCGGAACGCCGCTGTCGACGAGGGTCTGGCGAACGAGGCTCACGCGCTGCTGCGCGAGGCCGAACTGCGACTCCTCGACGGTCGAAACGATCTCGATCGCGCGGTTCTTCTTCTTCGCCGTCTCGGCCATCGTGCGCACCTTCGCAAGCTCTTTTTCGCCGAGGTTCGCCGCCGACGGCGCGAACGCGACGATGTGCGCGGGCAGCTCCTGTGCCTCGGAGGAAGCCGGTGCGGCGGGCGGGGCAGCGCCAGTCGGCGCAACCGCAGGCTGCTGCGTTGAGTCCGCAGCGACGGCCTGCTCGGGGGCGGACTTCCCCGCCTTGAGCCCGGCGAGCACGAATCCGGCAATGGCGATCACGACGAGGACGGCGACCGCGACCTTGGCGGCGGTGCGAGAAGAATTGCTCGTGGACGACGATTTGCGATCGGGCATGGCTATGGCAGCGGCGCTCGGCCACCGATTCTAGGCGGCGATGACGACTCCATTCGTTCCCCACGCCGCCCTCCGCGACCCGGCGCGACTACTCGATCACACGCTTGGCGAGTGGGGCGGCCGCGGCGACGTCTGGGTGTTCGGCTATGCGTCGCTGATCTGGCGGCCCGAGTTCGCGTCGGCCGAGGAACGGCCCGCCACCGTGCACGGCTGGCACCGCGCGCTCGCGATGCGCTCGCGCGTCAACCGCGGCACCCCCGACTGCCCCGGGCTCGTCTTCGCCCTCGTCCCCGGCGGCTCGTGCCGCGGCCGCGCCTATCGCATCGAGGAGGGACTGGTCGACTCGGAGCTGCGTCGGCTTTGGCAACGCGAGATGCCTTCCGGGGTCTACGACCCGAAGTGGCTCGCCTGCCGCACGCCGCACGGCATCGTCCGGGCTCTGGCCTTCACACTCAGCCGGCAAAGCCCGAGCCACACGGGCCGTCTCGGCGAGAGCGAGCTCGTCGAGATCTTCCGCACCGCGAACGGGCGCTACGGCAGCACGCTCGCGTACCTGATCGAGACTGCGCACTCGCTGCGCAGCTGCGGAATTCGCGACCGCGATGTCGAGCGGCTCGTCGCACTCGCGCGCCGTCACGCGCTGACGGCGTGAGCGACGCGCGCGAGCTCTCGAGTCACCGCGCCTAGAACGTCGAGGCGGCGCTCCAGTCGGCGCCGCCGAGGCGCGCCGCGGCGACGCTCTTGCGCAGCGCCTCGAGATCGCTCTCGGTGTCGATGTCGACGAGGACGCCGGCGTCGTCGAGCTCGACCGGGAACGCCGGATAGCGCGCGACGATGCGCCGCGCGCCTTCGTCGCCGCTGAGCGCGGTCAGCTCGGGATAGAGCTCGGCGGCGAAGCCGACCGGATGGCCGCGCCTGGCGCGGAACTGCGCGAAGGCGATCGGGTGCAGCTCGAGCGCGCTTGCGATCGCGAGCACGGTCGCAGGCTGGATCATCGGCATGTCGCCAGGCAGCACGAGCCAGCCGCTCGAATCGGGGCTGGCGGCAACGCCGGCAGCGATCGACGCGCCCATGCCGAGCTGGCTGCTGCCGTCGGCGCCGGCGTCGGGCAGGACGACGACGTCGCGCGCCGCGACGCTGCTGCGCGCGACGTCGACGAAGGCGGCGATCGTGACGACGACGGTGCGCAGGTGCGTCGCGATCGCGTTGGCGAGCGTCTGCGCGAGCACGGTCGTTTCGCCGAGCGGCTGCGCAAGCTTGTGGTGGCCGACGCCGAAGCGCGAGCTGCGACCGGCGGCGAGCACCACCACGGTCGGACGGGCTGCCATGCGGCGAGGATGAAAGACGAGCATCGATCGAGATAGTGGGAGGTCTACGTAAGGCCTTCCCCCAACGACGTTCGGGTGGCAAGACGTGCGCCATCGGCCCGCCGCGTTCCTATACTCGACCGATGACCGACCTGGCCGCGCTGCGCAAGAGCTACGAGCTCGCGGAGCTCGACGAGGAAGCGTCGGCCGCCGAGCCGATGCAGCAGTTCGAACGCTGGCTCGGCCAAGCGATCGCTGCGCAGGTCCCCGAGCCGAACGCGATGACGCTCGCCACCGTCGGCGCCGACGGCCGGCCGTCGACGCGCATCGTCCTCATCAAGGCATTCGACGCGCACGGCATCGTCTGGTACACGAACTACCAGAGCAGAAAGGGCCGCGAGCTCGCGGTCCATCCGTTCGCGGCGCTGCAGTTCCACTGGGTCGAGCTCGAACGCGTCGTTCGCGTCGAGGGCGCGGTCGAGAAGGTCTCGGATGCCGAGTCCGACGCGTACTTCGCATCGCGTCCGCTCGACTCGCGCATCGGTGCGTGGGCGTCGCCGCAAAGCGAGGTGATCGCGTCGCGCGCGACGCTGCTCGCCAACGCGGCACGCTACGGCGCCCAGTTCATGCTGAAGCCGCCGCGGCCGCCGCACTGGGGCGGCTACCGGCTGCTGCCCGAGACGTGGGAGTTCTGGCAAGGGCGAAAGTCGCGCCTCCACGACCGCCTGCGCTATCGGCGCGACGGCGCGGCGTGGCGGCGCGAGCGTCTCGCGCCGTAGCGAGACCCTCAGGGCTCGCCGAACCAGTAGTCGAGGTCCTCGTCGCGCCGCGACATGCGCGCGAAGTCGGGCTTGCCGCGCGGCCCGGTCATCGCGAGGTACTTGCCCGAGTCCGGGTACTCGACGATCTCGGGGCGCTCCTGCGTGCTGATCGAGAGGTACTTGAGCGGTGCGTCGGAGGTGTTGACGATCTGGTGCGGATACTCGGGCCCGGGGGGCAGGAACGCGACGTCGCCGGCCTTCAGCTCGAGCATCTCGCCGGCGACGCGCAGCGCGCCGCGGCCCTCGAGGACGATGAACGCCTCCTCCTGTGCGTGGTGCAGGTGGTACGGGCACGACCGCATCCCGGGCGGGACGATGTCGACGCTGATGCCGATGCCGCGCGCCGCGGTTCCCGCGGCGAGACGGCCGCAGACGGTGTCGTAGAGCGGCGGCCGCGACTCGCGCTCCTTCGGCAGCTCGTCGATGTTCCTGATCAGCCGCTCGCGCAGCGCTTGTGCCCGTTCGTTCATGCGTCGTCGTCCCTGGTGGCAGGTCGCGATGATGCGCTTGCCATCGGTCACAGAAGGCCGGCGACCCTCCGGCACAATCGCGCCGCTTCGATCGCTCCGACTGCACGCACGTGAACAGCCTCTTCGTTTCGCTCGGCATCGAGTCGTGGAAGCCGTTCGCCGCCGCGCTGCTGCTGCCGCCGGTGCCGCTGCTGCTGCTCGTTCTCGTGGGCGCGCGGCTGCTGCTGCCGCGCCGCGGCATCGGCTGGTTGGTGATCGTCGCGAGCGTCGCGCTGCTCTGGCTGTCGGCGTGCACCGGAGCGGCGCAGCTGCTCAGCCACGCGCTGCTGCAACCGCCGGCCGCGCTCAGCTTCGACCGCATCCGCGAGCTGCGCGCCGAGACCGCGGCGAAGAAGCCGGTCGCGATCGTCGTCCTCGGCGCCGGCAGCGAGCCGTTCGCTCCCGAGTACGGCGTCAGCAGCCTGCAGCCGTCTTCGCTCGAACGGCTGCGCTACGGCATCTGGCTCGCCGGCCAGACGGGAGCGCCCCTCGCGTTCAGCGGCGGCGTCGGTTGGGCCCAGCAAGGCTCGACCTCGGAGGCGCGTGTCGCCGCCAAGATCGCAGCCGAGGAGTTCAATCGCCCGATCCGCTGGATCGAGGACAACTCGCGCGACACCCGCGAGAACGCCGCGAAGACGATCGCGCTCCTCAAGCCCGCCGGCATCCAGCACATCGTGCTCGTCACCCACGGCTACCACATGCCGCGCGCGCTGCGCGCGTTCACCGACGCAGCCGGACCGGCGATCCAGATCGACGCCGCGCCGATGGGGCTGGCGCGCGGCCTCGTCGCACCAGCGCTCGAGTGGCTGCCGAGCTCGAACGGGTTTCGCGACGTCCGCCAGTTGCTGCGTGAGCTCGCGGGACTTTCGGTCGGCGCTTGAGCGCGGCGGCGGCGACAGCGATGACGTGGCGCGGCGAGCGCGCGGCGTGCGCGCGGGCCGAGCGAAGCGATCAATCCCAGCCGCCGTCGGACCCGCCGCCGACGTCGCCGCCGCCCGCATCCCAGTCGCCGCCGTTGCCGAAGTCGATCGGCCGATCTTCGAGCGCGCTGCTGCCGGCGTCGGGCGGATCGAAATAGCCGGGTCCCGCGTTGGTGCCATCGGCGCTGTGCTCGCCGCGTCGGTGCAGGAGCTCGCTCGCGAGCATTCCCGCGGCGACGCCCCCCGCCGCCGCGAGACCGGTGCCGAGCATGCCGCTGCGCTGCGGCGGATAGCCGGGCGGCACCGCGCCGGCGCCGTAGCCGCCGGGGCCATAGGGGCCGGGGACGCCGGGCTGGCCGGGGACGCCGGGCTGGCCGGCGACGCTGCCGCCGTAGCCGCCGTTCGATGCCATTGCGGCGTTGCGGCTGCGCGAGAACCCACGCCAGAGCAGGACGCCGACGACGACGAGTCCCGCCAGCCAGATCCAGCTCGGAATTCCGTGCGATGCCGGTGCCGCCGGCGCGGCGTTGCGTGGCAGCCGCGCATCCTGCACCGAGCGCGTCGCCGGTTGCTGGGCCCGCAGCAACGCGGCCTCGAAGGCGCGGAACTTCTCGGGGTCGGTGAACTTGACGTCGGGATCGATGACGCGCGCCTTCTGCGCCTCGGCGGCGGCGAGCGCGACCTTGCCCTGGTGGGCGAGGATCTCGGCGTAGATGTAGTGCGCCTTGGCGCTGCCCGGCTTGGCGTCGACGACCTCGCGCATCATCGTCTCGGCCTGCGCGTAGCG
>DATJIM010000455.1:0-21178 GCA_035493195.1 Caldimonas sp.
AGCGCTGCTGATAAGCGGCGACGAAGTCGATCGGGTTGCCGTCGTCGCTCTCGACGACGCGGCCGTCGCTGACGACCTCGGTGCGAAAGCCGCTCGATCGCAGGAGCGTGCGCGCCGGCAGTCCGATGAACGAATAGCGGCCGAAGCGCTCGCCGCCGACGACCGATTCGAGCAGGAAGCTGTTGCGGCCCGCGGCGCCGTCCTCGCCGCACGCGAGCTTCAGGTACAGCGAAAGCGGCGTCTCGAGGTCGGCGAACGCCTCGGCGATCAGCGGGATGCGGTTGTATCCCTGCAGCGCGAGGCTCTGGAATTCGAGGTCGGTCATGGATCGGTCGCCGTCGAAGCGGTCGAGGACACGGCGTGCTCGACCATTCTCTGCAAGGTCCGGCGCTCTGCCGGGGCGGGACGCGCGCACCGCGCGCGAGGCGCGATCAGCGGCGCGACGAGTGCCGGCAGCGACGCCAGGGCCATGCTCCCCGGTCGTGCGACCTGGCGGCGAGCGTGCGGGACGGGACCATCGCAAAAGTGTAGCAGCGGCACGATGTCACGCGCGATCCCGCGCCGGCCGTGCGTTGGTCACGGCGCTCGCGGCAGCGCGCGAGCGCGGCGTCGTGGCAGCGCCGAAAATCGTGCGCACGATGCAAGCTGCCGGTTCGCCGCGCATCCTCGTCGTCGGCGACGGCGACGAGAGCACCAGCGCCGTCGCGACACTGCTCGCCAACCAGACCGCCGGCCATGTTCGCGCCTGTGCAAGGGCCGACCAGGCGGCCGCGGACGCGCAGGCGCATGGCGCCGAAGTGATCGTCTTCGCGCTGCCGTCGCTCATGCTCGTCGAGCGCGAAGCTCCGGCGCTGCGCGAGACGCGCGGCACCTTCGCCGTGCCGCCCGTCCTGATCGCCCTCTGCGACCAGGCCGGCGTCGCCGCCGCGGCGCGCCTGTGTCGCCACGGCGTGATCGACGACTACGTGCAGCACTACCCGACTCCGCTCGACGGCAACCGTCTCGCCGCCAGCGTCCGGCTCGCTGCCCGCATGTTCGCCGCCAACGCGCGCAACGCGAAGGCGAGCGACCAGAGCGGCCGGGCATCGCGTGTCGTCGTCGTCGAGGACGACGAAACGCAACAGGCGTTGATCGCCGCGATGCTGGCATCCGAGCCGGTCGAGCTCGTGTTCGAGAGCGACGGCGCGGCCGCGCTTGAACGCATCCACGCCACCGCTCCCGACCTCGTCCTGATGGACGTCGGCCTGCCCGGCAGCGACGGCGTCGAGATCACCGGGCAGATCAAGTCGAGCCCGGCGCTCGCCTCGATCCCGGTCGTCATGCTGACCGGCGAAGCGAGCTTCGAGACGCTCGTGCGCAGCATGGAAGCCGGCGCCGCCGACTTCATCGTCAAGCCGTTCACGCGCGACGCGCTCGTCGCCAAGCTCGGCAAGTTCCTGCCCTCGATCGCCTGACGCCGGCGGCGCCGGCCGGCGCGTCAGCGCGACGTGACCGGGATGCCGCGGAACTGCCCCGCGACCGCCGGCCCGCTCGGCCGCGGATAGCGCTCCAGGTCGAAGCGGCTCAGGAGCTCGCGTTCGCGCGCCCGCGCGATCGTCAGGCTCGCGAGCTTGACGTGGCCGTAGCCGCGGATCGACCCGGGCACGTTGGCGATCGCGACCGCGACCGCGTGCCGCTCTGCGCTGAGGCCCGCGAGCAGCTCGTCGATGCGCGCCTCGTATTCGGCGATCAGTTGTCGCTCGAGGCGGCGCTCGTCGGTGCGCCCGAACGGATCGAGCGCGCTGCCGCGCAGCCGCTTGCCGCGTGCGAGCACGTGCAGCACGGGCCACATCCAGCCGCCGAGACGGATCTTGCGCGGCGCCTTCGCTGTCGTGCCCGTGCCGTTCGGTTTCACGAGCGCGGGCGGCGCCATGTAGAACTCGATCGCCGGATCGCCTTCGAACTGCTCGTCGAGCCGCCGGCGGAACTCGCCGTCGGTGTAGAGGCGAGCGACCTCGTACTCGTCCTTGTACGCCATGAGCTTGCGCAGCTGCTCCGCGACCGCGCGCGTCAGCGGCAGCGACGCACCGCCGACGAGCGCCTGCTCGCGCGCGCGCACCCTGGCGACGGTGCGCCGATAGCGATCGGCGTAGCGCGCATCCTGGTAGTCGGCGAGAAAGCGCGCCGAGCGATCGATGAGCGCATCGAGCGGCTCGACCGCGTCGCTCGCGGCGGCCGGCTCATGCAGCAGCTCGCGCGCCGCAGCGGGATCGGCGGCGGCGAGGCGGCCGAGCGAGAACGCCGCCTTGTTGGCGTCGACCGCGACTGCATTCAGCTCGATCGCGCGCAGCATCGCCGCGAGCCCGACCGGGACCAGGCCGCGCTGCCAGGCATAGCCCATTGCGACGATGTTGGCGACGATCGTGTCGCCGACGAACTCCTGCGCGAGACTCTGCGCGTCCATCGTCTCGACGCGATCGGCGCCGGCGGCGAACTCGATCTTGGCGAGCAGCGCGTCGATGCGCAGGTCGGCATCGGGATTCGAGATCGACTCGGCGACCGGGATCTCGTGGCGGTTGGCGAGCACGCGCGTGCGGCCGCGGCGCACGGTCTGCAGCGCATCGGCCGACGCGGCGACGACGACGTCGCACGCGAGCACGGCGTCGGCCTGCTGCGCGTCGATCCGCACCTGGTTCAGCGCTGCCTTGTCCTTCGCGAGCCGGACGAACGAAAGCACCGATCCGCCCTTCTGCGCGAAGCCCATGAAGTCGAGCACGCTCGCCGAGTTCGCCTCGAGGTGCGCCGCCATCGCGATCAGGGCGCCGACGGTGACGACACCGGTACCGCCGACGCCAGTGACGAGGAGGTCGTACGGCCCGGTCCAGACGTGGGGCGCCGGCAGCGGCAGCCGTTCGACGAGCGTCGCGAAGCGTTCGGCGGCGGCTCCGGCGAGCGCGCCCGGGCGCTTCTTCAAGCGCCCGCCGACGACGCCGACGAAGCTCGGGCAGAAGCCCTTCGCGCAGGAGTAGTCCTTGTTGCAGCTCGACTGGTCGATCGTGCGCTTGCGGCCGAGGGGCGTCTCGAGCGGCAGCACGGCGACGCAGTTCGACTGCACGGAGCAGTCGCCGCAGCCTTCGCAGACGCGGTCGTTGATGAAGAGCCGTCGCGCCGGGTCGACGAGCTCGCCCTTCTTCCTGCGCCTGCGCTTCTCGGCGGCGCACGTCTGCTCGTAGATGAGCACGGTGACGCCGGGCATCTCGCGCAACCGCCGCTGCACCGCGTCGAGCTCGGCGCGGTCGTGGAACTCGGTACTGGCCGGGAACTTCGCGCGCATCCGGTCGTACTTGGCGATGTCGTCGGAGAGGACGACGACCTTGGTCGCGCCTTCGGCCTCGACCTGGCGCGCGATCGCGTCGACGCTGATCGTGCCGTCGACCGGCTGGCCGCCGGTCATCGCGACGGCGTCGTTGAAGAGGATCTTGTACGTGATGTTCGAGCCGCTCGCGATCGCCTGCCGGATCGCGAGGTAGCCCGAGTGGTAGTAGGTGCCGTCGCCGAGGTTCTGGAAGACGTGCGGCACCTTCGTGAACATCGCGTGCGAGATCCAGTCGACGCCCTCGCCGCCCATCTGGATCAGGCCTTCGGTGTCGCGGTCCATCCACGAGGCCATGAAGTGGCAGCCGATCCCGGCCTGCGCGCGCGAGCCTTCGGGCACCTTGGTCGACGTGTTGTGCGGGCAGCCGGCGCAGAAGTACGGCACGCGTTTCACGGCGTCGCCTTCGTTGGCGAGCAGCTCGGGGACGGTGAAATCGCGAACGAGATGGCGTCGGTCGAGCGCAGGGAAGCGCGCCGCGAGCCAGGCAGCGACGAGCTCGATCAGGCGCGAAGGCCGCAGCTCGCCGAGCTCGGAGACGAGCGGAAGGCCTTCGGCGTCGCGCTTGCCGACCACCTTCGGCCGCACCGGACGGTTGTAGAAGAGATCGCGCAGCTGCTGCTCGACGAGGCCGGCTTTCTCCTCGACGACGAGAATCTCGTCGAGCCCTTGGGCGAACGCCTCGAGCCGGGTCGGCTCGACCGGATACGCGAGGCCGACCTTGTAGATGCGCACCCCCGCGCTTTCGAGCGCGGCGAGCGGGATATCGAGGCGGCGGAACACCTCGAGCAGGTCGAAGTGCGCCTTGCCGCAGGTGACGATGCCGACGCTCGCGCGCGCTGCCGTGACGACGTCGCGGTCGATCGCGTTGACCTTGGCGAAGGCGCGCACGGCGTCGAGCTTCGCGAAGAGACGCGCCTCGATCTTCAGCGAGGGCAGGTCGGGCCAGCGGTAGTGCAGGCCGTCGGCCGGCGGAACGAAGCCGGTCGCGCGCAGCACGTCATCGCCGCTCTTCCACGCGGCGGCGCGCGCATTCGTCTCGTCGAGGTCGACGGTCGAGCCGCTCTCGACGACTTCCGAGAGCGCCGTGAAGCCGATCCAGTTGCCCGAGAAGCGCGACAGCGCCCAGCCATAGAGGCCGAACTCGAGGTACTCGGCGACGCTCGCCGGCGCGAGCACGGGCATGTGCCAGGACTGCATCGCCTGGTCGCTCTGGTGCGGCATCGACGAGGAGACGCAGCCGTGGTCGTCGCCGGCGACGACAAGGACGCCGCCTCGCATCGATGAGCCATACGCGTTGCCGTGCTTGAGCGCGTCGCCGGCGCGATCGACGCCGGGACCCTTGCCGTACCACATCGCGAAGACGCCATCGGCGGTGCGCTCGGGATCCGACTCGACGCGCTGCGTGCCGAGCACTGCAGTCGCGCCGAGCTCCTCGTTGATCGCGGGAAGAAAGCGCACGCCCGCAGCGTCGAGCAGCTTCTGCGCCTTCCACGCCTGCTGGTCGACCATGCCGAGCGGCGAGCCGCGATAGCCGCTCAGAAAGCCCCGCGATGCGATGCCCGCGGCAACGTCGCGCGCGTGCTGCATCAGGAGCAGCCGCACGAGCGCCTGCGTGCCGGTGAGAAACACGGTGCCTGCAGTGGCGGCGAGGTTGTCGGCGAGCGCGTAGTCGGGACGGGCGAGCGAGGTCGGCATGGCGGCGGCCTCCGGAAACGAGGATGAGAAGAAGGTGCAATCTAGCTGAGGCGACCGAGAATTTGCTTCTCTTTGAACCTCCACTGCGGAGATATGCAGAATAATCTTCTCTGCAAACCATCATTCCGACATGTACGTTCTCGACGACAAGGACCGGGCGCTGCTCGCCGAGTTGCAGCGCGACTCGCGCCAGACGGTGCAGCAGCTCGCCGCCGCAGTGGGCCTGAGCGCGACACCGTGCTGGAAGCGCGTCAAGGACATGGAGACCGCGGGCGTGATCCGCGGCTACGGTGCGACGCTCGACCGCGAGAGCGTCGGCCTCGCGCTCTGCGTCCTCGCCGAGGTGAACTTGACGCAGCACACCGAGCACACGGTGCGCGAATTCGAGCGCGCGGTCGCCGCCTGTCCGCAGATCGTCAGCTGCTACAGCACGACCGGCGCGGCCGACTACAGCATCAAGGTGCTCGTTCCGGACATCCGGTCCTACGAAGTGTTCCTGCACGAGACTGCGTTCCGCCTGCCCGGCGTGACGCACATCCGCTCCAGCGTCGTGCTGAAGGAGATCAAGGGCGAACGCGCGCTGCCGATCGGCGCCGCGCCGCAGCGAGACGGACGAGGCGGGACAGCCGCACGTCGAAAGAGACCAGCCCGGCGCAGCGGGCCGTGACATTCGACCTCCTCGTCGCCGCGGTCGGCATCGTTGCCGGCGCGATCGCCGCCGTGGCGGGCTTCGGCATCGGCAGCCTGCTCACACCAACCTTCGCCGTCGAGACCGGAACCAAGCTCGCCGTCGCGGCGGTCGCGATTCCGCACTTCGTGGGAACGATCCAGCGCTTCTGGATCCTGCGGCGCCATGTCGATCGCCGCATGCTCCTCGGCTTCGGCTTTGCAAGCGCCGCAGGCGGTCTTGCCGGAGCGCTTCTCCATGGCCGGCTGTCGAACCGCATCCTCGCGATCGTGTTCGGTATCTTGCTGCTCCTTGCCGCGATCGCGGAGTTCACGGGCTGGATGCAGAAGGTGCGCTGGGGACGGCGCGCGGCGTGGTTCGCAGGCGCGCTCTCGGGCGCGTTCGGCGGCCTGGTCGGCAACCAGGGCAGCATCCGCAGCGCCGCCATGCTGGGCTTCGACGTGCCGAAGGAAGCGTTCGTCGCGACCGCCACCGCCGTCGCGCTGTTCGTCGACGGCGCGCGTCTGCCGGTCTATCTGGTCACGCAATGGCACGACATCCTCGACGTCTGGCCGCTGCTGCTCGCCGCCACGGTCGGCGTCGTCATCGGCACCGCGGCGGGGGCGCGGCTCCTGCAGCGCATCTCGCAACGGATCTTCCGTCGCTCGATCGCCGTGCTGCTCTGCGCACTCGGGATCTACATGGTGCTCGCCGGCGGCGGCGACTGATCAGGGCTTCACGAACCTGAGGACGAACTCGTCCTTCGGCTGCGGCGGGTCGGGTTCCTGGCGGTCGCGCGGGTCTTCCGGGTTGCGCAGGAACGTGCCCTCGGCGGCGAGGCGAAAGCCCGCGGCCTCGACCTCGCGCTTGACGAGCGCTTCCTCGACGCGATGCAGCGTCCCCGATTCGGAGATGCCGGTGCCGGGGCGGCCCGAATGGTCGGCGATCACGTACGAGCCGCCGGGCTTCAGCGCCGCGAAGACCGCGGCGTTCAGGCGTGCACGGTCGACGCCGAGATGGCCCATGTCGTGGTAGTTGAAGATCAGCGTGACGAGGTCGAGCCTGCCTGCCGCGTCGGGTGGCGGCGCACTCTCGAACGGCCGCACGACCGAAACGACGTCGGCGGCGACGGGCTGTTGCAGCCGCGCCGCGAGCGTCGGCGACGGCGGCCGCGGCGTCTGCGCATAGACGCGGCCGCCCGGCGCGACAGCGCGTGCGAGCAGCTCGGTCGTGTAGCCGCCGCCGGCGCTGACGTCGAGCACCGTCATCCCCGGCCGAACGCCGGCGAACGCGAGCAACTCGACCGGCTTCCTGCGCACGTCGTTCTTGCGGTCGGCGTCGCTGCGATCGGCGCTCGCGACGATCGTCTCGATGCGAGCGCGCGCAGCGGCGCTGTCGCGTGACGCCGCACCGGGATCGGGCGATGCGCAGGCGGCGACGAACGTCGCTGCGACGGTCAGGGAAGCAACTGCAGTTCGCATGGCGTCAGCGTACGAGTCGGGATTCGAGTTCGGCGATGCGGTCGAGCAGGTCGAGCGCGAGCGCGACGCCGGGTGCGTTGAGGTCGAGGTCGCGCGTCAGGCGCGTCGCGACGCGGATCCGCGCGAGCGCGTCGCCGCCGAAGCGCCACGACTCGCGCGACTCGCCGCGCGGCTGCAGCACGCCCTCGACGACCCAGAGCTCGATCTCGTGCTCGGACGTGCGACAGGCGCGGCAGAGCTCGACGATCGTCAGCTCGATGTCGTCCTCGACGACGCTGCCGCGCAGTGCGCTGGAGATCGTGTCGTTCATGGCAGGCACTTACGAATTCGGGCGCGGCTGGAAGTTCGGAAACGCGTGGGCGAGGCTCTCGTAGGCCGCGCGCGCCGCGTCGGTCTCGGCCTTCGGGACGACGATCGCCAGCACCGCGTAGAGGTCGCCCGGGTTCTTGCCCGGCAATCCGCGGCCCTTCAGCCGCAGCTTGCGCCCCGCCGACGAGCCCTTGGGCACGGTCAGCTGCACGGTGCCGTCGGGAGTCGGGACGTCGACGCTGGCGCCGAGCGCGGCCTCCCACGGCGCCAGCGGCAGGTCGACGTAGACGTCGGCACCGTCGACGCGAAAGCGCGAGTGCGGGTTGAAGGCGATCTCGAGATAGAGGTCGCCCGGCTTGCCGCCGCCGATGCCGGCGTTGCCCTGGCCGGCGAGTCGCAGGTGCTGCCCTGGCCGGATGCCCTTCGGGATGTGGACGTCGAGCGTGCGCTCCTGCATCTGGACGCGGCCGTCGGGACCCTCGACCGGTGCGCGCAGCGAGATCGTCCGCTCGGCCCCGCGGTACGCGTCCTCGACGTCGATCAGCACCTTGGCGTGGTGGTCCTCGCCCTGCGCGCTCGTGCGGCGGCGACCTGCCGATGGGCCGGCACCGCGGCGGCCGAACAGCGTCTCGAAGAAGTCGCTCGGGTCGAAGTCGGCGCCCGCGCCGAACGTGCCGCCGGCACCGAACGGGCTGCCCTGGCCGCCGCGGAACTCGAACCCCGCGTCCCAGTTCGGCGGCGGCTGGAAATCCTGGCCGGCCTTCCAGTTGCTGCCCATCTGGTCGTACGCGGTGCGCTTCTCCGGGTCCTTCAGGACCTCGTTCGCCTCGTTGATCTCCTTGAAGCGCGCCTCGGCGTCGGCGAGCTTGCTGACGTCGGGGTGGTACTTGCGCGCGAGCTTGCGGTACGCCTGCTTGATCTCGTCCTGCGTCGCCGTCCGCGGCACGCCGAGCGTCTCGTAGTAGTCCTTGTATTTCATTGTTCTTCGCCGCTCAGTGGACGTGGCTCGCCTGCTGCGCCGCTGCCGCGACGTCGGCGTCGCACGGCGTCATCAGCGTTTCGCGCGTCGCCTGCAGCGTGACGTGGCCGATCGCGAAGCGCTCGCGCATCCGCTCGGCAGCGGCCCGGAAGAACGCGTCGTCGGGATGGCCGGCGGGCATCGCGAGGTGCGCGGTGAGCGCGACGTCGGCCGTCCCCGTCGCCCAGACGTGGAGGTCGGTCACGCGGGCGACGCCCGGCAGCGCCGCGAGCTCGGCGCGGACGGCATCGAGGTCGATCGTGGTCGGCACGCCATCGAACATGAGGTGCAGCGAGTCGCGAAACAAGCCCCAGGTGCCGAGCAGGATGACGACCGCGATCGCGAGGCTCGCCGCCGGATCGAGCCACGTCCAGCCGAGCCACGCAGTGAGCGCGGCGGCGACGACGACGCCAGCCGACACCGCCGCGTCGGCGGCCATGTGCAGGAACGCGCCACGCGCGTTGAGGTCGACGTGGCTGCCGCGGAGGAAGAGCAGCGCGCTCGCGCCGTTGACGACGATGCCGATCGCGGCGACCGTCATCACCGTGCCGGTCGCGATCGGCTGCGGCGCGGCGAAGCGGCCGATCGCCGCCCACGCGAGCGAGCCGATCGCGACGAGCAGCAGCAGCGAGTTCGCGAACGCGGCAAGGATCGACGCGCGCTTCCAGCCGTAGGTGTGGCGAGCGTCGGGCGCGAGCCGACCGGCGAACGCGCCCGCCCACGCGAGGACGAGGCCGAGGACGTCGCCGAGGTTGTGGCCGGCATCGGCGAGCAACGCAAGCGAGTCGGCGCGCCAGCCGTAGTACGCCTCGACGACGACGAACGCGACGTTGATCGCGATGCCGATCGCGAACGCGCGCTCGATGCCCTGCGCCATGTCGCCGTGCGCATGCCGATGCGAGTGGTCGTGCGCCTGGCCGCGGCCGTGCGCGTCGCCGTCGTCGTGGCGGTGCATGGCGCGACTGTGCCGCGTCCCGCGCTCAACCGGCGAGCTGCGCGCGCATCGCCCCGATCACCGCGCGGTAGTCGGTGGCGCCGAAGATCGCGCTGCCAGCGACGAAGGTGTCGCAGCCGGCATCCGCAGCGGCGCGGATGTTGTCGACCTTGATGCCGCCGTCGACCTCGAGGCGAATGTCGCGGCCGCTGGCATCGATCCGCTCGCGCACCTGCGCGATCTTCCTGAGCGCCGAGGCGATGAAGCTCTGCCCGCCGAAGCCGGGGTTGACGCTCATGACGAGGACAAGATCGACCTTGTCGATCTCCCAGTCGAGGACGTCGAGCGGCGCCGCCGGGTTGAAGACGAGCCCCGCCTTGCAGCCGACGTCGCGGATCAGCTGCAGCGTGCGGTCGACGTGCCTGCTCGCGTCGGGATGGAAGCTGATGACGTCGGCGCCCGCCTTGGCGAACGCCTGCGCGAGCGGGTCGACCGGCTCGACCATGAGATGGACGTCGATCGGCACCTTCGTGCCGTCGGCACGCACCGCGTGCTTGCGGATCGCCTCGCACACCATCGGACCGATGGTCAGGTTCGGCACGTAATGGTTGTCCATCACGTCGAAGTGGATCCAGTCGGCGCCGGCGGCGATGACGTCGCGGACCTCCTCGCCGAGCCGCGCGAAGTCGGCCGAGAGGATGCTCGGGGCGATGCGGTGCTGCACCATGCGCGGACGATTCTAGGCGGCGGCCTTCTAGAATCGGCACATGGCCCGAGCCGAGTTCACGACCAGCGTCGCGGTGCGCCACCTGCCGGAGCAATCGGAGCCCGACAAGGGCCAGTACGCGTTCGCGTACACGATGACGATCACCAACAGCGGCGAGATCACCGCCCAACTGGTCGCTCGCCATTGGGTCATCACCGACGCCAGCGGCCATGTCGAGGAAGTCCGCGGCCTCGCCGTCGTCGGCCACCAGCCCGTGCTCAAGCCCGGTGAGTCGTTCGAGTACACGAGCTGGACGAAGATCGCGACGCCGAACGGCACGATGCGCGGCACGTACTTCTGCATGACCGAGGACGCGCGTCCGTTCGAGGCGCCGATCGCCGAGTTCGGGCTCACGCTCGCGTCGGCGCTGCACTGACGCTCGAGATATCGGCAACGCGGGTGCGGACATTCGCGATCCGCGGCGGCCGCTCCATACAATCCGCGGCGTGATCTCGCAGACGTGCTTCGCCATCCCTGCCCACGCCGTCTCGACGGCGCGTGACGGCTTGCGCGCGCAGGCGGCGAGCGAGCCGCATTGGCCGAGAGTGCAGCGGGCGCGATTGCTCGCACATTCCTGAGCCCGGCGATCCCCGTCCCCTTCCGCGCCAATTCTCGATCGCCGGGCCCTCCACGGGCGCGATCCGGCCTGCCGGCCGGGCATCGATCAGGAATGTCCAATGCAACTCGATTCCACTCTCGGGCGAATCGTCTTCCAGCCCGAGTCGAACGGCGACTACACGCTGTGAGCGCCGCAGCCGATCGCATCGGCGAGCGCCCGCCGATGCTCCTCGACGGCGTCGTGCAGCCGCTGCGCACGATCGTCGCGCTCGCCGAGCTCTCGCCGAAGTCGGACAACGCCGTCGCGCGCGCCGCGCTCCTGGCCCGCGAGCACGGCGCGACGCTGCGACTGCTGCACGTCGTCGCGGCGCGCAGCTTCCCTGCCGCATCGTCCGGCGCGGCGCGCGACGACGACACGACGGCATGCATGGAACGCGCGCGCCGCGCGTTGCTGGCGCTTGCCGCGCGGACGGCGAGCGCGCATCGCGTCGATGCAGAGTGCTGCGTACGCGCGGGCGATGCGCTGCAGGTCATCGTCGACGAGACACGCGGTGCGGATCTCGTCGTCGTCGCCGCCAAGCGCGGCAACGCGCTGCGCGACTTCGTGCTGAAGGCGCCGACCGAGCGTCTGCTCAGGATCGTGCAACGGCCGGTGCTCCTGGTGAAACGCGCCGCGCTCGACGGCTATGCCGAGCTGCTCGTCGCCGACACGGCAACGTCGCATGGCGGCGTGCTCGTCGAGTCGCTCGCGCACCGTCGCGACGCACGCGACGGCGATGCGCTCGTCGTCGTGCGCAAGGAGGCGCGCTCGAGCATGGCGAGCTTCCTGCTCGGCACGCCGGCGCAGCGTCTGGTGGCGCACGCGAGCTGCGACGTGCTCGTGCTCCCGAAGGCCGTCGCCGCAGCCGCACGCAAGCACGCGCGCGAGCGGCGTCGCATGGCGATCGACGCGCGACGGCAGGCGAAGGCGACGCCGGCAGCGTGAGCGCAGGGGGCCGGGCACTAGACTCGACCGCGTGTCCCTGACCCTCCTGCTCCTGCTGCCGTTCGCAGGTGGCGCGCTCGCGGCGTGCCTGCCGACCAACGCGCGCAACCTCGAGCCGACCGTCGCCGGACTGGTCGGCCTCGCCGTCCTCGCGCAGGTGGCGATGCTGTTCCCCGAGGTGCGCGACGGCGGCGTCGTCAGCGAGCGGATCGCCTGGCTGCCGAGCCTCGGCGTCGACCTCGTGCTGCGAATCGACGGCTTCGCCTGGCTGTTCGCGATGCTCGTCAGCGGCATCGGCGTGCTCGTCGTCGCCTATTCGCGCTACTACCTGTCGCCCGACGATCCTGCCGCGCGCTTCTACTCGCTGCTGCTCGGCTTCATGGGCGCGATGCTCGGCGTCGTCGTCTCGGGCAACCTCGTCCAGCTCGTCGCGTTCTGGGAGCTGACGAGCCTGTTCTCGTTCCTCCTCATCGGCTACTGGAGCCACCGTCGCGACGCCCGACGCGGCGCGCGCATGGCGTTCACCGTCACGGCAGCCGGCGGCCTCGCGCTGCTCGCCGGCGTGCTCCTGCTCGGTCGAATCGTCGGCAGCTACGACCTCGACCGCGTCCTCGTCGCCGGCGACGCGGTGCGCGCGCATCCGCTCTATCCGGTCGCGCTCGGCCTCGTCCTGCTCGGCGGGCTGACCAAGAGCGCGCAGTTCCCGTTCCACTTCTGGCTGCCGCATGCGATGGCGGCGCCGACTCCGGTGTCGGCGTACCTGCACTCCGCGACGATGGTCAAGGCCGGCGTCTTCCTGCTGGCGCGGCTCTGGCCGGTCCTCGCCGGCACCGACGCGTGGTTCTGGATCGTCGGCAGCGCCGGCCTCGTGACGCTGCTGCTCGGCGCGTACGCGGCGATGTTCCAGAACGACATCAAGGCGCTGCTCGCGTACTCGACGATCAGCCACCTCGGCCTGATCACGCTCCTGCTCGGGCTGAACAGCCCGCTCGGCGCCGTCGCCGCGGTCTTCCACACGATGAACCACGCGACCTTCAAGGCGTCGCTCTTCATGGCGGTCGGCATCGTCGACCACGAGACCGGGACGCGCGACATGCGCCGCCTCGACGGTCTCGCGCGCAGCATGCCGATCACCGCGACGCTCGCGATGGTCGCGTCGGCGGCGATGGCCGGCGTGCCGCTGCTGAACGGGTTCCTGTCGAAGGAGATGTTCTTCGCCGAGACGGTGTTCGTGACCGGCGCGCCGTGGGTCGAGGTCGGTCTGCCGCTCGCGGCGACGCTCGCGGGCATCTTCGCGGTCGTCTATTCGCTGCGCTTCGGCCACGACGTCTTCTTCGGCCCGCCGCCGCGCGACCTGCCGCGCGAGCCGCACGAGCCGGTGTTCTGGATGCGGCTGCCGATCGAGGTGCTCGTGCTCGTGTGTCTCGTCGTCGGCATCTTCCCGGGTTGGTCGATCGGCCCGGTGCTCGATGCCGCGGCGCGGCCGGTCGTCGGCGGCGCGCTGCCCGAGTTCAGCCTCGCGCTCTGGCACGGCTTCAACGCGCCGTTCGCGATGAGCCTGGTCGCGCTGGCCGGCGGCGTCGCCGTCTACCGGATCTTCGGCGAGCGCTTCAAGCAGCGATCGCTGCGCGGCGCGCCGCTGATCGATCGGCTCGACGGCAAGCGCCTGTTCGAAGGCGCGCTCGCCGCGCTGACTGCGCTCGCGCGCCGGCTGCGCCGCGCCGGCTCGACGCGTCATCTGCAGCCGCAGCTGTTGTGGATGGTGCTCGTCGCCGGCGCCGCGGCGCTCGGCTCGGCGCTGATCGTGCCGCTCGAATGGGGCGACCGCGCGAGGATCCCGGTCCGCCTCGGCTTCGTGCTGCTCTGGGTCGTCGGCGCGGCGGCAGCGATCGGCGCCGCGTCGCAGGCCAAGTTCCATCGCCTCGCCGCGCTGACGATGCTCGCGATCGTCGGACTCATGCTGTGCGTCACGTTCGCGTGGTTCTCGGCGCCCGACCTCGCGTTGACGCAGATCGCGGTCGAGGTCGTGACGACGGTGCTCTTCCTGCTCGGGCTGCGCTGGCTGCCCAAGCGCGTCGAAGCCGACGACCCGCGGACGCGCGGGCGCGCGCGCTGGCGGCGCGGCCGCGACTTCGCGATCGCGGTGCTTGCCGGCGCCGGACTCGCCGCCGTGTCGTACGCGATGCTGACGCGCAGCGCACCGCAGAGCATCGCGCCGTTCTTCCTCGCCAACGCGCTGCCCGAAGGCGGTGGCGCCAATGTCGTCAACGTGATGCTGGTCGACTTCCGCGCCTTCGACACGCTCGGCGAGATCAGCGTGCTCGCGGTCGTCGGCATGACCGTCTATGCGTTGCTGCGCCGCTTCCGTCCGCCGCGCGAGGTCGTGACGCGGCCACCGCAGCAGCTCGCGCTGCCGCCCGAGGCGACATCCGACCTCGCGCGACCCGCCGATCCGTCGCGCACCACGCACGCATACCTCGAGGTGCCCGCGGTGCTGGTGCGGCTGCTGCTCCCGGTCGCCGCGCTCGTTGCGCTGCACCTCTTCCTGCGGGGGCACAACGCGCCGGGAGGGGGATTCGTCGCCGGCCTGGCGATGGCGATCGGCTTCGTCGCCCAGTACATCGTCGGCGGCACGCACTGGGTCGAGGCCCGCAGCAACCTGCGGCCGGCGCTCTGGATGGCCGTCGGCCTGCTGCTCGCGATCGTCACCGGTCTCGGCTCGCTGGTCGTCGGCCATCCGTTCATGACGACGCACACGTGGCACTTCACGCTGCCCTGGCTCGGCGACGTGCACGTGCCGAGCGCGACCTTCTTCGACTTCGGCGTGTTCGCGGTCGTGCTCGGCGCCGTGCTGCTGCTGCTCACCGCGCTCGGCCACCAGTCGCTTCGAGCGCGGCGTGCGCTGCCCGCAGCCGAGGAGGCGAGCTGATGGAAGTCGTCATCTCGCTCGTCGTCGGCGTGCTCGTCGCCTCCGGGGTCTGGCTCATGCTGCGCCCGCGCACGTTCCAGGTGCTGATCGGCCTGTCGCTGCTCTCGTACGCGGTGAACCTGTTCATCTTCAGCGTCGGCAGCCTCGCGATCGACATGGAGCCGATCGTGCGCGCCGGCGTGCCGGCGGACCTGCTGCATTACACCGATCCGATCCCGCAGGCGCTCGTGCTCACTGCGATCGTCATCAGCTTCGCGACGACAGCGCTCTTCCTCGTCGTTCTGCTCGCGCTTCGAGGGCTCACCGACAGCGACCACGTCGACGGCGAGGAAGAGCGGCCATGACTGCGCCGGCGTGGAGCGACCACCTGCTCGTCGCGCCGGTGCTGCTGCCGCTGGCAACCGCGGCCTTGCTGCTGATGCTCGGCGAGCAGCGGCGCACCGCGCGCGCGGCGGTCAGCGTCGTCTCGACGCTGCTCGGCCTGGCGATCGCGGTGGCGCTGCTGCTGCACGTCGACGCATCGGGTCCGATCGGCAGGGTCTACCTGCCGGGCGACTGGCCGGTGCCGTTCGGCATCGTGCTCGCGCTCGACCGCCTGGCGGCACTGCTGCTCGTGCTCGGCGCCGCCGCCGGCGCTGCAGCGCTTTGCTTCTCGCTCGCTCGCTGGCACCGCGCCGGGGTCCACTTTCATCCGCTCCTCCAGCTGCAGCTGATGGGGCTCGCCGGCGCCTTCCTCACCGGGGACCTGTTCAACCTGTTCGTCTTCTTCGAAGTGCTGCTCGCCGCTTCGTACGGACTGCTGCTGCACGGCGGCGGCGCCGCGCGCGTGCGCACGAGCCTGCACTACATCGCGATCAACCTGTTCGCCTCGCTGCTGTTCCTGATCGGCGTGGCGCTGCTCTACGGCGTCACCGGAACGCTCAACATGGCCGACATCGCCGCGCGCCTGCCGCACGTTCCGGCCGCCGATCGAGGCCTGCTGCACGCGGGCGCGGCGATCCTCGGCGTCGCCTTCCTCGCCAAGGCGGCTGCGTGGCCGCTCAACTCGTGGCTGCCGCCCGCGTATGCCGCGGCCAGCGCGCCGGTCGCGGGCGTGTTCGCGATGCTGACGAAGGTCGGCGTCTACGCCGTGCTGCGGCTGTGGAGCCTGTGCTTCCCCGAGACGGCGGGCGGCTCGGCGCTGTTCGGCGGTGACGTGCTCGTCTGGGGCGGCATGGCGACGCTCGCGTTCGGCGCCATCGGGATGCTGTCGTCGCAGCAGCTCGGGCGCCTCGTCGGCTTCAGCATCATCGCGACGTCGGGAACGCTGCTCGCAGCGATCGGCTTCGGCCGGCCGGCGCTGACCGCCGCCGCGCTCTTCTACCTCGCGAGCTCGACGCTCGCCGCCGTCGCGATGTACCTGCTGGTCGAGCTGCTCGAGCGCGCGCGCGAGGAGGAGACCGATCCTCCGCTCGAGGTCACGGAGCCGCTGCCGTTCTTCGTCGACGCTCGCTCGCAGGCAAACCTCGACGACCACGAGGTCCCGGTGGTCGGCCGCCCGGTTCCGGCGGCAGTCGCGTTCCTCGGCGTCGCCTTCGTCATCGGCGCGCTCGTCGTCGCCGGATTGCCGCCGCTGTCCGGATTCGTCGGCAAGATGGCGATGCTCGCGGCGCTCGTCGAGCCGGAACGCGCGGCGGTGACGGCGGCCGGCGCGGCGGCGCGCTGGATGCTGTTCGGCGTTCTCGTGGTCTCCGGTCTGCTCTCCGCGATCGCGCTGATGCGCGTCGGCATCCGCCAGTTCTGGTCGCCGCAGTCACGCCCGGCGCCGCACCTCAGGATCGTCGAGTGCGTCCCGATCGGCGTGCTGCTCGGCGCCTGCGTGCTGCTCGTCGTGCGCGGCGAGCCGGCGCTGCGCTTCCTGAACGACGCTGCCGACGGTCTGCACCGGCCCGAGCTCTACATCGATGCGGTCCGCGGCGCACGAACCGTCGGGCAGTCGCGGCCACAATGAACGGCATCCTCGGCTCTTCCAGGCGGCGCTCCATGGCTTGGCTCCTGCTGCTCGTTGCGGGTCTTCTCGAAATCGGCTGGGCGATCGGACTCAAGTACACGGACGGCTTCACCCGGCTCTGGCCGAGCGTCTTCACGGCGACGTGCATGGTGGCGAGCGTCGTCCTGCTCGGCGTCGCGATGAAGTCGCTTCCGGTCGGGACGTCGTACGCCGTCTGGGTCGGCGTCGGCGCGGTCGGAACCGCGGCGCTCGGCATCGTGCTGTTCGGGGAGTCTGCGAACCCGGGTCGGCTGATCAGCCTGGCTCTGATCGTCGTCGGCATCGCAGGCCTGAAGCTGGCCACTCCCGCGTAGGCGCGATACGCCGCCTGCCGCAGGACCTCGACGATGAAACGCTGGCTGCCCGCCCCGCTCGTCTCGGTTGCGCTGCTCGCGCTCTGGCTGCTGCTGAACCAGTCGCTGAGCGCGGCCGACGTGCTGATCGGCGCGCTCGCCGCGCTCGTCCTGCCGTGGCTGACGGCGCCGCTGCGGCCGACTGCCGGCCGCATGCACCGGCCGCTCGTCGCACTGCGGCTCATCGCCGTCGTCGCCGCCGACGTCGTCCGCTCCGCGCTCGAGGTCGCCGCCGGCGTGCTCTCGGCGCGACGACGGCCGCTGCGCGCTCGCTTCGTCGTCGTGCCGCTCGACGTGCGCAACGTCCAGGCGCTCGCCACGCTCGCGCTGATCACGACGATCGTTCCCGGCACGGTGTGGTCGGAGCTGGCACCGGACCGCAGTCGGTTGCTGCTGCACGTCTTCGACAGCGCCGACGACGCGAGCTTCGTCGCCCACTACAAGGCACGCTACGAGCGGCCGTTGCTGGACATCTTCGAATGAGCAGTTTTCTCGCCGCCGCGATCGCCGCGACGCTGGTCCTTTACTCGCTCGCCATCGCGATGGCTGCGCTGCGGCTGGTGCGCGGACCGCACGCGCACGACCGCGTGCTCGCGCTCGACTTCCTGTTCGCCGTCGCGCTGCTGACGCTGCTGGTGCTGGCGATCCGCTACGGCAGCAGCATGTACTTCGAGGCGGCGTTGCTGATGGCGCTGTTCGGCTTCGTCGGCTCGGCGGCGCTCGCCAAGTTCCTGCTGCGCGGCGAGGTGATCGAATGACGCCGGCGAGCACCGGGGAAGTCGTGGTCGCGGCGCTGCTGCTCGCGAGCGGCGCCCTCGTGCTGACGGCCGCGCTCGGCCTCTCGCGCCTCCCGGACTTCTTCCAGCGCATGCACGCGCCTTCGCTCGCGAACACGCTCGGCGCGTGGTTGGTGACGCTGGCGTCGATCGTGCATTTCTCGTCGCTCGACGGCCGACCGTCGCTGCGGGTGCTCGTCATCAACGCGCTGCTCGCGATCACCGCACCGGTGACGACCATGCTGCTCGCGCGCGCCGCGCTGTTCCGACGCCGCCTCGCCGGCGATCCGTTGCCGCCTCCCCTCGGCGGCGACGACGTTCCGCGCGGTCAAGAGCGGCGTTGAGGCCGTCGAGCGCGTCCCCACGACGGAGAGAACGATGACGACCATCCAGCGCGTCCTCGCTGCCACCGATCTGTCGGCGCCGGCGCGCCACGCCGCCGACCGCGCCGCGTCGCTCGCACGCACGCTCGGCGCGACGCTCGATCTCGTCCACGTCGCGCAGACGCCGCCCCTCGAATGGCTCGCCGGCGTCGTCGACGGCCTGCCCCGGGATCTGCCGCAACGCTGGGCCGCGGATGCCGAGGCGGCGCTGGACGCGCTCGCTGCAGCGCTGCAACGACGGCACGGCATCGGCGTCGGCGTGCATCTGGCGACCGGCGCGCTGCTTGGCGAGATCGCGCGCGTCGCCGATGCGACCTCCGCCGACCTCATGGTGCTCGGCGCACGCGGCGCCAGCTTCGTGCGCCACCTCGTGCTCGGCTCGACCGCCGAACGGCTGGTGAGCACGGCGACGCGGCCGATGCTCGTCGTCAAACAGATGGCGCACGCGCCCTACGCAAGCGTCCTCGTGCCGGTCGATTTCTCGCCGGCATCGCCGGCCGCGCTGCAATGCGCCGGCGCGGTCGCGCCCGGCGCCCGGCTGCGCGCACTGCACGCGTTCGAGGCGCCGTTCGAGGGCAAGCTTCGCAACGCCGGCGTTCGCGAGCGCGTCCTGCGCGAGTACCGCACCGGCGCCGAGCGCGACGCGCGCGAAAGGATGGCGGCGCTGCGCGTCGAGTCCGGGCCGATGCAAGGCGGCGGCTCGGCGCTGATCCTGCACGGCGGCGCGGTTCTCCGGATCCTCGAGCAGGAGCAGGAGGACGACTGCGACCTGATCGTCGTCGGCAAGCGCGGCGAGAGCCGCCTCGCCGACTTCTTCCTCGGCAGCGTGACGCGGCGCGTGCTCGCCGAGTCGCAGGCGGACGTGCTCGTCGTCCCGGTGCCGGCAGCACCCGACGCGGAGTAGATCGCCGACCAGCGCCCGGTCGCGGTCAGCCGTCGTCGTCGGACCGTTCGCGCGCGTCGCGCCGCTCGCCGCGGCTCCTCCCCGAGAACATCGTCCACCAGACGATGAAGCCGAGCAGCACGAGCGCGGCGAGCGCTTCCAGCAGAATGACCCACATGACCCGCGCAACCTGTGGCGCCAGACGGCTGGCGGCGGCGCCGATTCTAAGAAGAGCGGCGCGCCTCGTCGCCGTCGCAACGCTCGCCGCGTGCTCGAGCGCTCCGCCCGCGCCAGGCCCGAGCTCGCCATCCGCCTCGACGCCGTCGTCGAGCGCGAAGCCGACGCCGAATGTGCGCGACGACCTCGCCTCGGCGACGATCGAGCGGCCGCGCGCGCGCTGGGTGGCGGTGCGCTGGAGCGAGCTGCCGGGCTGGAGCGACGATCGCGTCGGCGAGTTCTGGACCGCGTTCCTGCGCAGCTGCGAGCGGCCGCAGCCGGCGTGGCTCGATGCCTGCGCGAAGGCGCGCCAGGCGCAGTCGCTGCAAGGCGACGCGGTGCGCGACTGGCTCGAACGGCAGTTGCGTCCGTACCGGATCGAGTCGCTCGAGCGCGATCCGGTCGGCCTCGCGACTGGCTACTTCGAGCCGCTCGTCGAAGCGTCGCGCGTCGCGCGCGCAGGCTTTCGCGTCCCGCTCTACGCCCCGCCGGCCGACCTCGCGACGCGGTCGCCGTACTGGACGCGGCAGCAGCTCGAGACGCTGCCGGCGGCGCAGAAGAGCGTGCGCGGCCGCGAGATCGCGTGGCTGCACGACCGCCTCGACGCGCTGCTGCTGCAGGTGCAAGGATCGGGGCGGCTCGCGCTCGTCGACGAGCACGGCCGCACGCAGTCGCTCGTTCGCGTCGCCTACGCGGCGCACAACGACCAGCCGTACCGCTCGGTCGGGCGCTGGCTGATCGAGCAGGGCGAGCTGCGCGCGAGCGACGCGTCCTGGCCGGCGATCCGCGCCTGGGCGCGCGCGCATCCGCAGCGCGTCGAGGAGATGCTGCACAGCAATCCGCGCGTCGTCTTCTTTCGCGAGGAGCCGCTGCCCGACCCGACGCTCGGCCCGAAAGGCGCGCAGGGCGTCGCGCTCTCGCCCGGGCGATCGATCGCGGTCGACCCGCAGAGCGTTCCCTACGGCACGCCGGTCTGGCTTGACACGACCGAGCCGCTCGCGACGCGGCCGCTGCGCAGGCTCGTCGTCGCGCAGGACACCGGCTCGGCGATCGTCGGCGCAGTGCGCGCCGACTACTTCTGGGGCTGGGGCGACGATGCCGAAGCGGCCGCGGGCAGGATGAAGCAGCCGCTGCGCATGTGGGCGCTCTGGCCTTCGTCGTAGTGGCGACGAGCGCATCGGATGCGGCGTCGGCGCGCGAGCGGGCGCCGATCGACTGCGGCCGGCCGATCGACTGGAGCCTGACGTCGCTTGACTACGCGACCCATCGGCCCGGCCCGCCGCAGCGTCTCTACGAATTGCTCGCCGCCCTCGGCGTCGGCGGCGCGGGGCAGCGCATCCTCGACCTCGGCACCGGAACCGGCGTCGTCGCACGCGAGCTGGCGCGACGCGGCGCGACCGTGAGCGGCGTCGACATCGCCGCCGGCCAGATCGCCGCGGCGCGTGCTGCCGCGGCCGCCGACGGCGTGGCGGTCGATTTCGTCGTCGCCGCTGCCGAGGCGTGCCCGTTCGCAGCCGCCAGCCTCGACGCGATCGTCGCGAGCCAGTGCTGGATGTACTTCGACGTCGAGCGCGTGCTCGCCGAAGTGCGGCGGCTGCTCCGCCCTGGCGGCGTGCTGGTGACGACCCACTTCAGCTGGCTGCCGCGCGACGATGCCGTCGCGCGCGCGAGCGAAGCGCTCGTGCTGCGCGCCAATCCCGCCTGGCGAGGCGGCGATTGGTCCGGCCGCGTCGCCGCCGAGCCGGCGTGGAGCGAGGGCCGCGCACGCGTTCGCGCGATGCTGTGGTTCGACGTCGACGTGCCTTTCACGCACGCGAGCTGGCGCGGCCGCATGCGCGCCT
>DATJIM010000456.1:0-3625 GCA_035493195.1 Caldimonas sp.
ATCATGCGTCGCCTCTTGCGATCGATCGCGCAGGACCAGCCGATCACGCAGGACACATCGACGCTCGAGAACCCGGCGATCCTCGAACAGCTCGCGCAGAAGAACTGACAAGCGCGCGAAGCTCGCCTTGTCACCCTGAGCCCAGCGAACGATCTTCGCGCATGACCGAAGCCGAGCGCATCGACGACGTGCGCCGCCGCATCGACGCGGCGGAGCGCGTCGTCGTCCTCACCGGCGCCGGCATCTCGACCGAATCGGGGATCCCCGACTTCCGCGGTCCGCGCGGCGTCTGGACGCGCAACCCCGGAGCCGAGAAGCAGTCGACGATCCAGAACTACCTCGCCGACCCCGAGGTGCGCAAGGCCGCGTGGCGCGCACGCGTCGACTCGCCGGCGTGGACGGCAGAGCCGAATGTCGGCCATCGCGCGCTCGTGGCGCTCGAGCGGCGCGGCAAGCTCCACGCGCTCGTGACGCAGAACATCGACGAGCTCCACCAGCGCGCCGGCAGCTCGCCTGCGAAGGTCGTCGAAGTGCACGGCAGCATGCGCCGCGTGATGTGCTGGGAGTGCGGCCGGCGCGCACCGATGGAGGAAGCGCTCGCGCGCGTGCGCGCCGGCGAAGGCGATCCGCCATGCCCGGCGTGCGGCGGCATCCAGAAGAGCGACACGATCTCGTTCGGGCAGGCGCTCGTCCCCGAGGTGATCGAGCGCGCCCTGCGCGCCGCGAGCGAGGCCGACCTGCTGCTCGCGATCGGATCGACGCTGCAGGTCCAGCCGGTCGCGGGGATGGTGCCGATCGCAGCGCGCGCCGGCGCCGACATCGTCATCGTCAACGACCAGCCGACCATCATGGACGCGATCGCCGACGTCGTCGTGCGCGCCCGGATCGGCGAAGTGCTCGCCGCGATCTGCGGCCTCGACGCGTTGCGCGACCACTAGCGGCGCGGTTCGCTTCCTGCCGCGCCAGGGCGCGCGACAATGCGGCCCTTGCCTCGCTCTTCGCTCTTCGTTCACGGCCGCCGTCGGTGGCCGCTCGCCGACGCCGTGCGTCGCGCGTGCAGCGTCGCGCTCGCCACCCTCGTGTCGGTCGCGATCGCGCAGGTCACGCCGCCGGGCGATGGCGATCGCGTCCTGCTGCCGGCCGTGGGCTTGCGCGCGCGCGACATCGCGGTCGTCGTCAACGACGCCGACCCGGCGAGCGTCGTGGTCGGCCGCTACTACGCGACCAAGCGCGGCATCGCTGCCGACCACGTCATTCACGTCCGCTTCGCCGCGAACCAGGGCGTGATGTCGTTCGGCGACTTCCAGCGCGTCCAGGCGGTGCTCGACGCCAAGGTCGGCGCCGACGTGCAGGCGTACGCGCTCGCGTGGACGCTGCCGTACCGCGTCGAGTGCATGTCTGTGACGGCGGCGTTCGCGTTCGGCTTCGATCCCGGCGCGTACTGCCCCGGCGGCGACGGTTGCCAGCCGACGAAGGCATCGCCGTACTACAACAGCCGCAGCAACGCGCCCTTCACCGACCACCGGATGCGCCCGGCGATGCTGCTCGCCGGCGACAACGTCGAGAGCGCGAAGCGGCTGATCGACCGCGGGTTGCGCTCCGACGAGAGCTGGCCGGAGGGCAAGGCGTACCTGATCAACACCAGCGACCGCGGACGCAACGTCCGCGCCGAAGGCTACGACCGCATCCGCACCGTCCTCGGCGCGTCGTACCCGATCGAGCAGGTCGACGCCGACGGGCTCGAAGGCAAGAGCGACGTCATGTTCGAGTTCACCGGCATTGCGTTCGTGCCGTCGATCGCGAGCAACAGCTTTCTCGACGGCGCCATCGCCGACCACCTGACGTCGTACGGCGGCGTGCTGACCGGCTTCGGCCAGACGAGCGCGCTCGAATGGCTCACCGCCGGAGCGACCGGCAGCTACGGCACCGCGACCGAGCCGTGCAGCTTTCGCGCCAAGTTCCCCGACCCCGGCGTCGTCATCGCGCACTACCTGAGCGGCGAGTCGCTCGTCGAGGCCTACTGGAAAAGCGTGCTGATGCCGGGCCAGGGCGTCTTCATCGGCGACCCGCTCGCGCGGCCGTTCGGCGGCGTGCGCGTCCAGCACGGCGCTGGCGGCACCGTCGTGCGCACGCGCGCGTTGCCGCCGGGGAACTATGCGGTCGAAGCGGCGACGAGCAGCATGGGGCCGTTCAAGCCGATCGGCGTCGTCCGCGCGCTCGGCTTCGGCGTCCGCGAGATCCGCGTCCCCGCCGGCGAGACGCGGTTCCTGCGCGTGCGCGCGCTCGCCGGCGAGCAGCAGCGGCTGCCGCCGCCGCCGCAGGCGCCGGAAACGCCGCAGCGGCAGTGACGGCGGCGCCTCTGCCGCCGCACGCTCGGCGCGGCATCCACGTTCCTTCGGATCGGCAAGAGCGGCCGCGGGTGCGAAGATCGCTCGATCCCCCAGGAGTCGCCATGGTCCGCTCGCTGCTCGCCGCCTTGCTGCTCGCTGCCGCTCCCGCCTTCGCGCAGACCGTCGCCTGCCCGAGCGCGAACATCATGTACTGGCAGGCGTTTCCGCCCGGCGGCGAGTCCGACCTGTCAGCGCGCCACCAGCAGCTCGTCCTCAAGAAAAAGTGCCCACAGATCGATGCCGTGATCCAGTACAAGGCCGGCGCCGGCGGCGCGCTGATGTGGAGCCAGATGAACCTGCTCCCCGGCGACGGCCTCAACGTCGTCGGCATCAACCTGCCGCACATCGTCCTGCAGCCGATGGAAGGCACGGTCACGTACAAGACCGACGACGTCGTGCCGGTGTTCTGGTTCCACTACACGCCGGACGTCCTCGTCGTCACCGAGGCCGGGCCGATCAAGAGCTTCGCCGACTTCGTCAAGGCGGCGAAGGCAGAGCCGGGCAAGATCAACCTCGGCGGCTCGGGCCTCAACTCGGCCAACCACGCGGCGCACGAGCGGCTGAACCGCGACTTCGGCATCAAGACGACGTACGTGCCTTACAAGGGAACCGGCGACCTCGCGCTCGCGGTCCTCGGCGGCCACATCGACGGCGCGATGACGTACTCGGTGTTCGCCATCGCCAACAAGGGCAAGGTGCGCCCGCTCGCGGTCGCGATGGAAACGCGCCATCCTCTGCTGCCCGACGTGCCGACGTTCAAGGAGCTCGGCATCGACTGGGTCGACGGAGCGTTTCGCGGCATCGGCGTTCCCAAGTCGACGCCGCCCGAGCAGCGCAAGAAGCTCGCTGACCTCTTCGCCGCGCTCAACGCCGATCCGGAAATGAAGGAGCTCGCCGCCAAGAACGGCTTCGAGCTCGTCAACGTCGGGCTCGACGGCATGGACGCGTTCATGCGCGCGCGCACCCGCGTCTACACCGACGTCGGCAAGCGGATGGGCCTCGGCGCCAAGTGACGGCGCCGCGGTCGTCACAACGCGGCCCGCGCGCACGCGGGCGGCGGGCGGCCGATTTCCTCCATGTCCCCCGGGCCTGGCCTGAACGGCCGGCCCTCCTCCTTTACTTCCGAAAATCGGCCACCCGCCACCCGCGTGCGGAGCGAGGCACCCGCGCTACCGCGTGCGTGCTGCTCGCTGCGGAATCGTGACGGTAGGGGGCCCTGCTTTGCGGAAGGAGAG
>DATJIM010000457.1:0-7237 GCA_035493195.1 Caldimonas sp.
GCAGACGCACGGGATGGAGTTCGTGATCCCGCCGAGCGTGCGCTTCAAGGGCCAGCCGGGCGAGCAGTGGACGATGTTCTTCGAAGACCCGTTCGGCAACCCGATCGAGATCAAGGGGTTCGAGTCGCCGGAGGATGTCTATCGAGCCTAGTGGCGGATCTTGTAGCCGATCTTCAGCAGGTGCAGGCACAGCCCGCACACGACCACCAGGCTGGCGCCCACGACCACCAGACCGGTCCACGGCGACACGTCGCTGACGCCGAAGAACCCGTGGCGGAAGCCGTCGATCATGTAGAAGAACGGGTTCAGGTGGCTCACGCCCTTCCAGAACGGCGGCAGCGAGCCGACCGAATAGAACACGCCCGAGAGAAACGTCATCGGCATGATGATGAAGTTCTGGAACGCCGCGATCTGGTCGAACTTCTCGGCCCACAGCCCGGCCATCAGCCCGAGCGCGCCCATCAGCGCCGCGCCGGCCAGGCCGAACACGACGATCCACGCCGGCTGCGCCAGGTCCAGTGGCGCGAACCAGACGGTGGCGATCATCACGCCCGCGCCGACGACCGCGCCGCGCACCACCGACGCGCCCACGTAGGCCACGAACCAGGCCCAGTGCGAGAGTGGCGCGACCAGCAGGAACACCAGGTTGCCGGTGATCTTGCTCTGGATCAGCGACGAGCTGCTGTTCGCGAACGCGTTCTGCAGCACGCTCATCATCACGAGCCCCGGGATCAGGAAGCTCGTGTAGCCGACGGTGCCGAAAACCTTGACGCGGCCTTCCAGGACGTGACCGAAGATCAGAAGGTAGAGCATCGCCGTCAGGACGGGAGCGGCGACGGTCTGGAAGCTCACCTTCCAGAAGCGCAGCACCTCCTTGTAGAGGAGCGTGCGCGCGCCGGCGAGGACGCCCGTCTCGGTCTTCGGCGACGGCAGCGCGGTGGCGCTCATGCGGCGACCCGCGCCGGCGTCTCGCCGCGCATGATCTCGAGAAAGACGTCCTCGAGGTCGGCGCGGCCGATTTCGAGGTCCTCGGGGTCGCAGCCGGCGGCGATCAGCATGCCGAGGATCGATTCGACCTCGCGTGCGTCGTGCGCCGTGATCTGGACGATGCGTCCGGTGACGCGCGCACGGTCGGCGAGTTGCGGCGGCAACGGCTTGTCGGTCTTGAAGCTGAGCATCGTGCTCGCCGTGCCGGCGAGCAGCGCCGACGTGCGGTCGAGCGCGACGACACGGCCGAGCTTGAGCATCGCGATGCGGCCGCAGAGCGCCTCTGCTTCCTCGAGGTAGTGCGTCGTCAGCAGCACGGTGTGGCCTTCGCGGTTGAGCCGAGCGATGAACTGCCAGAGCGTCTGCCGCAGCTCGACGTCGACACCCGCGGTCGGCTCGTCGAGGACGATCACCGGCGGCCGATGGACGAGCGCCTGCGCGACGAGGACACGCCGCTTCATGCCGCCCGAGAGCTGGCGCATGTTCGCCTGCGCCTTGTCGGCGAGGCCCAGGTTGGCGAGCAGTTCGTCGATCCAGTCGTCGTTGTCGCGGACGCCGAAGTAGCCGCTCTGGATGCGCAGCGCCTCGCGCACGGTGAAGAACGGGTCGAACACGAGCTCCTGGGGGACGACGCCCAGCAGCCGCCGCGCCGCCGCGTACTCCGCCTGCACGTCGTGGCCGAGCACGGCGACGCTGCCCCCGCTCGCGCGCGCGAGGCCGGCGAGGATGCTGATCAGCGTCGTCTTGCCGGCGCCGTTCGGGCCGAGCAGTCCGAAGAACTCGCCCTGGGCGATGTCGAACGTGACGTCGTCGAGCGCGCGGAGGTCGCCGCGCGGCGAAGGATACGTCTTGGCGACGTTGACGAACGAGACGGCCGGCATGCCGCAACCATTCTAGGGAGGCGCTAGGGCGCCAACCGATGGGCGCTCGCGGGGGGCGGTGCTAGAAGATCCCCGGCGACCGAAGCACCCATGGCCACCCAGACCAAGAAGCCGCGGCGGACCGCGGAGCGGATTCTCGACACGACGCTCGAGCTGTTCAACCGTTTCGGCGAGCCGAACGTCTCGACGACGCTGATCTCGGCGGAGCTCGGCATCAGCCCGGGCAACCTGTACTACCACTACCCGGCCAAGGAAGGGCTCATCCTCAAGCTCTACGACCGCTACGACGCCGCGCTCACCGAGCTGCTGCGCGCCGCCGACGACGTGCGCGACGTCGAGGACGCGTGGCTCTTCTTCCACATGCTCTTCGAGCTGATCTGGTCGTACCGATTCCTCTACCGCGACCTCAACGACCTGCTGTCGAACCACCGCAAGCTGGAGACGCACTTCAAGTTCGTCCTCGAGCGCAAGGCGCGCGCGGTGCGCTCGGTGCTCGACGGCATCGCGGCAGCGAGCGCGCTCGCGATCGACCCGAGCGACGCCGAGCGCGTCGCGACGGCAATGGTCGTCGTCCTCACCTACTGGCTCAGCTTCGAATACGTGCGCGACCCGCGCCGCGCGCTCGAGCCCGAGGCCGCGAACGCGGCGCTGCTGCGCGGCGCGTTCCACGTTCTCAGCCTGCTCGCTCCGTATCTCGAGCCGGCGCAGCGCGAGCACCTCCATGCGCTCGCCGGCCGCTACGCGAACGCGAACGACTGAGGCAGGAGACCCGGATGGCGCGATGGAAAGCATTCCCGCACGACGGCGAGGCGTACCACTACGACCTCGCGACGCTGAAGAAGAAATGGCCGCGGCTGCACGCCGGCGACGCCGAGACGATCCCGGCCGACGAGGCGGTGCTCGCCGCGTGGCAGCTGTTCCACGCCGGCGAATTCCAGAAGGCGACCGAAGCGGGGCTGAAGGCACACGGCGCCGGACACGCCGGCGGCATGACGGTCGCCAACAAGGCGCAGGCGATCTACGCGACGTACCTCGAGGACAGCGAGCGCAACAAGCTGGCGCTGCTGCTCGAGGTCGCCGAGCGCGCCGAGCGGCGCGCCAACGAGGCGCCGGAGGAAGCCAACGCGTGGTACTGCAACGCCTACGCGCTCGGCCGCTACAGCCAGGGGATCAGCGTCGCCAAGGCGCTCGCGCAAGGCCTCGGCGGCAGGGTCAAGAACGCGCTCGAGAGGACGATCCGGCTCGCGCCGAAGCACGCCGACGCCCACATCGCGCTCGGCACGTACCACGCCGAGATCATCGACAAGGTCGGCTCGCTCCTCGGCCGCACGCAGGGTGCGAGCAAGGACGCCGGCCTCGCCCACTACAAGACCGCGCTCAAGCTCAACCCGACGTCGGCGATCGCGATGGTCGAGTACGCCAACGGCCTCGTCATGCTCGAAGGCGAGAAGCGGATGAAGGAGGCGACCCGGCTGTACGAGGACGCCGCCGCGTGCGAGCCGCTCGACGCGATGGAGCGGCTGGACGTCGAGATGGCCAAGACCGAGCTCGAGGACTAGCGGCGGGCATCGCGTGAACGATCGCCCACCCGCGCGAACGCGGGGGCCGCAGCGCCGGGTTGCGCACGCCGCTTGCTCCGGAGCCGCCATGCCCCGATGTCCTTCGGCGTGGCGTGCGCTCGCCCTCGTCCTCGGCGCGGCGTCGCTGCTCGCGATGCACGGCTCGGCCGCAGCGCGCAGGCCGACGATGCAGTTCACCGAACCCGGCGGCGTGCGAGCGCCCGACGCCAAGCGCGAGCACCCCGTCGCGCGTGGCCAGACGGACGCGCTGCCGCCCGCGGTCTCGGCAATCCTGCGCCGATCGGGCCTGCCGTCGACGAGCTTCGCGCTCGATGTCCGCTCGGTCGACGGCGGCGACGCAGCGCCGCTGGTCGCTTGGCACGCCGATCGGCCGTTCCTGCTCGCGTCGACGACCAAGGTCGTGACGTCGCTCGCGGCGCTCGACCTGCTCGGCCCGGCGCACCGCTGGAAGACGACCGCGTACGCGACCGGGCCGCTGCGCGGCGGCCGCATCGCCGGCGACCTCGTCATCGTCGGCGGCGAGGTCGGCCTGACCGCCAACGAGCTGCGCCGCTGGTTCGCGCAGATGCACGACGAAGGGGTGCACGCGATCGCTGGCAACATCGTTCTCGACGACGTCGCGCTGCTCCACGAGCTCGACCCGAAGCAGGCGACGACGACCGCCGCCGAGCGCTCTGCCGATGCGCCGATCGACCCGCGCACCTACAACGTCGGCAAGCTGCTCGTCACGGTTCGCGCCGCGGCGGGCGAGCGCGCTGCCGTGACGATCCGGCCGAGTCCGGCGAACGTGCGGATCGTCAACGACGTCTTCATGGGCGGCGAGAGCTGCTCGGCGTGGGCGCGCTGGAAGAGCGCCGAGGAGATCGGCTCGGGGCCGCCGCTGCAGCTCTGGGTGCGCGGCCGCTGGCGCGCCGACTGTGCCGCCGACGACATCGCCTACGTCGCGCCGCCCGCAGGCGCGCGCCTCGATCCCGAGCTCGGCGCCGCACGACCGCAGGCGATCGCTGCGCCTCGCCTCGTCGCCGACCTCTGGGCCGAGCGCGGCGGCGCGCTCGGCGGCCGCGTCGTCGTTCGCGACACCGCGGCGCCACGGCCGCGCAGCGTTCCGTGGTCGAGCGAGCTGCTGACACCCGTCGGCGAAGTGCTGCGCGAGATGAACAAGACGAGCAACAACGAAGCGGCGAGAAGCGTCCTGCTCTCGCTCGCATCTCCCGAAGGCGACGACGGCGGCCTGCGCGTCGGCGCGCTGAAGGCGGCGCAGGAACGCATGCGCGACTGGCTGCGCACGCAAGGGCTGCGCGACGGCGACGTCACCGTCGTGCTCGGCTCGGGCCAGTCGCGCGCCGAACGCGGCAAGCCGCGCGCGATCGTCGAGCTGCTGCGCAACGCGTGGCGCAGCGCCGAGTCGCAGACGCTCGTCGCGTCGCTGCCGATCGCCGGCGTCGACGGCACGCTCGTTCACCGCATGACCAACGGGGCCGCGACCGGCCAGGCGTACCTGAAGACGGGGACGCTCTCCGACACGCGCGCGCTCGCCGGCTACGTGCGGGCAAAGAGCGGCCGCGTCTACGCGGTGTCGCTGATCGTCACCGACCCCGACGCGGCCAAGGGAACTCTGGCGCTCGACTCGCTCGTCGAGTGGGTCGCGCGCAGCGGCTGACGCGCCGGCGCGGCACGCCGGCGCGTCAGCCGCGCGCTCAGTCGGGGAACGCGGGCGCGAACGACTCCGGCGCGACGCGCAGCGCGTTCACGAGGTACGCGACCGCGTGGTAGAGGCCGGCGAGCATGACGAGCTCGACCAGCTGCGCGGGCGAGAAGCGCGCCGACGCGTCGGCCCAGAGCGCATCGTCGACGTCGTTCGTCTCGTGCAGCCGATCAGCGAGCCGCAGCACGATGCGATCGTCGCCGTCCCAGCATTCGTCATCTGGCGTGCCGTGCACCGTCGCGCGCTGCTGGCGCTCGTCGATGCCGGCCTTGGCGGCGAAGGTCGCGACGTGCACGCCCCACTCGTAGCCAGCGCCGCAGCGCGCGCACGTGCGCAGGATCACGAGCTCGCGCGCGCGGATGGAGATGCTGCCGCGGTCGAGCAGGCCGCCGGCCATCATCCGCTGCAGTACGCGCGGGTTCTGCGCGACGGTGCGAAAGAGCAGCAGCGGCGGCGCGCCGCGCATGAGCACGTCGAACGCCGTCTGCACCTCGGCGGGATACGGGGGCTCGACCGCTGCGACGCGTTGCGAAGCCATCGTTGTCCCGCGCTACTCGACGAACAGCGTCGCCGGGTGCTCGACAAGTTCGCGCACGCGCTGGATGAACGATGCCGCGTCGGCGCCGTCGACGACGCGGTGGTCGAACGACGACGAGAGGTTCATCAGCAGACGCGCGACGACGCCGCCGTCGCGGATCACCGGCCGCTCGGCGACGCGGTTGACGCCGACGATCGCGACTTCGGGATGGTTGATGACCGGTGTCGTCACGATGCCGCCCAGCTTGCCGAGGCTCGTGATCGTGATCGTCGAGCCGCTCAGCTCGTCGCGCACCGCCTTGCCGCTGCGCGCCGATTCGGCGAGGCGCGCGATCTCGGCGGCGCTCGACCAGAGATCGTGCGCTTGCGCATCGCGCAACACCGGGACGACGAGCCCGGCCGGCGTCTGCGTCGCGATGCCGGCGTGGACCGCGGCGTGACGCGTGACGACACCGGCCTCGTCGTCGAAGCGGGCGTTGACCATCGGAAACTCGCGCACCGCGAGGACGACGGCGCGGACGAGGAACGGCAGCAGCGTCAGCTTGCCGCGCGACGCACCCCACTTTGCATTCAGGTGCGCGCGCAGCGCCTCGAGCTCGGTGACGTCGATCTCCTCGACGTACGTGAAGTGCGGGATGCGGCGCTTCGACTCCTGCATCCTCTGCGCGATGCGGCGGCGCAGGCCGACGATGCGGATCTGCTCGGTCGCATCGCTGCCCGCGGTCGCGACCGGTGGGCGCGCGCGCGCCGCGGGTCGGGCGCCGCCGCGCGCGGCTTGCGTCTCGACGTCGGCGCGCGTGATCCGTCCTGCAGTGCCGGTCGCGGCGACGCTCGCGAGGTCGACGCCGAGCTCCCATGCGAGCGCGCGCACCGCAGGCGCCGCGAGCGGACGCGACGATGCGCCGCCGCGAGCGACCGCCGGAGGCGAGGCCACTGCTGCGGAGGGCGGAGTCGCCGGTGCCGCAGGAGCCTTCGCAGCCGGCGGCGGCGGCGCCGTCGTGGCTGCGCCTTCACGCCTGTTCGCCGCGGCCGCGATCGCCTCGGGAGCGTCGGCCGCCACCGGCGCGGGCGCCGCAGTCGTCGTCGCGGTGCCGTCGTCGATCTCGATCCGGATCAGGTCCGACCCGACCGCGAGCATCTGCCCCACCTCGCCGCCGAGCGCGAGCACCTTGCCGGCGACCGGCGACGGGATCTCGACTGACGCCTTGTCGGTCATCACGTCGGCGAGCCCCTGGTCCTCGCTGATCGCGTCGCCCGGCTTCACGTGCCACGCGACCAGCTCGACCTCGGCGATGCCTTCGCCGAGGTCGGGGACGCGGATGACGTGAACCGCCATCTACGGTTCCATCGTCCGCTTCAACGCTGCGGCGACGCGCTCGGGGCCCGGAAAGTACGCCCACTCGAGCGCGTGCGGATACGGCGTGTCCCAGCCGGTGACGCGCTCGACCGGCGCTTCGAGCTGGTAGAAGCAGTGCTCCTGGACGAGCGAGACGAGCTCGGCGCCGAAGCCGCTCGTTCGCGTCGCCTCGTGGACGACGACGCAGCGG
>DATJIM010000458.1:0-8661 GCA_035493195.1 Caldimonas sp.
ACGCGCGGCCGCCAGCTCGGATCGAGCGCGGCGTTGCGCAGCGCGAGCTGGGCCGAGTCGACGTAGTGGGCGAGGGCGGGGCCGTCCATCGCGTCGAGCCGCGCGGCCAGCGCGAGCTCCTCTTCGGCGGTGAAAGGCGGCAGCGGCGGAAGGTTCAGGTCTTTTTTCATCCCACGAGCTTAGTCCTATTGGCCGAGAGCGCCGATCGGCCCACCGCTCAGGCCGGAACGAACATGTAGCCGGCGTTGCGCACCGTGCGGATGCACCTCGGCTCGGCGCTCGGGTCGGGCTCGATCTTCTTGCGCAGCCGGCCGATGCGGATGTCGATCGAGCGATCGAAGGGCTCCCATTCGCGGTTGCGCGTCTGCAGCAGCAGCTGGTCGCGCGACAGCACCCGGTTCGGGTTGGCGAGGAAGACGCGCAGCAGGTCGTACTCCATCGCCGTGATCGCGACCTCCTCGCCCGAAGCCTCGAACAGCCGGCGCGCGTCGAGGTCGAGCGAGCAGCGGCCGCACGGGACCGGGGTCGCGGATGGAGCGGCCGCTCCGGCCGGCGTCTCTCTCTTCGCGGCGGCGTCGCTCTCGACGTGGTGGTGCGCCTGCATCCGGCGCAGCACGCTCTTGATGCGGGCGAGCAGCTCGCGCGGATCGAACGGCTTGGCGACGTAGTCGTCGGCGCCGATCTCGAGGCCGACGACGCGGTCGACGACGTCGCTCGACGCCGTCACCATGATGATGCCGACGTCGTAGCGCTCGCGCAGGAACCGTGCGAGCGTCAGGCCGTCCTCGCCGGGCATGCGGATGTCGAGCAGGATCAGGTCGGGAAGGTCGCGCTCGATCTCGGCGCGCATCGCGGCGCCGCCGTCGACGGCGCGGACGTCGTAGCGATGGCCGCCGAGATACTCGACGAGCATCGCGCGAACCCCGGGATCGTCGTCGACGACGAGTAGCCGTCCGCTGCTGTCCATCGTCTCCGCGTATCCCCGATCGATACAAAACGATAACACGCGATGCGCGCGTCGCCGCACGCGCGATACCGCTGGTTTCGACACTGCCGCCACTCGCCGGGCACGTTGTCCGGCGACGCCAACGAGGACACCACCATGGAAGACGCATCCGGCAACACGACCAGCCGCTACGCCAAGGTCATCGAGGTCTCCAAGCGCGTGCGCTGGGAGATCGAGCGCGACGTGATCCGCGGCCGAACCTTCGATCTCGCCTTCGACTTCCTCCCGGCCGGGCTCTCGCTCGTCGACGAGCTCGACTTCCTCACGCCCGAGCAGAAGAGGGCGTTCAGCCAGGTCCAGGGCCGCACCTACGCCAACATCTTCGCGCTCGTCGAGCGCTTCATCGGCGCCAAGATGGCCGACCTCGGCCGCGCCCACGCGCTCGGCGACCAGAACGCGTTCGAGGCGCTGGTCCGCTTCACCGACGAGGAGCTCAAGCACCAGGCGCTGTTCCGCCGCATCGAGGAGATGCTCGTGGCGAAGATGCCGGACGGCTACGCGCTCGCCGCCGAGCCGAACGCGGTCGCCGCGGCGGTGCTCTCGAAGTCGAACTGGTCGGTGCTGGCGCTGACGTGCCACATCGAGCTCTTCGTGCAGGCGCACTACCGCGCGAGCATCGGCCCCGCCGAGACGCTGTCGCCGTTGTGGAAGGACGTCTTCCTGTTCCACTGGCGCGAGGAGTCGCAGCACGCGATCCTCGACGAGCTCGAGTGGCAGCGCGACGACGCCACGCTCTCGGCAGACGCGCGCGACGCCGCGGTCGACGACCTGATCGCGCTCGTCGGCGCGGTCGACGGCATCCTGCAGGCACAGGCGAACGCCGATGCCGGCTACTTCGTCGCCCACTGGGCCGGCCTGCTCAGCGCCGCGCGCATCCAGCAGGTCCGCGACGGCTTCCTGAAGGCGTACCGCTGGCAGTACATCGTCTCGGGCGTCTCCGAGCCGCGTTTCCAGTCGCTGCTGTCGACGCTCGTCACCGCGCCGCAGATGCGCCGGATCCAGAACGCGCTCGTTCCGCTCGCCTACGCGATGCCGAAGTCGCCGACGTCTCCGCTGCCGATGGCCGCGTGAGCGTTCGCCATGTCGTCCCCTCCGCGAGAACCGCCATGAACCATCCGACGATGCTCTTGCCGAACCCGGCGCACTGGCCGCGAATCGCAGGTGCGCTGCGGCGCGTCGTCGCCGGCGCGCGCTGGCTGAAGAACGCCTACGTCGAACACCGCCGCGAGGCGCGCGAGTGCGCCGAGTTCGCGCGCCTCGACGACGCCACGCTGCGCGACCTCGGCCTGACGCGCGACGAGTACCTGTCGTACGCGGCCGAGGCGCGCGGCCTCGTGCCGTCGACGCGGCTGCGGATCCGCGACGACCGCTTCCGGAGCGCGACGGCGTGAGAGCTGCGACGTGGCGGCTGACCGTTGCCGCGACGGCGCTCACGGCGCTGATCTCGGGCAGTCGGGCGTCGTTCGGGATGTTCCTGTCGCCGCTCAACACGGCGACAGGACTCGGCATGGCGGCGATCGGTCTCGCCGCCGCGTTCGGCCAGCTCGCCGCAGGCGCCGCGCTGCCGGCGGTCGAGACGCTCGCGCGCCGCTTCGGTCCGGCGCGCGTGATCACCGGCGGCGCGTGCCTGCTCGCCGCCGCGACGGCGCTCCTCGTCGTCGTCCACTCGCTGCTCGCGCTCGTCTTCCTGATGCTCGTCGTCTCCGCCGCAGGCACCGCGGTCGCGAGCAACGCGCTTCTGATCGGCGAGGTGAGCCGGCGCACCGCCGTCGACGAGCGCGGCCTCGCGAGCGGCGTCATCGGCGCCGGCGGCCCGGCGGGCCAGCTCGTCCTCGCGCCGCTCGTCACGATGGCGATCGCGATGCAGGGCTGGGTCGCCGCGCTGTGTGCGCTCGGCGCGATCGCGCTGCTCGCGCTGCCCCTCGCGCGCTCGTTCCCGCAGCGTCCGCGCCGCGCTGAAACACCCGGCCTCGTCGCCCAAAGCGGCGAGGCGATCCGCGATCGCCGCTTCTGGCTGATCGCAGGAAGCTTCGCGATGTGCGGCTTCCACGTCTCGTTCCTGTCGGTCCACATGCCGGGCGTGATCGAGCGCTGCGGCATGCCGGCGTCGTTCGCCGGCGCCTGGCTCGTGATCGCAGGCGCCGCGAACATGGCCGGCAGTGTCGGCGTCGGCTTCGTCATGAAGCGCTTCGCGAGCGCGCCGTTGCTCGCCGTGGTCTACGGCCTGCGCATGGTCGCGATCGCCGCGTTCGTCGCGTCACCGCAGAGCGGCGCCGCGCTGCTCGTGTTCGCGATCGCGATCGGATTGACGTACATGTCGGCGCTGCCGCCGACGGCAGAGCTGCTCGCGCGAACGTTCGGCGTCGAGCGGCTCGCGGGGTTGCTCGGCGCGACGATGCTCGTCCACCAGGTCGGCGGCTTCTTCGGTGCCTGGCTGGGCGGCGTCGCCGTCGAGCACAGCGGCGGTTATCTGCCGCTCTGGATCGCCGACGGCGCGCTCGCGATGGTCGCCGCGACGTTGCAGCTCCTGCTCATGCGGGAACGCCGATCGCCTCCGCCAGCGCGGAGCGCAGCGCGTCCGGCTCGATGGGCTTTCGCAGCAGCGCGCGGACGCCAGAGCGCTTGAGGTCGGCGGCATCGATGCCGTCGCCGAAGCCGCTGTAGAGCAGCACCGGCAGATCGGGACGCAGCGCGGCGACGCGCGTCGCGAGCTCGAGCCCGGTGAGGCCCGGCATCGTCTGGTCGGTGAGGACGACGTCGAAGCGCTCGTCGCCGTCGCAGACACGGTCCTCGGCGCGCAGCGCGTCGCCGCAATGGACGACGTCGAATCCCCAGCCGTCGAGCAGCTCGGTCATGAACGCGGCGACCATCGCCTCGTCCTCGACGAGGAGGATGCGGCCGGCGAGCGACGGCCGCCTGGCCGCGAGCGGCTGCTCGACCGACGCGAGCGGTGCGCTCGCCGCCGCCGGCAGCAGGGCCCGAAAGCGCGTGCCGCGCGGCTCGACCGCATCGACGAGGAGGTGACCGCCGTGGTCGTGGACGATGCCGTGCACCATCGCGAGCCCCATTCCCGAGCCCCGGCCGACCGGCTTGGTCGTGTAGAACGGCTCGAACATGCGTTCGCGCACCGCATCGGTGACGCCGCAGCCGGTGTCGGCGACCGACAGTGCGACCCACGCACCGCGAATCGGCGCGCGGCACGAGGCGCACGCGCGCTCGCCGACGTGCTCGATGCCGAGCCCGATCCGGATCGCGCCGGCGCCAGCGATCGCATCGCGCGCATTGATGCAGAGGTTGAACAGCACCTGCTCGATCTGCACCGAGTCGCCGACGACCGCCGGCGCGGCCGCGTCGAGCGCGGTGTGCAGCTCGACCGATCTCGGCAGCGTCGACCGCAGCAGCTGCGCCGACTGGCGCAGCTCGGCGGCGAGCGCGAGCGGCCGGCGCTCGCTGCGCTGCCGGCGCGCGAACGCCAGCATCTGCGAGATGAGGTCGCGCGCACGCTGTGCCGCCAGGTGCGCCTGCGCGAGCTGGCGGACCAACTCCGGTGCGCCGAGCCGCTCGGCGCGTTCGCTCGCGAGCACGACGTAGCCGGTCACGCTGGTCAGGATGTTGTTGAAGTCGTGCGCGATGCCGCCGGTGAGCTGGCCGATCGCCTCCATCTTCTGCGCCTGGCGCAGCTGGCTCTCGAGCTCGCTGCGCTGGCTCTCGGCCTGGCGTCGCGCGGTGATGTCGCGCAGGTGGCCGACGAAGATGTTGCCGTCGGAAGCGGCGGCGACGCCGATCGCGAGCTCGACGGGGAACTCGCTGCCGTCGGCGCGCATCGCGGTCGTCTCGACGAGACGGCCGACGAACGGGCCCTCGCCGCTGTGCGCGAAGGTGCTCAGGCCCTCGCGGTGGCCGGCACGGAGCCGCTCGGGGATCATGACGTCGGCGAGCAGACGGCCGAGCACGTCGGCGCGCGCGTAGCCGAAACAGCGCTCGGCGGCGGCGTTGAACTCGACGATCCGGCCTTCGCCGTCCATGCTGATGATGCAGTCGAACGCTGCCTCGACGGTCGCGCGCAGGCGCGCCTCGCTCCTCTGCAGCTCGCGCTCGCGCTGCCGCCGCTCGGTGATGTCGCGCACGACGGTGAGGACGTGCGGCTCGCCGCGGTAGCGCACGGGGATGACGCGCATGTCCGCCTCGAAGGTCGTGGCGTCGGCCCGCAGCGCGATCGTCTCGATTCGCGACTCCTCGCCGGCGAGCGCCCGCTCGATGCGCTGGCGACGCTCGCTGATGTAGCTGGCGGGGAACGTGGCCGGATAGCCGCCGCGCGTCGCCAGCTGCTCGCGGGTGAAGCGATAGAGCTGCAGGAACGCCGGGTTGGCGTCGACGATGTCGAGCTTGGCGTCGCGCAGCACGAATGCGTCCGAAGCCGCCTCGAAGATCGCGCGGTATTGCTCCTCACGCAGCCTCAGCGCTTCCTCGGCGTTCTTCTTCTCGGTGATGTCGCGGCTCATCGACAGGATGCGCGGAACGCCGCCGATCGAGACCGCCTTCAACCGCACCTCGAACCAAGCCACCGAGCGGTCGGGCTTGCGTCCGCGCCATTCGTACGGCGGGCAGCGTCCCTCGCGGGCGAGCTGCAGGTAGCGACGGGCATGGGCTTCGGTGTACGGCTCGCGGCGAGAGCAGAAGATCGACAGCGGCGCGCCGAGGACGTCTTCGCGGCGAAACCCCGACGTCTCGCACGCCTTCGGGTTGACATCGACGAGCGCGCCGGTCTCCCAGTCGTGAACGACGACGCCGTCCTCGATCGACGCGAAGATCGTCCGATAGCTCTCCTCGGAGGTCCGCAGCGTCTCGTCGGCACGCAGGCGCTCGATCTCGGCGGCGGCGCGGACGGCGAAGACCTGCATCACCGATTCGATCCGGTCGAGGCGCGTCAGCGGCCGGCGCGACGAGATCGAGACCAGGCCGAGCGTCGCGCCGCCGAGGTCGTGCAGCGGGTAGCCGGCGTAGCCTTCGATGCCGATCGCACGCAGCATCGGCTCGTCGGGGAAGCGCTCGCACAGGCGATCGGGATAGACGCGAAAGCCCTGATCGAGGACGCCGGCGCACGGGCTGCCGGCGAGCTCGTAGCGCGCGATCGGAATTGGCGCACCGTCGAGCTGGATCGCGAGGACGTCCATCGTTCCCGAGGTGGCCGAGGGGCGGGCGATGAAGGCGACGTCGACGTGCAGGATCGCGACGAGCGAGCGCACGAGCTCGGCGAACACCGTCGCGCCGCGGGCGCTCGAGACGGCGAGCGCCGCGCTCTTCAGGACTCCCTCGGTCGTCGCGCGCTCGAGCTCGGCGGCGATCCGGTTGCCGACGATCTTGAGGACGGCTTCGGCGAGCGCGACGTCGGCGAGCGGGCCGCGGTCCATCGCCGCGAGCAGGCCGAGCTGTTCGCCGTGGCTGTCGCACAGCGGGTGCGCCGCGTACGAGTCCATCCCCTTGGCGGCGAACAGGCTCGTCGCCCGGAACTCGTCGGCGAGGCCGCTCGCGACGTGACGAAACTCGGCGCCCGTGACCTGCTCGCAAGGCGATCCGGCGAGGCCGTACTCGAATGGCGCGAGCAGCCTGCCGTCGAGGATCGAGGCGATCGTCCGCACCCGCGTCCGCGTCTCGTCGGTGAAGACGGCGACGAGCCCGGAAGCGGCGCCGAGGCTCGCCATCACCTCTCGCAGCAACTCGGCGAACAGCGACGGACCGGCCGGCTTCGCGGCGGCCAACGCGACGCGGTGCAAGGTCCGCGCGTGCGGGTCCCAGCTGGCCGGTCCGGCGGTCGTCATGGCCGGCAGTGTAGGCAGCGCGTCGGCGCGCCGGACGGTCCGGGCTCGACTTTTGCCTTGCGGATTCGTCGCGGATACACGGCGATTACGTGCGGTCGTGCGCATCGCCCGGACCCCCCGACCCCGGGGGCGGGCGGACTGCCGGCGCACACAGAAGCCGGCGCAACCGGTATCGTCGCGGCAGCGAGGGATCGGCCATGGATCGGATCGAGGCGGCGAGGGAAGCGGTACTGCAGTGGAGCCGTTCGGTTCTCGCGCTGCGAGGACGTTCGCTCGAAGGTCCGGGCGCCGAGAGTGCCGCGGACGACACCGCTTCGGGCGAGATCAGCCTGGTGATGACGCCGGCGCAGACCGCCGGCTTCTTCGCCCGCAGCTCGTCGTGGCGCTGCACCGGTTGCGGCAAGGTCCACGTCTTCGCCCACGTCGTTCCAGTCGTCGCCGCGTCGCCGTGCGTCTGCGCCAGCATCGAGTTCGAGCCGCGCCTCGAGGCCGACTTCTCCTGGGGTCAGACGCAGCGGCACGTCCAGCTGACCTGACCGCGCGGGCGCGCGGCTTGCCGCGCCTGCGCCGATGAAGCTCATCCTGCGCGCGTTTGCCGCGGTGCACGCGGCGTTCGCCGCCGCCTTCGCAGTGCTGAGCCTTCTGCTCCTCGCCGTCGCCGCCCGCACCTCGTGGGTCGCGGTCTCCGGCGGCAGCTTCGATGCTCCGGTCGCCGTGCAGCTGATCGAGGCGATGGGGCTGGTCGCCGTCGCCGTCGTCTCGCTTCAGGTGGCGCAGACGATCGCCGAGGAAGAGGTCGTCCGCGAAGCGCACGTGAGCGCGCCGACGCGGGTCAGGCGCTTCCTGTCGCGCTTCATCGTCGTCGTCGCCGTGGCACTCGCGATCGAGGGGCTCGTCGCGACGGTGAAGGCGCTCCACGAGGACATGACGCTGCTTCCCGACGCCGCCTCGGCGGTCGCCGGCGTCGCTGCGCTCCTTGCGGCGTGGGGAATCTTCGTTCGCCTCAACCGCTCGGCCGAAGACATCGAGCCCGAGGCGATGCAGCAGGCGAAGGACGAGGACCGCAAGCTCGGTTGATCGCCCGGGCTGCGGCCCGGGCGCCGCGTCACTGCAGTCGTCCGGATCGGCTGTCGCCGTGCAGGGGACCCGGCCTGGTCGGGCTTGACGGAGGCTGCGACTCCTCGGGCAGGGTCGGATAGAAGTCGCTCGCTGCCGGCGTCGCCTTGATCGGCTTTCCGGGCACCTTCGATTGCGCCTCGAAGACCATCAACAGCTCGGCCTCGCGACGCGCGTCCTGCGCGGCGCGCAGTGCAGACCAGCGGCTGTGCAGCCACCATCCCGCCGTCACCAGCAGGAGCAGGAAGAGCACCGTGAAGCCCATCGAACCTCCTCGTCGCCATCGCGCTCCGCAAATTCTCTTCACCGCATCGCGCGAACGTCACGCCGGCTATCCGTCTGAATCCACCCTTCGGCGACGAGGGTTGGCCGACGTGGCGAACGTCGCCGGGAGAAGATCGCGAGAGCCGTCTTGAAAGCGGTCGCCGGGCCGCCAACTTGCCGGCCGTGGGTGGTTGCGCCGACCGAAGGAGAAGTGCGATGAGGAAATGGATCCTGACCGCGTTGCTGGCCGCGTTCGCCGCGGTGGCGTGGGCGCTGCCCACGTTGCAGGAGGTCGAGACCGAGGTGCAGGCGGGCCGCTACGCGCAGGCCGAGACGATGATGCGCGAGGTCGTCGACGCCAAGCCGGGCAGCGCCAAGGCGCACTACATCTACGCCGAGATCCTCGCCCACCAGGGCAAGGTCGCGCTCGCCGCCGCCGAGGCGCAGAAGGCGCGC
>DATJIM010000459.1:0-2074 GCA_035493195.1 Caldimonas sp.
GCGCGCGCGCGGCAGAGCGCGCGCGCCGCGGTCTCGAGGTCATCGCGATGCATTTCGGCCAGCCGAGCGAACGGGCATCGCCGGCGGCGCTCGCCGCCGCACGCACGCACCTCGGCGAGCGCATCGCAGGTCCTTCCGGCTACTGGGAGTCCGCGCCGCTGCGCGAGCGGATCGCACTCCACTACCGCGAGCAATACGACGTCGACGTCTCGCCCGAGCGCATCCTGCTGACGACCGGCGCGAGCGCCGGGCTGGTCGCGACCTTCACGGCGCTCTTCGCCGCCGGCGACCGCGTCGCGCTCGCCCGCCCGGGCTATCCGGCGTACCGCAACGCGCTGCGCGCGCTCGGGCGCGTTCCGGTCGAGATCGATTGCGGACCCGCGCACGGCTTTCGCCTCGCGCCCGAGCTGTTGCCGCCGACGAACGAGGCGTTGCACGGCCTCCTCGTCGCGAGCCCCGCCAACCCGACCGGCAGCGTGCTCGGCGCGGCCGAGCTCGCGGCATTGGCCGCCGAATGCCGGCGGCGCGGCACGCGCTTCATCTCCGACGAGATCTACCATGGCATCGCCTACGCCGGGCAATGCACCAGCGCACTGCAGGTCGAACCCGACGCGCTCGTCATCAACAGCTTCTCGAAGCTGTTCCGGATGCCCGGCTGGCGGATCGGCTGGCTGGTCGCGCCCGAGTGGGGCGTCGCGCAGCTGCACAGCCACCTGATCAACTTCTTCCTCACGCCACCGGCGATCGCGCAGCACGCCGCCCTCGCCGCGTTCGACGATCTCGCGCTGCTGCGGCGGTCGGTCGACACCTATGCGGCGAACCGCGCGCGTCTGCTCGAAGCGCTGCCGACGATGGGGCTCGCTGGAATGGCGCCGCCCGAAGGCGCGTTCTACCTGTACGTCGACGTCAGCCATCTCACCAGCGACAGCCTGGCCTTCTGCAAGGAGCTGCTGGACGACACCGGAATCGCGATCGCGCCCGGGATCGATTTCGATCCGGTGCACGGCAGCGGATTCGTTCGCCTCTCGTTCGCCATCTCCGAGCGCGAGGTCGAGCGCGCGATCGCGCTGCTCGGGCCGTGGCTCGACTCTCGGGCCCGCTGAAACGCCCGGACCTAGAGCGTCATCGCCGGCCTGAGCGCCATCGCGGCGCGCCAGCGCAGCACGTTCGGGTGACCGTCGCCGGGCTGGACCTTGACGATGCGCGCGAAGTCGATCGCGACGACGGCGGTGATGTCGGCGATGCTGAAGCGGCTGGCGGCGATGAAGTCGCGGCCGGCGAGGCGCTCGTCGAGGTCGACCAGGAAGCGCTGCAGCCGCGCGATCCCGCGCTCGGCGAGCGCCGGGATCTGCGCGTAGTTCACCGGCCCCGGCAGCGCGCGCCCGGCCAACGCCGGCGAGCGGTTGCGCATCGCCTCGGCGATCGACAGCAACCCTTCGAACTCGACGCGCCATTGCCAGCTCGCGATCTCCGCCCTCTCGGCGGGCGTGCTGCCGAAGAGCGGCGGTTCGGGGAAGCGCGCCTCGAGGTACGCGGCGATCGACGCGTTGTCGGTGAGGACGAGGCCGTCGTCGCTGACGAGCACCGGCACCGTGCACTGCGGGTTGATCCGCCTGAACGCTTCGCCGAGCTGCTCACCGGCGCGCAGGTCGACCTGCACCGTCTCGTGGCGGATGCCCTTCTCGGCGAGCACGATGCGCGCGCGGCGCGGGCTCGGCGCCGTGCTGCAGTCGTAGAGCGTGATCGTCATGCTGCCCCTCCTTGCAGCTTGTCCTGCGTCTTCGTCTCGAAGTCGCTCGCGGCGTGGCGCTCGTGGAGCTGACTCGACGGCTGCCCCCATGTGCGGTTGACCATGCGGCCGCGCTTGACGGCAGGACGCTTGGCGATCTCGTCGGTCCAGCGCACGACGCTCTTGTATTCGTGGACCTGCAGGAACTCGCCGGCGCCGTAGAGCTGGCCCTTGGCGAGCGTGCCGTACCACGGCCACACCGCGATGTCGGCGATCGTGTAGTCGTCGCCGGCGAGGTACGGGACTTCTGCGAGGCGCCGATCGAGGACGTCGAGCTGGCGCTTC
>DATJIM010000460.1:0-8299 GCA_035493195.1 Caldimonas sp.
AGGTGGACGAGCGCATCGCGCGTCAGCCGCGGCGGCGGCCAGACGCCGGCGTCGCGTGACAGCCGCTCGAGGACGCGCTCGCCGATCCCCATCAGGTCTTCGAGGCGCTCGCGCAGAGGCGGCACGCGGATCTGGATGACGTTCAGCCGGTAGTAGAGGTCCTGCCGGAACTGGCCCGCCTGCACCTCGGCGCCGAGCTCCTTGTGCGTCGCACTCAGCAAGCGCACGTCGACCGGCTGCTCGGTGACCGCGCCGACAGGGCGCACCGAGCGCTCCTGGATCGCGCGCAAGAGCTTGCTTTGCATCGACAACGGCAGGTCGCCGATCTCGTCGAGGAAGAGCGTGCCGCCCTTGGCGGCCTGGAAGAAGCCTTCGCGGTCGTCGTTGGCGCCGGTGAACGCGCCCTTGCGATAGCCGAAGAACTCGGCCTCGAGCAGCTGCTCGGGGATCGCGCTGCAGTTGACCGGAACGAACGGCATCGCGGCGCGCGCGCTGACCTCGTGGATCGCGCGCGCGACGAGCTCCTTGCCGGTTCCCGACTCGCCGCTGACGAGCACGGGCGCCATGCTGCGCGCCACCTTCTCGACGAGCGAGCGCACCTGCTGCATCGCGACCGACTGCCCCGCCATCCGCGCGAGCGCGGGGCTCGCCGGTGTCGGGCGAGCGACCGGCTCGGCAGCGCGTGGCGGGCGCGGCGGCGCCGCCGCGCGATGCTCGGAAGGCAGCGCGGTCGGATCGACGGTCGGCGCGCCGGTGCCGCCGCGGCCGAGCGCCGAGGCGACGACGCCGCGGAACTGCTTGAGGTCGACCGGCTTCGTCAGATAGTCGTAGGCGCCTGCCTTGAGCGCCTCGACTGCGTTCTCCGACGAGCCGTAGGCGGTGATCACGATCGCCTTCTCGCGCCGGTTGCTCTCCTCGAGCCAACGCAGGACGTCGAGCCCGCTGCCGTCGGGCAGCCGCATGTCGGTGATGACCGCGCTGTACGTCCGGTCCTTGAGATGGAGCAGCGCTTCCTCGACCGTTCCCGCAGTGTCGAGCTCGTAGCCCTCGCGCAGCAGCGTCAGCTCGTAGAGCGTGCGCAGGTCGGGCTCGTCGTCGACGACGAGCAGGCTGAAGTGCGAGGCGTTGGTCATGGCGTGAGCGTCGCCGGCGCCGAGGCGGGCTCGAGGATGCCGCGGCGCATGTCGACATAGAAGTCGTTGCGACGCGACTCCTCGAGCGGCAGCAGCCGGTAGTCGATGCGGGCGCCGTATCGTTCACAGAGCTCGCGGCAAATGTAAAGGCCGAGACCCGTGCCGCGGCTGCGGGTCGAGAAAAACGGCTCGAACAAATACGCTTCGACGTCGGCCGGAATCGGGGCACCGTCGCTCAGGACCTCGAAGACGACCCGCCCGGGGACGTCGGCCGACGCTTCGAGGCGGACGAGGACGGCGCCGGCTTGTCCGCTCGCGTGACGGCGCGCGTTGTCGAGGAGGTTGACGAGGACGCGGCGGAGATGCTCGGAGTCGAACAGGACGCCGATCGCCTCCGCCGGCAACTCGACGTGCAGCAGCCCGGCGCCGCCGATCTCGATTCCCGCGGCCTGCGCCCACTCGGCGCAGATGCCGGCGATCCGCGTCGTCGCGTCGATCGCGCCGACCTCGTGGACCTGCCCCGGTGCGACTTCCATGACGTCGTCGACGATCCGCTTCAACCGCTCGACGTTCTCGGTGACCATCAGCATCAGCTGGCGCTGCGCCGGGTCGGTCGCATCCTCGGAGAGGAGCGCGTTGGCCTGCGCGATCGCTGCGAGGGGGTTGCGGATCTCGTGCGCGATGCCGGCCGAGACGCGGCCCATCGCCGCGAGCTTCTCCTGGCGGCTGCGCGCCTGCACCGCGCGGACGTCCTCGAGGAAGAGAACGCAGAACTCCTCGCTCGCGGGCGGCTCGCGCTTGCGCGTGAAACGCACGCGAACGCGCACCGTGCGGTGCGAATCGGCGGCGAACTGGATCGCGACGTCGCGACCGGCCTCGGGCCATGCGGCCTCCGCAAACGCGCGCTCGACGGCGCGCGCGAGCGCGCCCCACGCCGGCACGGCGCGGAGCTGGAAAGGCGCCGCGCGGCTCGTGCCTACGGGCGCGAGCAGGCGCCGCGCCGCCGGATTGGCGGCGCGCACCTTGCCGCCGCGGTCGACGACGAGGACGCCGTCTTCCATCTCTTCGATGACGAGGCGATTGAGCTGCGCCTGCTGGCGCGCAATCTCGAGGCTGCCGCGCGTACGCAGCTCCTCGCGCGCGAGGCGACCGGCGAGCTCGTTGGCGAGCAACGTGATGACGAAGAAGCCGCTGCCTGCAAGACCGGCCTGCGTCATGACCAGTGTCGGGTCGCCACCGGGGCCGATGCCGAGCCACGCCGTCACGAGCAACGCGAGCGTCGCCACCGCCGCAGTCGCCAGCGCGAGCAGGCGTGGCGTCAGCACTCCGGCCATCAGCACCGGAAAGACCAACAACGCGACGTAGTTGAAGGTCGAACCGGGCGAGACGACGTGCAGCGTCGTGAAGAGCGCGAGGTCGGCGCCGATCGTCGCGAGCCATTGCGTGCTCGTCGGCCGCGCGAGCGTCTGCGGCGCCGCCCCGCCGCGGAACCGGGGCAGCAGCCACATGCTGATCGCGAGCGTGGCGAACGCGATGCTGACGGCGACCACGGCGCCGCTCGGCCTGAGGCCGAAGACTCCGCTCAGTGCGAGCGTGACGATGAGTGCAACGCCGATCGCCGCGCGCGCCGCGATGAAGGCGCCATAGATGCGCGCGAAGGTCGTCTCGGCGACGGCGCGCTCCGGCCGCTGAGAACGATCGTGCGGTCTGTCGGCATCCGGCTTCAGCCACGACACCGTGAAGCGCGAGTCGTCCATCAGCGACGGAGCGTCGCCGGTCGCACCGAAGGCGCCGAACCAGGATTCCTCGATGATCGGTCGGCGCCGCGCGGCGCGCGACGAAGCGCTGGGGCGCGACGAAGCGTCGGTCATTTCTTCGCCTGCGCCGCCTCGAAGGCGGCGCGGTGCGCGTCGCCGCAGAAGGCGCCGCCGCGGCCGGGCAGCGCCTCGTCGCGCGGCAGATGGACGCCGCAATACGCGCACGCGATCATCGGCTGCGGCGACTGCGACTGCGCGGTCTCGCGATGCTGGCGTCGCCGCGTCGTCGTGCCGCGAAGCAGCCAGAGCAAAGCGACCACCGCGATGACGAAGAGAACGATTTTCATTGCGGTCAGCTCGTCGGCGGCCGGTGCAGCACGACCTCGAGGACGAAGCGCGAGCCGACGTACGCGAGCAGCAGCAGCGCGGCGCCGACGTAGACCCCGCGCGTCGCCCGCGGCCCGCGCCAGCCGAACGCGCTGCGTCCGGCGAGGAGCCCGGCGAAGACGAGCCAGCCGAGCACCGAGAACACTGCCTTGTGGTCCCAGCGCCAGTGGTCGCTGAACCAGATGCCGAGCACGATCGCCGCCGACAGAACGACAAAGCCGGCGGCGACGAAGCGAAACGTCAGCCGTTCGAGCCGCAGCAGCGGAACGCCGTGCAGCGCGGGATCGTTGCTGAGCTTGGGCGCGCGGCGCAGCTGCCGCTCGGCCCGATTGAGGAGCAGGGCGTGCAGGACGGCGACGCCGAACAGGCCGTAGGAGACGACGCCGAGCAGCCAGTGCAGCGGTGCCCACACCGACGCGGCCTGCGGGTGGACCTGGCCGGGAAACAGCCAGGCGACGACGACGACGATCGCACCGAGCGTCGCAAGCGCGCGGCGCGCGCCGGCGAGCGGAACGAAGCGGCTCTCGAGCTCGTAGACCGCGAGCACGAACCACAGCGTCACCGAAAGCGCCGGCGCGAACCCGAATCGCGCGCCGGGACGATCCGTGCCGATTCCCGTGACATCGATCACGAGCGCGACGCCGTGCATGATCCAGCCGACGAGGAGCGCCGTGCGCAGCGCCGACGAGAAGCGCTCGCCCGGGATGGCGGCGGCGACGTAGCACGCGAACGCGAGGACGCTCGGCACTGCGAGCGCCGTCGCCAGCGGCGCGACGGCGCTCGTGTCGGGGCCGAACGATAGAATCATCGGCCGAAGTGTACTGACGGTCCCTCGCCCGACTACGTGGCTTCTGCACTCACCGACCGCCTGAGCCAGCTCGTCAAGACGATGCGCGGCTCGGCCCGCATCACCGACGAGAACCTCCAGGACATGCTCCGCGAGGTGCGCATGGCGCTCCTCGAGGCCGATGTCGCGCTGCCGGTCGTGCGGGACTTCATTGCCCGCGTCAAGGATCGCGCGCTCGGCGCCGAAGTGCGTTCGTCACTTTCGCCCGGGCAGGCGTTCGTCGGCATCGTCGACCGCGAGCTCGCGGCGACGATGGGAGAAGGCGAAGGCGTCGCCGAGCTCGATCTCGCGACGCAACCGCCGGCGGTGATCCTGATGGCGGGCCTGCAGGGCTCGGGCAAGACGACGACGTCCGCAAAGCTCGCCAAGCACCTGATCGAGAAGCGCAAGAAGAAGGTGCTCACCGTCTCGGCCGACGTCTACCGACCGGCGGCGATCGAGCAGCTGAAGACGGTGACGCGCCAGGCCGGCGCCGAATGGTTCCCGTCGAGCGCGACCGACGCACCGGTCGCGATCGCGCGCGCAGCGCTCGAGCACGCGAAGAGCCGCTACTTCGACGTCCTCATCGTCGACACCGCTGGCCGGCTCGCGATCGACGAGAAGCTGATGGCCGAGATCCGTGAGCTGCACGCCGCGCTGAGGCCGGTCGAGACGCTCTTCGTCGTCGACGCGATGCAGGGCCAGGACGCCGTCAACACCGCCAAGGCGTTCAAGGAAGCGCTGCCGCTCACGGGCATCGTCCTCACCAAGATGGACGGCGATTCACGTGGCGGCGCGGCGCTCTCGGTCAAGACGATCACCGGCGCGCCGATCAAGTTCGCCGGCACGAGCGAGAAGCTCGACGGCCTCGAAGTGTTCGACGCGAAGCGCCACGCCGGTCGGATCCTCGGCATGGGCGACATCGTCGGCCTCGTCCAGGAAGTCGAAAAGAATGTCGACATCGCCGCGGCGCAGAAGCTCGCCGAAAAGGTCAAGGCGACGGGCAGCTTCGATCTCAATGACTTCCTGTCGCAGATTTCACAGATGAAGAAGATGGGCGGTCTGGGCGGGCTGCTGGACAAGCTACCCTCGCAACTGTCCGGGCGCGCAGGCCAGCTGGGACCTGCCGAGCTGGACCGCGCCGAGCGCGACGTTCGCCGCATGGAAGGCATCATCTGCTCGATGACGCCGCTCGAGCGCCGCAAGCCCGAGCTGCTGAAAGCCACCCGCAAGCGGCGGATCGCGAGCGGCGCGGGCGTGCAGGTGCAGGACGTCAACCGTCTGCTCAATCAGTTCGAGCAGATGCGCGACGTGATGAAGAAGATGAAGGGCGGCGGAATGATGAAGATGATGAAGCGGATGGGTGGATTGAAAGGGATGGGCGGAGTGCGCTGACGCGCCGCATTGACGTTGCCTCGGAGGAGCAGCTGGTGCCGGAGATCAATCTCATCCACATGTCGATCCTTGCGCTCGTCTGCGCGGTGCCGCTCGTCTGGTGGCTGGCGCGCAGCAAGGGCCCGCCGATCCGCCACGAGACTCCGGGCGAGCGCCTCGACACGCTCGCCGGCTGGCCGCCCGAGCCGACGCGGATCCTGCGCTCGTCGGAACGGCTCGCGTTCAGCACGCTCAAGCTCGCGCTGCCCGGCTACCTGATCCTCGCGCAGGTGCCGCTCGCGCGGTTCCTGAGCGTTCCCAAGCGCAACTCGTACGCCGAGTGGATGCGCCGGCTCGGCAACCAGTGCGTCGACTTCGTGATCTGCGACGTGACATCGCAGGTCGTCGCGGTCGTCGAGGTGCGGCCGCCGATCGACCAGCTCGACGACAAGGTGCGCGTCCGCCTCGACCGCGTCGCGCGCGCGCTCAAGGCGGCGAAGATCCCGCTCCACGTCTGGAACGAGGAGAAGCTGCCGTCGATCGAAGCGGCACGCGAGCAGCTGCTGCCGAGCGTTCCCGCGGTGCCGGCGTTCATGACCAAGAAGGCGATGCCCGCAATCGCCGCGATCCCCGCGGTCGCCGCCTCGGCGGCAGTCGTCGGCGCCGCCGAGTTCAGCGAGGCCGCCTTCGGCGACGCCGCGATGAACGAGCCGACGGTCGACGATCCTGCGTTCCAGCACGCCTACGTCGAAGGGGGCCCGGCGGTCGACCCGTTCGCCGACACCGACCGCGATTGGTCGAAGAGCGAAGTGATCGAGGTCCGCGAGCCGAGCAACACGTCGTGGTTCGACGACCTCGACAGCATCACCGCCGAGCTGCCGCCGCCCGAGAAGCGCTAGCGGATCGAATTCAGCCGACGAGCGCTGCAGCGAACTCGCGGGCGCGAAACGTCTCCAGGTCGGCGAGCGTCTCGCCGACTCCCACGAAGTAGACCGGCAACGGCCGTGCGCGCGAGCGCGACCAGAGCGCGATCGCGGCGAGCACCCCGCCTCTGGCGGTTCCGTCGAGCTTGGTGATGACGAGGCCGGTGAGGTCGAGCGCCGCGTCGAACGCCTGCACCTGCGCAAGCGCGTTCTGCCCGGTGTTGCCGTCGATGACGAGCAGCACCTCGTGCGGCGCGCCGGGCTCGGCCTTGGCGATGACGCGTTTGATCTTCTTCAGCTCTTCCATCAGGTGGATCTGCGTCGCCAGCCGGCCGGCGGTGTCGACGAGGACGACGTCGGAGCCGCGCGCCTTGCCGGCGACGACCGCGTCGAACGTCACTCCGGCGGGGTCGCCGCCTTGCTGGCTGACGATCTCGATCCGCCCGCTCGGTCGCGCAGCGCTCGTCGCCGAGCCGGCGCGCTCCGCCCACGTGAGGAGCTGCTCGCGCGCCGCGGCGCGGAAGGTGTCGGCCGCGGCGAGCAGGACATCCTGCTGCGAGTCGAGCAGATGGCGCGCGAGCTTGCCGATGCTCGTCGTCTTGCCTGCGCCGTTGACGCCGACGACCATGATGACGGTCGGCGTGTGCTCGCCGATGACGAGCGGGCGCTCGAGCGGCTGCAGCAGCTCCTCGACGATGGTCGCGAGCAGACGCCGCGCCGCCGCCGCGTCGCGAACGTGGCTGCGCGTGACGCGCGCCTGCAGTTGCTCGAGCAGGTAGATCGTCGCGTCGGCGCCGGCGTCGGACTGCAGCAGCGCGACTTCGAGGTCCTCGTACAGCGCTTCGTTGATCTCGGCAGCGACGAACGCGCTCGCGATCGTCGACCCGGTGCGCTGCAAGCCGCTCTTCAGCTTGGCGAGCCAGCCGGCGCGCTCGCCGCCGCTCTCACCGTCGGCCGCGCTCGACGCAGTCACTGTCGGCGGCGGAGTCGCCGGCTCGACGACGTCGGCCGGCTTCTTGCCGAACAACAGCTCGCCGACATCCGCGTTCAACCAGCCGAACGCGCCACGTTCGCGCTCGCCCGCGGCCGTGCCCGCGTCCTCCGGCGCGCCCGCATTCGTTGCTTCGGGAGCGTCGGGTGCCGATGCGGACGGACCGCCAGGCGGCTTTTTCTTGAAGAAGCTGAACATGGAATTCGGTGCCGCCGGTGCAGCAAGTGAAGCGCCCGCAGCGAGGGCAAGGTCGATGCCGCGACACCGATCGTGCCGGGTCGGCTCGCTATACTGGAGAGCTCAGGCGCTTTAGCTCAGTCGGTTAGAGCGACGGAATCATAATCCGCAGGTCCGGGGTTCGAGTCCCTGAAGCGCCACCAGATCGTCGTCGCAGCAGCCGCCTTTCTTTCGCAGCGCTTCGCGACTCGTCACGACTCGCATGATCCGCATCGTCACCGCCCTCCTGGCCACCGCGTGCATCGCCGTCGCCGCGCAAGCCCAGACGCAGCGCGCGTTCCCGCAGAACGCGCTGCGCGGATCGCTCGTCATCGGCGTCGCACCGGAGGCGAGGCTGAACGGCGACCCTGCCCGCCTCGCGCCCGGCGCGCGCATCCGCGACGCCAACAACATGCTCGTCGTTCCGACCGCCGTGATGGGCGGTCCCTACCTCGTCAACTACACGGTCGACACCAGCGGTCTCGTCAAGGACGTCTGGATTCTTCGTCCCGACGAGGCCGCGGTGCAGCCGTGGCCGAAGACGCGCGAGGAAGCGGCGAACTGGCGCTTCGATCCGGTCGGGCAAGTCTGGTCCAAGCCATGAGCGGCGGCGTTCGCGCCAGGCCGCGGGTCTTCATCAAGACCTTCGGCTGCCAGATGAACGTCTACGACTCGGACAAGATGGCCGACGT
>DATJIM010000461.1:0-8133 GCA_035493195.1 Caldimonas sp.
CTGCGCGGCCCGGTGCACGCGCGGGGGCCGCAATCGGGAGTCGTCGTTCGCCACGGCGCCGAGATCGCGGCGTGGGGCGAGCCCGACCGCGCCGATCTGACGTTCAGCGTCGCCAAGAGCTACCTCGCGCTGCTCGCTGGAATCGCCCACGACGATGGCCTCCTTCGCGACGAGAACGAGCGCGTCGACGACCGCCTCCACGGCATCGGCTTCGACGACAGCGCGCCCAACCGCGCGATCACGTGGGCGCAGCTGCTCACGCAGACGAGCGAATGGCAGGGCACGTCGTTCGGCATTCCCGACACCGTCGACCGCTGGCGCAAGGTCGGGCTCGATCCGCGGCCGCCCACGCCCGAACCCAAAGGCGGCGCACGACCGCTGCAGGCGCCGGGCACCTACTGGGAATACAACGACGTTCGCATCAACCAGCTCGCGCTCGCACTGCTGCATCTGTTCCGCGCGCCGTTGCCGCAGGTCTTTCGCGACCGCGTGCTCGTCCCGCTCGGCGGCGGCGACGGGTTCGCCTGGCGCGGCTATGACGACGCCTGGGTCGAGCTGCCCGGCGTCGGCCGCGTGCAGTCGGTGCCCGGCGGATCGCACTGGGGCGCGGGCGTGTCGATCAGCGCGCGCGATCAGGCGCGCATCGGCGGCATGGTGCTCGACGGCGGCACCGTGCGCGGCCGCACGATCGTCTCGCGCGAATGGCTCGACCGGATGGCGACGCCATGCGCGATCGCGCCGTGGTACGGGCGGCTGGTCTGGCTGAACCGCGACGGCAAGCAGTTCCCCGGCGCATCGACGCGTGCCGTCGTGATGGCGGGCGCGGGAGACCACTACACGTGGATCGATCCGGAGCTCGACGCCGTCGTCGTCCTGCGCTGGCTCGATCCGGCGTACACGAAAGAGACATTCGCGCGCTTCGGCGCCGCGTTGCGCGGCGGCTGATCGCCGGTCGACCTCGCGACGCCGCCGCGGCGGCGACACCGACGGTTAGCTTTGACCAGCGCGGGTCGCTGTGCTACGGTCCTTTCCCCACCGACATGACCCCCGCAGCGGCGCTCCCCGCACACTCCGCACGGCCCGCGGCCGCGCGGATCGCGTCGGTCACGGTCCCGGCCGCTCATCGAGCGAGATCCGCAGCGGTGGTCGAATCGATCGGCCATCTCGTCCCGCCGCCACCGTGGCGCGCTCGCGTCCACAGCGTGTTCGCGCGCGCGTGCAACGTCGCGTGCGGAGAGCTGCTGTTGACGATCGGAACGCGTGCCGTCGGCGCCGGGCCGACGACGCTCGTCCTCGCCGGCGAGAGCGGCGACCTGCGCGATCGGTTCGCCGAAGGCGAGCGCGTCGACGCCTTCGACGGACGCGTCCGCAGTGCGCGCGTCGAGCTCGATCTCGCTCGCGCGCGCGTCTGGCAGCCTGCCGAGCGCGGTCCGCTCGCATCGTCGGCGGAGATCGAATCGCGCGCTCGCCGCATCCACGCACGTCTCGAGCAGCGCCGCGCGGCGCAGCCGAACGTCCTCGACCGCCAAGCGCGCGCGGTCACCGCGGCGCTCGCCGCAGCGTGCGCGACGCTCGACGGCGCAAACGCGAGCGTGCAACTCGATCGGCTGATCGGTTGGGGCGAAGGCCTCACGCCGGCGGGAGACGACTTCATCGTCGGGCTGCTCGCCGGCCTCGATGCGCTCGCGCAAGGCGACCCTCTTCGTCTCCGCTTCCGCGATGCGCTCGCCGCGCGCGTCGCCGCGCGCACGCAGCGGACGACCCCGGTCGCCGCGCACGCGCTTCGCCTCGCCGTCGCCGGCGCCTGGAGCGCGCGCGTCGATCAGCTGCTCGCTGCGCTCTGCTGCAGCGAAGGCGCGCACGACGCCGAAGCGGCGCTCGACGAGCTGCTCGCGCTCGGCGCGACGTCGGGCGCCGACACCGCGAGCGGCATCGTCGCCGCCCTGCACGCCTGGTCGCGTGCACGATCGCGAGCCGAGACCGCATGAGCGCGACGACGACCCGCTGCAAGGTCTTCGCGAATCTCTACAAGGATTCCGTCTCGCTGATGCAGCTCACCGCGCAGCTGCGCGAGCGCGAAGGCGTCGCGCAGGCGTCGTGCGTGATGGCGACGCCGGCCAATCTCGCGCAACTGAAGGACGCCGACCTCGCGATCGATGTCGCGCCTTCGCCGTCGGACCTGCTCGTCGTCGTCCGCGGCGAGCCGCAGGCGTGCGACGACGCGATCGCTGCCGCCGAAGCGAACCTGCAGTCGAAGAAGGCCGCAAGCGGCGGCGGCGAGGCGAGCGCGTTCGAGCTGCCGCTCACGAGCATCGCGCTCGGCGTCGAGCTCGAGCCCGACGCCGACCTCGCGCTGATCTCGGTCCCCGGCGACTACGCCGCTGCCGAGGCGATGAAGGCGCTCGCGCTCGGCCTGCACGTGATGATGTTCTCCGACAACGTCTCGATCGCCGAGGAGCGCGCGATCAAGACCGCGGCGCGCGCGCGCGGTCTGCTCCTCATGGGCCCCGACTGCGGCACCGCGATCGTCAACGGCGTTCCGCTCGGCTTCGCCAACGTCGTTCGCCGCGGCGACATCGGCCTCGTCGCCGCGTCCGGAACCGGGCTGCAGGAAGTGACGTGCCGCATCCACAACCTCGGCGGCGGCATCTCGCAGGCGCTCGGCACCGGCGGCCGCGACCTCAAGGAAGAGATCGGCGGCATCACGATGCTGCAAGGTCTCGCCGCGCTCGCCGCCGATGCGCAGACGCGCGTGATCGTTCTCGTCTCGAAGCCGCCGGCACCGGCGATCGCGCACAAGATCGAAGAGGCGGCGGCAGCGGCCGGCAAGCCGGTCGTCATCCACTTCCTCGGCGGCATGCCGGAAGGACAGCACGCCGGCATCGTCGGCGCCGGCTCGCTTCGCGAAGCGGCCGACTTCGCAGTCGCGCTCGCGCGCGGCGAGCGGGCGCGGCCGCAAGGCGATGCGCCCGCCGCGAACGCCGTCGCAGCGGTCGAAGCGCGCGCCGCGAAGATGGCGCCGTCGCAGACCGCGGTGCGCGGCCTCTTCACCGGTGGCACGTTCTGCTATGAAGCGCAGCTCGCGTTTCTCGGCCGCGGCCTCGCGTGCAGCTCGAACGCGCCCGCGCACGGCGCAGCGAAGGACGACGGCAAGCGCGGCGGCCACGTCTTCCTCGATCTCGGCGACGACGACTACACGCGCGGCCGACCGCACCCGATGATCGATCCTTCGGAGCGCAACGCCATGGTGCGCGCGCAGGGCACCGAGCCGCAGACGGCTGCGATCGTGTTCGACGTCGTGCTCGGCTACGGCGCCCACGCCGACCCGGCCGCGCCGCTCGCCGAGGCGCTGGTCGATGCGCAGCGCGTCGCCGCTGCAGCCGGTCGCTCGCTGGCGCTGATCGGTCACGTCTGCGGCACCGACGGCGACCCGCAAGGCAAGGCCAAGCAGGTCCAGCAGCTCGAGCGCGCCGGCGCGGTGATCGTCGGCAGCAACATCGAGGCGGCGGCGCTCGCGGCGCAGCTCGCGCAGCAGCTGGCGTCGAAACGCGGCGCCCGCTAGGAGCAACGATGGCCGCGACGACGCTCTTCAAAGACTCGCTCACGGTCGTCAACGTCGGCCTGCAGGGCTTCGCCGACGACATCGAGGCGGCGGGCGGGCACAGCGTCGCGCTGCAGTGGCAACCGCCGGCGCAGGGCGACCGCGATGCCGGCTGGGCGCTCGCGCAGACGCTCGCGCACGCCGAGGTCGAAGCGGCCAACGAGACCGCACTCTCGCGCTTCGTCGCTGCCAACCCGGTGCTGGTCGGCATCGCGACGGCGCGCGACGTGCTCCCCGGCATGGCCGACGGCCACAAGCTGATCGTCCACGCCGGCCCGCCGATCGCGTGGCGCTCGATGTGCGGGCCGATGCAGGGCGCGGTGCTCGGCGCCGTCGTCCTCGAAGGCTGGGCCGACTCGATCGAAGCCGCGACCGACCTCGTCGAGCGCGGCGATGTGGCGCTCGGTCCGTGCCACGACCAGGGCGCAGTCGGGCCGATGGCCGGGATCATCAGCCCGGGAATGCCGGTCTTCGTCGTCGAGAACAGCGCCGGCGGCAACCGCGCGTACTGCAACTTCAACGAAGGCCTCGGCAAGGTACTGCGCTTCGGCGCCAACGGTCCGGAGGTGATCGCGCGGCTGCGGACGATGGCCAGAACGATCGCGCCGACGCTCGCCGCAGCGCTCGCGCGCACCGGCCCGATCGACCTCAAGCCTTTGATGGCGCAGGCGATCAACATGGGCGACGAGGTTCACAACCGCAACGTCGCCGCGACCGCGCTCTTCATCAAGCGCATCGCGCCTGCGCTGCTCGAAGCGGACGTCGCGCGCGAGCAAGCGGCCGAGACGCTCGCGTTCGTCGCCGCCAACGATCACTTCTTCCTCAACCTCTCGATGGCGGCATCGAAGGCGATGTGCGACGCCGCCGCCGGTGTCGCCGGCAGCTCGATGGTGACGGCGATGGCGAGGAACGGCGTCAACTTCGGCGTCCGCCTCTCGGGCACCGGCAGCGCCTGGTTCGAAGCGCCGGCGAATCCGGTCGACGGCCTCTACTTCCCCGGCTACTCGATCGCCGACGCGGCTGCCGACCTCGGCGACTCGGCGATCACCGAGACCGCGGGCGTCGGCGGCTTCGCGATGGCGGCGGCGCCGGCGATCGTCAAGTTCGTCGGCGGCACGCCGACCGACGCGATCCATCACAGCCTGCGGATGCGCGCCATCACGCTCGGCGTCAACCCTGCGTTCACGCTGCCCCCGCTCGACTTCGCCGCCGGCGCGGCGGGAATCGACGCGCGCAAGGTCGTCGACTGCGGCGTGCTGCCGGTGATCAACAGCGGCATCGCACATCGCCTCGCCGGCGTCGGCCAGATCGGAGCCGGCGTCACGACCGCGCCGATGGCGTGCTTCACCCAGGCGGTGAGGGCGCTGGCGACCAGCCTCGGCGAGAACGGGAGGCCGCGATGACCACGAAACCGCTCGCAGTCGTTGCCGTCGGCGGCAACGCACTCATCCTCGACGACGCGCACAGCGCGCTCAACGACCAGTACGACGCGGTCTGCGAGACCGCGACCCACGTCGCGACGATGATCGCCGCCGGCTGGAACGTCGTGCTCACGCACGGCAACGGCCCGCAGGTCGGCTTCATCCTGCGCCGCTCGGAGATCGCCGACGGTCAGGTGCCGACCGTGCCGGTGCAATACGCAGTCGGCGACACGCAGGGTGCGATCGGCTTCATGTTCCAGAACGCGCTCGGCAACGCGCTCGCGCGGCGCGGCGTGCGCGTCCCGGTCGTCACGCTCGTCACGCAGACGCTGATCGATCGCAACGATCCGGCGTTCCAGAAGCCGACCAAGCCGATCGGCTCGTTCATGAAGGAGGACGTCGCGCGCACGCTCGCGGCCAAGCTCAATTGGACCGTGATGCAGGACGGCGACCGCGGCTGGCGGCGCGCGATCGCATCGCCGCAGCCCAAGCGCGTGATCGAGGCGCCGATCATCGAGCGGCTCGCCCGCGAAGGCACGCTCATCATCGCGTGCGGCGGCGGCGGCATCGCGGTCGAGGAGATCGCGGGCGGCGAGCTGCGCGGCGTCGAGGCGGTGATCGACAAGGACCGCGCTTCCGCGTTGCTCGCGATCGAGATGCGCGCCGACCTGCTGATGATCCCGACCGGCGTGCCGCGCGTCGCGATCCGCTTCGGCAAGCCCGACCAGCAGTGGCTCGACCGCATCACGGTTGGCGAAGCCGAGAAGTACGCCGCCGAAGGCCACTTCGGCGCCGGCAGCATGGGGCCGAAGATCGAAGCGCTCGTCACCTTCGCCAAACACCGCCCCGGCGGCCGCGGCGTCATCACCGACGCGCCAAACATCGAGCGCGCGCTGCGCGGCGAGACCGGCACCTGGATCGAAGCGAGATGAGCGCAAGCACCCTGCTCGCGGTCAACGGCACGCTGATGCGCGGCCTCGAGCTCAACGAGAACATGCTCGAGGTCGGTGCGACATTCGTTCGCGAGGACGAGACCGACGCGTGCTACCGCGTCTGGTCGATCGACGATCGCCACCCGGCGATGCTGCGCACGCCCGGCCAGGGCACGCGCGTCGCGCTCGAGCTCTGGGACGTTCCCGCCTCCGGGCTGGCGCGAATCCTGCAAAGCGAGCCGCCGGGGCTCGCGATCGGCAAGGTCGTCCTGAAGGACGGCTCGGTCGTGCTCGGCGTCCTCGGCGAGCCGTTCCTGTGCGAAGGGAAGCGCGAGATCACCGAGTTCGGCGGCTGGCGTGCCTACGTCGCCGCGCGGGAGCGCGCCCCGCCCTGAAGCGCGCGTCCGTCGAGGCGATCGGAAGTTTCTAAAACCACGAGGAGGTGACCGATGAACGCAGAGACCACCGCACACGTCCCGCGCCTGTGGGTGCCGGGCGACCTGAACGGCTTCTTCGGGCTGTTCACCAATGTGCTGCTCAACGTGATCGTGCTGACGGGCCTGTGCCTCGGCGTCGTCCAGCTGCCCGCGGACACGGTGTTCGGCCGCATCCTGCCGGCGCTCGGCATCGCGCTGCCGCTCGGCAACCTGTTCTACGCGTACCTGGCGTGGCAGCTCAGCAAGAAGGAAGGCCGCGGCGACGTCACCGCGATGCCGTACGGGCCGAGCGTGCCGCACATGTTCATCGTCGTCTTCCTGGTGATGCTGCCGGTCTACCTGGAGACGAAGAACCCGATGGTCGCCTGGATCGGCGGCCTCGCATGGGCCTTCATCATCGGCGTCATCGTCCTGCTCGGCGCGTTCTTCGGCCCGAAGCTGCGCTCGCTGACGCCGCGCGCCGCGATGCTCGGCACGCTCGCCGGCATCTCGATCGCGTTCATCTCGATGCGCCCGGCGTTCCAGATGTGGGAGACGCCGTGGATCGGCCTCGCGTGCTTCGCGATCGTGCTGATCGCGTGGACCGCGAACGTGCGCCTTCCCGGCGGCCTGCCGGGCGGCCTCGTCGCAGTACTCGTCGGCGCGGCGATCGGCTGGATCGCTTCGTTCATGGGCTGGAGCGACTACATGAAGGCCGCCGACGTGAGCAAGTCGCTGGCGCAGTTCGGCCTGCACCTGCCGACGTTCTCTGCCGATGTCTGGACCGGCCTCGCGAAGGTCGCGCCGCTGCTCGCGACCGCGATCCCGCTCGGCATCTACAACTTCACCGAGGCGATGAACAACGTCGAGAGCGCGTCGGCCGCCGGCGACAACTACAACCTGCGCAAGATCCTGCTCGCCGACGGCCTCGGCGCGATCGTCGGTTCGATGCTCGGCAGCCCGTTCCCGCCCGCGGTCTACATCGGCCATCCGGGCTGGAAGGCGGTCGGCGGCCGCATCGGCTACTCGCTCGCGACCGGCATCGCGATCGCGGTCGTCTGCTTCTTCGGCCTCACTGCGCTGCTCCTTGCCTTGATCCCGCTCGTCGCCATCCTGCCGATCCTGCTCTACATCGGGCTCGTGATCGGTGCGCAGGCGTTCCAGGCGTCGCCCGCGAAGCACGCGCCGGCGATCGTCCTCGCGCTGATCCCGAACATCGCCGAATGGGCGAAGACGCAGGTCGACGGCGCACTCGGCGCTGCGGGCACGTCGGTCAGCACGATCGGCCTCGCCAAGCTCGGCGGCTTCGGCGTCCTCTACCAGGGCCTCGAGTCGGTCGGCGGCGGCTCGGTGCTCGCCGGCATGGTGCTCGGCGCCATCGCCGTGCACGTGATCGACAACCGGATGCGCGACGCCGCGATCTGGGCGTTTGCCGGCGCCGTGCTCTCGTACATCGGCCTCATCCACGGCGCCCAGCTCGGCTGGGGCGTCTCGCCGCTCGTCTCGCTCGGCTATCTGATGTTCGCCGTGACGTGCGTCGTGCTGATGCGTTCGTCCGTGCCGGTCGCGCCGATGGCGATGCCGAAGGAGGCCTGAACTGCTCGCTCGCCTGGGCGTCAGTTGCGCAGCGCGATGACCGCGCGCGTCGAGTCGGAGACCCAGCCGAAGATCGCGCCCTGCGCCTTGATCATGTCGAGCGCGGCGCGCTGGAACTGCGGGAAGTACGAGCCGACGCAGTCCTGGAGGACGACGCACTCGTAGCC
>DATJIM010000462.1:0-2206 GCA_035493195.1 Caldimonas sp.
CCGCGGCGATCACTTCGGCGGCGCTGCTGCCCAGCCCATGCGCGTCGACGAACGCGCGCGGCAGTCCGAACGGCAGGTCGAAGCCGCCGAGCCACGGGCCCGGCGCTCGCAGCATCTGCTCGAAGGCAGCGAGGGTCGGCAGCGCATCGACCGCGTCGACGACGACGCGGTCGCCCTCGACGCGCCCGCGCGCGACCGTGATCGGCTTTCTGCGCGAAGGGCTGCACGTGAAGTCGACGCCGAGCAGCGCCACGGCAGCGAAGTCGCCTGCTGGTGCAAAAGTGGACATCGTCGGCGATTGTCGACGGCTCGCCGCGCGCCTACAGTTCGCGCATGACGATCGAGCTGCCGAGCAATCCGATCCTGGTCGAGGCGATGCGCGGCGGGATGCGCGAGTCGGCGCACCGCGGCGCGGTCGTCGTCGTCGATGCCGACGGCCGCCGCGTCGTCGAGCTCGGCGACGTCACGCGCGCCGTCTTCCCGCGCTCCGCGGTCAAGCTGCTGCAGGCGATCCCGCTCGTCGAGAGCGGCGCCGCCGAGCGTCTCGAGCTCGACGATCAGGAGCTCGCGATCGCGTGCGCCTCGCACAACGGCGAGCCCCAGCACGTCGCCGTGGTCGAGCGCATGCTCGCGAAGGCCGGCCTGGACTCATCGGCGCTCGAGTGCGGTGCACACTGGCCCCGCCAGACTCCGGTCGCCAACGCGATCGCCGCCGAGCACCGTGAGCCGACCGCGTTGCACAACAACTGCTCGGGCAAGCACGCCGGCTTTCTCTGCCTCGCGTGCATGCTCGCGGGGAAGGGCCACGTCCGCCAGTACGCGAAGGGCTACGTCGCGCCGCGCCATCCGGTGATGCGCGCGATCACCGAGGCGCTGCAGGCGGCGACCGGCCATGACCTCGGCCACGCGCCGCGCGGCATCGACGGCTGCTCGATCCCGACTTTCGCGATCCCGCTCCATGCGCTCGCGCTCGCGTTCGCGCGCGTCGGCACCGGCACCGGGCTGCGTCCCGGGCACGCGCGCGCGGCAGCGCGGCTGCGCCAGGCGGTGGCGAGCGAGCCGTTCATGGCCGCCGGCAGCGACCGCTTCGACACCGAGGTGATGCAGGCGCTCGGCGAGCGTGTCTACTGCAAGGTCGGCGCCGAGGCGGTGTTCTGCGCGAGCTTTCCAGAGCGCGGGCTCGGCGTCGCGATCAAGATCGATGACGGCAACACCGCGCGCGCCGCCGAGGTCGCGATGGCAGCGACGATCGAGGCATTCGTCGAGCTCGACGCCGACGAGGCGTCGCTGCTGCATCGCCTGAGCGAAGTGCATCTGCGCAACTGGAACGGGATCGAGGTCGGAACGCTGCGCGCGACCGACGCGCTACGCGAAGGCCTCGCGCGGCGGGCGTGAGTGCACTGCGCGCCAACACAGTCGGGGCGCACGGGATCACCGCGCCGCACGTTTCACTCTGCGTGCGCATCGGTTCGGGCGCGGGTGGCGGGTGGCCGATTTCCGGAAGTAGAGGAGGAGGGCCGGCCGTTCAGGCCAGGCCCGGGGGACATGGAGGAAATCGGCCACCCGCCGCCCGCGCCCGCGTGCGCCCCACCGAAACGCGCGCCATTGACTAGCGTGCAGCTTCGCCGAGATGCAGCGCAAGCAGCCCCTCGAGTGTCGCGAGCGTGTCGGCCTCGTGCAGAGGCTTGTCGTCGCGGATCCTGAGCATGCGCGGGAAGCGCACCGCGATCCCGCTCTTGTGACGCGAGCTCCGCTGAATGCCTTCGAAGCCGAGCTCGAAGACCAGGCTCGGCCGCACGCTGCGCACCGGCCCGAACTTCTCGACCGTGTCGCGGCGGATCACACGATCGACGCGGCGAAACTCCTCGTCGGTGAGACCCGAGTACGCCTTGGCGAACGGAACGAGCTGCAACGCCTCGGCCGCACGGGCGTGCCGAGTCGCGATCGCGTCGAGCGCGCCCTCGACTTCGTCCGAATCGCGCGGCGTGCGGCTCCAGACCGCGAACGTGTAGTCGGTGTAGACGCTGGCACGGCGACCGTGCCCCGGCTGCGCGTAGACGAGGACGCAGTCGACCGTGAACGGCTCGATTTTCCACTTCCACCACGTGCCGCCGGCCAGGTCGTCCTGCTTCCTGCGGCCGGCGCCGTAGCGCGCGTCGCGGTGCTTGAGGACGAAGCCTTCGACGCCGCGCGCGCGCGCCTCGCC
>DATJIM010000463.1:0-17152 GCA_035493195.1 Caldimonas sp.
CGAGGCCGCTGCCGCCGTACGCCGCGGCGACCGTGATCGCGAACTCGCAGCGCACCCGGACCGCGGCGAAGACCGCCACCGCGCTGCCGACGATGTCGATGCCGTCGGCGGCGGGAACGGTGGCGACGATGCCGACGCCGCCCTCGGGGAACGAGGCGAGGACCTCGCGCAGGCGGGCCCGGTCGGGCTCGCGGACGACGCGCATGAAGCGCATGTAGCGCGCGTCGCTGCCCATGCGCTCGAACGCCTGAAGGAACTCGGCCTCGTCGGCCGGGCCCGAGGGGCGCAGGTGCGCCACCCGGCCGTCCTTCAGGATGACGTCGAAGCCGATCATGTCGTCCTCCGGCGGGCCGTCAGTAGGTCTGCGCGATCACCTTGTACGGATAGTTCGGCTCGACGTAGTCGCCCGCCTTCTGCCGAGCCGGCAGCTTGATCTTCTCGCGCGGCAGCGCCTTGTACGGGATGCTCTTCAGGATGTCGCCGATGATGTTGAGGCGGACCGCCTTCTTGCTGTTCGACGGCGCGACCCGCCAGGGCGCGAAGTTGGTGTCGGTCGCCATGAACATCTCGTCGCGCGCCCGCGAGTAGTCGTACCAGCGGTTGTACGACTTCAGGTCCATCGGCGTGAGCTTCCAGATCTTGCGGCCGTCCTCGAAGCGCGACTGCAGCCGCCGCGTCTGCTCCTCGGGGCTCACCTCGAGCCAGTACTTGAGCAGGATCACGCCCGAGTCGACGATCGCCTTCTCCACCGGCGGCGTGCCCTTGAGGAAGCGCTTCGCCTGCTCGTCGCTGCAAAAGCCCATCACGCGCTCGACGCCGGCGCGGTTGTACCAGCTGCGGTCGAAGATCACCACCTCGCCCGCGGCGGGCAGGTGCGGCAGGTAGCGCTGGATGTACATCTGCGACTTCTCGCGCTCGGTCGGCGCGGGCAGCGCGACGACGCGGAAGACGCGCGGGCTGACGCGCTCGGTGAGCGCCTTGATCGTGCCGCCCTTGCCGGCGCCGTCGCGGCCCTCGAAGACGATGCAGACCTTGAGACCCTTGTGGACGACCCACTCCTGCAGCTTGACGAGCTCGACGTGCAGCTTCCTGAGGGCCTTCTCGTATTCCTTGTTGCCGAGCGGGGCAGGCGTGATGTCGGCCGGGTTCGACGCCGCGCGTGCGATCGCTCCGCGCGCCTTGGCGGTCGACGAGTCCGAGGCCGCGGCCTCGACCGTCGCCGTCCGTTCCTTCTTCGCCATGCGGTGTTCTCGGCGCGCGCCTGCGACTACTTGTCGGCCGGCTCGACCGTGACGGCGACGGCCTCGGTATAGACCGCCTCGACCTGATCGCCCTTCTTGATGTTCTTCAGCTGCTCGGGGTCCTCGACGTGGAGGTCGACCGAGTTGCCGCCAGGACCGCGCAGCGTCACCAGGTGCGTCTTGGTGTCGACCTTGACGACGTCGGCGAGGATCGTGATCTGACGGGCGCCGCCGGCGCCGGGCTTGGCGCCCGGGGCGGCCTGCGCCGCGCCGCCCTTTTCGGTCATCGAGAGGGGCTTGCCGCCGCCTTTCTTCAGCTCGAGCGAGAGCGCTTCGCTGTACGCTGCCTTGACCTTCTGGCCGACCTTGAGCTGGTCGAAGTTCTTGACTTCGGGGCCGGCGACGACCTCGACGACCTTGCCGCTCGCGGTCTTCAGGGTGACGATGCGATACGTCGCGTCGATCGAGACGATCACTGCCGAGGCGGTGGTCGTGTTCGTCGCGACGGCCTTGCCGGGAGCCACGGCGACGGTCGAACTCGTCGTCGGCGCCTGCTGCGCGCCGGCGGCAACGACAACGCTTGCCGCGAACACCGCGACCATCGTGGGGGTGAACTTCATCGAGATCTCCGAGGTGATGGGAGGCCGGCCGCCGCGACCCGGGCGGCCGGCTGGTCAGAACGTACCGGTCAGGTACGCCTGAAGGCCCGAGTAGCCGAAACGCGCCGAGCCGTTGAAGTTGGAGCGATCGACGTTGACGGTCGTGTACCAGCGGTTGTAGCCGACCCCGACGCCGAAGTTGCGCATGAACATGTAGGTCACGCCGGCCCGCCCGTCGATCCAGTGGCCGTTGTAGCCGTCGATGCTGATCTTGAAGAACTGGCCGACCCCCTCGAGGTACCACTGCGGCGCGAACGCCCAGCCGGCGCGCACGCCGATGACCGGAAGCGGCGCCGGGAGCTTGCGCTCCTCGGTGACGAACGCCGCCGTGCCGGCGCCGGTCGTCGCATTGCCGGCGAGCTTGATGCGCAGATCGGTGTAGTGGATGCCGAGCGTGCCGTTGAGCTCGAAGTCGGACCGGTGCATGAACGCGTACTCGTACGCCAGCTCGTACACCTTCATCCTGACGTTCGACTCGACGTTGGCGCCGACGTGGTACGTCGTGTCGCCCCATTGGACGTCGCGGTCGAGGACGCGATTGCGCGTGATGTCGTTGTCGAAATAGAAGAAGCGGACGTGGTGCTTCGGGTTGATGCGCCAGAGGAGGTCGAGCCGGACGCGCGTCTCGTCGGATCCGGTGCCGAACGTGTCGTTGAAGTCGACGTCGGGGTTTGTCGTCGACGATCCGTTCAGCCGCGCCTTGAGGTCGCTGCCGACGATGAACATGCCGAGGTTCGCGACAAAGGGGTTCTCGATCAGGCCCTGCGCGTTCGACAGCTGGGCCGATGCCGGCGTTGCCGCGAGCATGGGCACGATCAGTGAAAGCGCGCACGCCAAAGACCGCGCCGAAATCCGATTCATGCAACCTCCTGTTGACGAGCCGCCGGCCCAGACCAGCGAGATCCTGATCACCGGTCGCGGGCTCCGATGCACCCCATTGCGAACCGTAACAACCACCCTGTGAGGCGACTATTGGACCTTGGGCCCAATGGTCGACCTCGCTCGCATCTTCGGGCACTTGCCGACGTCCACGCGAGCGGTGTCGCCGACGCGGCGTTCTCTGTTGCGGCGCAACAACGCCCGCAGCCTCGCCCTGCGACCCATCGCCTCGGCGAGCGCGATCGCAGCGTCGACCTCGGCAATTGGATGCATCGCCGATTTCATTGAAACAAGGGGCCTGCGGAGCGACACTTGAGGGCTGGGCGATGAGCCGACGTGGCCCTTCGGCTGCTTGGCATCGCTGCAACGGCACGACGATGCTGCAGTCCGGCGCTGGAGGTGAAACGACGATGCGTGACCGCCCGTGGGCTTGCGGCGGGGAAGTCGGATGCGGCGAGTGAGTTGCGGCGACGGCGGTGTCGTGCGCATCGCACCCGCCGCGCCGGCTCTGGCGGCCATCCGCGGACCGAGTCCTCGTGTTCGCGCGCTCCAAGCCGCCGCGCTCGGAGCGACGCTTGCGCCGACGTTGCCGGCCTGGTCGGCACAGGCGTCGGCGTCCGCCGCAGCGGCGCGCCTGCCCGCGATCTGGGAAGCCGATCCGTGGCATCTCGTCGCCTCGCTTTCGCTCGCCGTCGTCCTCGCCGCGCTCGTGACGGCGTTCGCTCTCGACTACCGCAGCCGTCGCCGCAGCGACGCCGAGCTGCTCGGCACCGAGCAGCTGCTGCGCATGGCCGCGGCCGCAGCCGGCGTCGGCGTCTGGATGCGCGACCTGAAGCGCGACCGCGCCTGGGCGAACGACGTGCACCGCACGATCCTCGGCATCGCCGCCAGCGACGTGCCCGATTTGCCGAAGCGCCTCGATCTCGTCCACTTCGACGATCGCGGCGCCGTCGCAGCGGCGATCGACGCTGCGCGCGAGAAAGGCGGCGAATTCGCGCTCCGCCATCGCATCATCCGCGGCGACGGCGAGCCGCGCTGGGTTGCGTCGCACGGCAGCGTCCGCGTCGACAGTCGCGGCAAGCCGGCGATCCTGTGGGGGGTGACGTTCGACATCACGGCGCCGGTTCGCGCCGAGCTCGACGCCGAGCTCAACCGCAACGAGCTCGCGCACCTCTCGCGCGTCGCGATGCTCGGCCAGCTGTCGGGCTCGATCGCCCACGAGCTCAACCAGCCGCTGACGGCGATCCTCAGCAATGCGCAGGCGGCGCTCCGGTTCACCTCGGCGCCTTCGGTCGACCTCGAGACGCTGCGCGAGATCCTGCGCGACATCGTCGCCGACGATCAGCGTGCCGGCGAGATCATCTGGCGCCTGCGCGCGCTCTTCGAGCGCGGCGAGTCGAAGAGCGAGCCGATCGTCGCGGGCACGCTCGTTCGCGACGTCGTCCGCATGCTGCGCAGCGAGCTGATCAGCCGCAACGTCAGCATCACGCTCGAGCTCGACCCGATGCTGCCGGCGGTGCACGGCGACCCGGTGCAGCTGCAGCAGGTGCTGCTCAACCTGATCTACAACGCGTGCGAGGCGATGGCGCAATCCGAGCGCTGGGCGCGCTGGCTGGTGGTCCGTGCCGCTGCGGCCGACGACGGCGAGGTGGCGATCTCGGTCGTCGACGGCGGCCCCGGCATCCCGGCGGACCGGCTCGAGAAGATCTTCGAGCCCTTCGTCTCGAGCAAGCCGCTTGGGATCGGCCTCGGCCTCGTCATCTCGCGCAGCATCGTCAGCGCCCACGGCGGCCGCATCTGGTGCCAGAACAACGACGTGCACGGTGCGACGTTCACGTTCACGATTCCACGCGCGCCGACGGTCGCACCGCCGGCCGTCGATCGATCACTGGCGACGGGACTCGTCGCCGTCAAGGAGAGCTGACCATGGGCCGCGTTGAGCCGACCGTCTTCATCGTCGACGACGATCCATCGGTGCTGAGGAGCCTGCAGCGCTTGCTCCGCTCGGCGGGGTGGGCGAGCGAGACGTACGCCTCGGCCGAGGAGTTCCTGCGCCTGCGCGACCCGGCGGCCGCCGGGTGCGTGATCCTCGACCTCGCGATGCCCGAGATCGACGGCCTCGAGGTGCAACGTCGCATCGTCGACGCCGGGATGCCTCTGCCGATCATCTTTCTCACCGGCCGCAGCGACCCGCCGACGATCGTCCGCGCGATGCGCGCCGGCGCGACCAACTTCCTCTGCAAGCCCGTCGACGGCGAGCAGTTGCTGGCGAGCGTCGCCGAGGCGATCGAGGCCGACCGCGTCTTTCGCCGCCGCAACGCCGACCTCGTCGACGGTCGGCAGCGGCTCGCGAGCCTGACCGCGCGCGAGCGCCAGGTGCTTGACCGCGTCGTCGCCGGCAGGCTCAACAAGCAGACTGCCGACGAGCTCGGCACGGCGCTGAAGACGGTCAAGGTGCATCGCGCCCGGATGATGAGCAAGATGAACGTCAAGTCGCTGGCGCAGCTCGCGCGACTGGTCGAGAGGATGGGCGTCCTGGCGAGCCGCTGACTCGGGTCGGACCCGACCGGCTCCAAGGTCCCATAGGCGCTCCGTTCGACGGCGCCTATCGTTTCGTGGTCCTGGTGCGTCGGGGATCCATGGAACAGACGGCGGCGATCGTGGCGGTCGTGGACGACGAGTTTCCGATCCGGAAGGCGCTGACGCGCCTGCTCCGTTCGGCGCACTACGAAGTCGAGTCGTACGCTTCGGGGCCGGAGTTCCTGAAGTCGCTGGCGACGCACAGCCCCGCGTGTCTCGTGCTCGACATCCGCATGCAGGGCATGACCGGATTCGACGTCCAGTCGTGGCTGCGCGAGCAGCGCATCGACGTGCCGATCGTCTTCATCACCGCCCTCGACGATCGCGACGACCTCGCGCACGCGATGGAGGGCGGCGCGACGGCGTTGCTCAGGAAGCCGTTCGGGGACGAACAGTTCCTCGCCGCCATTGACGCTGCGATCCATCGCTAGTCGTCTCGGCGTCGCCGCGCTCGGTGCGCTCCTCGTCGGCTGCGCAAGCCTGCCGCCCGTGCCGGCGGACCGCGTCGCGTCGACCGCGATCGCAGACGGTCGCGACACGCAACTCGGCCGGCTCGTCGCGCCGTTGCTGGCGGCCGCGCCCGAAGGCACGTCGGGATTCCACGCGCTTGCCGATCCGCGCGACGCGTTCGCTGCGCGGATGGCGCTCGCCGCGGCCGCGGAGCGTTCGATCGACGCGCAGTACTACATCTGGCACGGCGATCGCGCTGGCACGCTCCTCTTCGAGGCGCTCTGGCGCGCCGCCGAGCGCGGCGTTCGCGTGCGGCTCCTTCTCGACGACGCCAACACGCGCGGCCTCGATCGCGTGCTCGCGGCGCTGGAAGCGCACCCGAACGTCGAGGTGCGCCTCTACAACCCCTTCGTGCAGCGCAGCGCGCGCGTGCTCGGCTTCGCGACCGACTTCGGCCGTCTCAACCGGCGCATGCACAACAAGTCGTTCACCGCCGACAACGTCGCGACGATCGTCGGCGGCCGCAACATCGGCGACGAATATTTCGCTGCCGGCGACGGCGCCGACTTCGCCGACCTCGACGTGATCGGCATCGGGCCGGCCGTCGCGGAGACCTCGACGCAGTTCGATCGCTACTGGAACAGCGCCTCGGCGTATCCGGCGGCGGCGTTCGTCGGCCCGCCGGGCGCCGACGGCGCACGCGAGCTCGAAGCGCGTTTCGCGGCGACGCGCAGCGATCCCGCGTCGATCGACTACGTCGACGCGGTGCGCAGGTCAGCGCTGGTGGAGGAGCTGCAGGCGCGCCGGCTCGCGATCGACTGGGCGGTCGCGCATGTCGTCCAGGACGATCCGGCGAAGACGCTCGACGCTTCGGACCGCAGCGACGTGCTGCTGTTTCCGGAGCTGATCCGCACGATCGGCCGCCCCGAGCGCTCGCTCGACATCGTCTCGCCGTACTTCGTTCCCGGCGACGAGGGCACCGCGGCGCTCGCCGAACTCGCGCGGCGCGGCGTTCGCGTCCGCATCCTCACCAACTCGCTCGCCGCGTCGGACGTGAGCGCCGTGCACGCGGGCTACATGAAGCGGCGCCGCGACCTCCTGCTCGCGGGCATCCAGCTGTACGAGCTGACGCCGCTCGCTGCTGCGCCGCACGCGGGCGAGAGCCGCACCGGCTCGGGCGGCGCGTCGGGCCTGCATGCGAAGACCTACGCGGTCGACGGCGCCAGGATCTTCGTCGGCTCGTTCAACTTCGACCCGCGCTCGGCTCGCCTCAACACCGAGCTCGGCGTCGTCATCGAGAGCGCTGCGCTCGCGGGCCGACTCGCCTCCGCGTTCGACTCGGTCGTGCCGCTGCGCGCCTACGAGGTCCGCCTGGCCGGCGAAGGTGACGGGCTGCAGTGGATCGAACGCAGCGCGTCGGGCGGCGAGAAGCGCCACGACCACGAGCCCGAGACGAGCGCGCTCAAGCGCTTCGGCGTGCAGATCCTCTCGATCCTGCCGATCGAGTGGCTTCTTTGACTCGCGTTTTGCGCTAAGGTCGTGCGATGCGACTGCTCGATCGTTCGTTCGTCCGCCACCTCGGCCGCGTCGCGCCGGCGCTCGTCTTCGCCGTCTCGGCGTCGGCATCGCCGGCGCCGAGCGACGCCGCGGCGCAGCAGGCGCACGCCCAGGGTGTCTGCGGCCAGCTCGCGCCGGGCACGGGTCTCAAGGACGGCAAGGGCTGGGTCGCCTCGATGCTGCCGGGCAGGCACGAGTTTCGCGTTCGCGGCGGCGGCGAGGTCTACCTCACCGCCGCGCGCGTCAAATCAACGCTCGACTTCGACGTCGGCCGCCTCTACACGATCTCGATCGAGAACGCGCCGGCCGGCGCGGTTCTCGAATGGCGCAACGTCGGCAGCGACTGGGCGCCCGTCGCGAAGACCTTCCTCTATCCGCCGACGCCGTAGCGGTCAGTACATCATCCTGCCATCGCCGATCAGGTGCGCGTGGCAGTCGCGGCGCGCCTGCACGCAGCCCGCCACCCACGCGTCGGAGATCGCCTTCTCCCAGCCGTTGAACCAGTCGGCGTGCGACGAGTAGCCTGCCGGCAGGCTCCTGTCGTAGGTGTCCGACGAGAGCCGCCACGCCAGCGCCGCGTTCGCCGTCTGCACCGTGTAGATGACGTTGAACGTGATCTCGGGCAGCGCCACCGGATGCGTCGACGGGCACGTGTAGCCCGAGCCTCCGGCTGCGACGACGACGTAGCTCATGTGGCTCTTGTGGTCGGGCGAGTCGAGGTTCTTGCCGTCCCAGCATTGCGGGAAGACGATCACCTGGTAGACCTGCGCGCCGGCGTCGCAGTTCGGGATCGACGAGCCGTAGTGGTCGTTCGAGTTGTTGGGGCCGCCGATGCACTTGAAGAGCGCGACCTGGCTGCCGGGGCTGCTCCTGGTCGGATCGCCGGCGATCATCCGCAGGCCTGCGGGAAGCGGCTGGATGATCGCCGGCGGATTGAGCGTGTAGCCCTGCTTGTAGTAGATGCCCGCGACGTCGGGGACGATCGGCTCGCCGCTCGCCGTGTCGATCATCGTCGGCACCCAGTACGCGCTGCGGTTGATCGTGCCGCCGAGGCATGTCGAGCTGCCGCTCGTGCGGATCGAATCGGCGGTGCTCGTCGCGCTCGTCCCGGTGTTGCCGAAAAACGTGTGCAGGTGCGCCGCGCCGGGAACGCCGGGATAGACGATCGGATCGTCGAACGACATGTGCGAGAAGCCGCACGGGATGCGAAAGGCGCCGATGTCCGAGGGCGGAGCGACCTCCGCGGTCGGCTGCAGGCGGTCGTAGGCAATGCCGACCGCGGCCTCGGGAAGGCTCGACGCATCGATGTGGAACGCGTTGTTCATGACCGGTGGCTTGACGCCGAGCGCTTGCATGGCTGGCGGCGTCGGCGTCGGCGTCGTGTTGGTCGCGGGCACGCCGGGCTTGCACGCCAGGTTGCGCGCGAGGTTCGCGGCCTGCCGGCACGCGTCGAAGTCGGTGTACGTCGCGAGCGTCTCGTTCCGCGAAGTGGAGTAGAGCTGCCAGGTGCCTGGGCTGGCAGGGCTTTGCGCCATCGCCGCTGAGGACAACGTGAGTGCGATCGTCGTCAGTGATGCGGGAAGGATGCGAGAGGAGAGGAGGGAGTGGTTCGAGGGGGAAAGTGAAACGGAAATGGCCATCGGAAAAGGATCAGTACGTCATGTCCCCGGAAACGCCGGGCCGCACGACCTTCTAACGCGAGCGCGCGCCGATCCTTCGCGCGATCCGCCTCGGAATCGTTTCAAGTGGTATCAACTGCTCAACTGCTAGCACGTCGCGAGTTGGCGCGAACAAAGCCGCTCGCAGCGAGTGGGCAAATGCGTGTCCGCTTGACGTGGTCCCGCCGACAGGAATCGAACCTGTATTTGCCGCTTAGGAGGCGGCCGTTCTGTCCATTGAACTACGGCGAGGCGATGTCAGTGTAAGACCCGGCATACTGGCGGCCCTGCAACGCGAGAGGGCGCCTTGGCGACCGTCGAAGGAACGCACGCACGCGGCGGAAGCGGCGATCCTGTCCGCTATCACGTCGACTACGAGGTCGTCGGCCGCGCGATCCATTTCCGCGCGACGTTCGACAACGGTGCGACGCACGAAGGCGAGTTCGACTTCGACCCGGCGCGGCTCGACGCTGCCGCGGCGGTCGACGCGTTCATGCAGAACCACATCCGCAAGTCCGACTGGGACGCGGCGCCCTGAGCGCGCGGCGCGCCACGCCTGCGCTCATTTCCAGCGCAGGATCCAGTGGAGATCGATCGCGTTGTCCTCGCCGGCCTGTGCGCTCACGCTGACGCGCCGCGCGACGCGATAGATCAGCTTCCAGCTCCCCGCGGTCGCGTTCAGGCCGCGCTCGTAGCCGACGTACCAGCGCTGCGAGATCTGCTTGCCGAGCGTGACGATGGTGTCCTTGGTGTCGCCCGGCGTCGGGCCCTGGCGCACGCCGATCTGGTCGAAGCCGAGCGACTTGACGATGCGGTCCGTGGCACCGGGCCCTTCGCCGGAGAGCAGTCCGAGCGCGGCCTGCTGCAGCAGCGCCGTCGTCGCGGCGTCGCCGGCTTCGCTCGCATGGCCCGTGATCAGCCAGCTGAGCTTGTCGACGTCCGACATCTCCGGCTCCGAGAACAGACGCACGCGCGGCGCCAGCGCGGTTCCCGTGATCTGCGCGCCGACGCGCACGTCGAGGTTCGGCCGCGTCGCCTCGATGTCGAGGCGCGGGTTCTCGACCGGCCCGGCGAACGCGAGCAGGCCGCGGTCGATGACGAGCTTCTGGCCGTACGCCTGATAGGTGCCGCCGACCGCGCGCAGCGTACCGTCGACGGCGAGCTTGCTGCCCGGCGACGTCAGCCGCAGCTCGCCGCGCACGCCGGTGTCGAGACCGTGGCCGCGCACGCGCAGCTGCTCGCCCATGTCGACGTGGAGGTCGAGCGCGACCCTGCGTGCGACCGGCGCGACGACGGGCGGCGGCGGCTCGGGCTCATCGGTCGAAGGCTTGGCGCGCGGCCGGCGCACGACTTGGACGTCGTCGCCGAGCGTCGGCGCATCCGACCGCGTGAAGTCGACGAGCCCCTCGTCGACCTTGAAGCTGCCGTCGAGCGCGACGGTGGTGGCGTCGAGCCGCATCGCGGCGCGGCCGCTCGCGACGATGCGGCGGTCGACGCGGCCGAGCATCTGGAAGCGCTCGGCGACGAGCGTGAGCTGCGCGACCGGCGAATCGCCGAAGGTCGCATTGCCTTCGAGACGCACCGTGCCGCTGCCGGCCTTCGCGGTGAAGGTCTCGATGTGCGCCGTGCTGCCTTCGAGCGCGATCGCGACCGTGCCGTCGCTGATGTTGACGCCCTGCAGGAAATTGCGAACGGCGATGTGTGATCCTTCGAGCCGCCCGGTGTAGGTCGGCGCGCCGAAACGGCCCTGCAGGCGCGCATCCGCGTGCAGCTCGCCGTCGAGCCGCCAGCCCGCCGGCAGCCACGTTCCCCAGGTCGAGAGGCGAGGGACGTTCAGCTCGACGACGCCGTCGATCGGCGTCGATGGGGTCGGCCACGTCGCCGCGCTCGTCGTGCGCGCGGTGATCGACGCCGAGCCGGTGCCGACCGCGCTGCCGTCGACCGCCGCGGTGAAGCGCCAGACGCCTTCGTGGGCGGCGATGCCGACGCGCAGCTCGGTGAAGCCGAGCGCGGTCGTCGTCGTCCCTTCGGTGACGGTGAGATCGCCGCCAGCGCGTTCGACGGCGACGTCGACGACGACGTTCGGCGCGCTCTTGACGTCGATGCGGGCACCGACGCTGAGGTCGCCGCCCCAGCCGAAGTCGGGCTCGAGCGTCTGCAGCAACGGCGCGACCGGCAGCGGCTCGACGACGGCGTGGGCGTCGAGGCGGCCCGCGCTCGCAGCCGTCGCGCCGGCCTGCCACGCGACGCGGCTCCAGCGCACCGTTGCGCCGAGCGCCTGCAATGCGCCGGGCTCGACGTCGACGCGCGTCGGTCCGTCGCCCCAGACGACGCTGCCGCGCAGCTCGCGCGCCTGCAGCCAGGTGCGGGCCGGCGCGCCGCTGCTGCGGGCGACGAGTTCGTGCAGCGTGCCGCGCCAACCCGCGTTGCGCACGTTGCCGGAATCGACGAGGCCGCCTTCGACGCTGGCGACGACGACGCTGCGCGTCGTCGACTTCGCCGTGCTCGCTGCCGGCGCGGGCGAGCTGGCCGGCGCAGGCGCGCTCGCGATCGTCGTGCTCGCCGGTGCGCGCGCCGCGATCGCATCGGCCCACGCCGGCGGCAGCGCGGCGGACTCGATGCGCACGTCGGCGCGGTGCGCGCGCGCGCTGCCCGCGACGCGCAGCGCGGCATGGTCGATCGCGCGTCCGCCGAGGTCGATGCCGTCGAGGGAGAGCTCGGCGTCGAGCGCGGCATCGCGGCTGCTGCCGCCGCGCCAGCGACCTTCGGCGCTGCGCAGCGTCAGCGCGTCGACGCGCAAGCCGCTGCCGTGCAACTCGCCGGCGCTTTGCAGCGTCGGCCAGCGCCCGTCGACGCGTGCCTTGGCGCTGAACGTTCCCTGCAGTCCCTTGCCGCGCGTGCCGAGCCACGGCGACAGGCGATCGAGCGCCGGCGCGTCGATCGCGATCTCCCAGTGGTCGGCGCCGGCTGCGCCGAGCTGGCCATGACCGCTCGCGCGATTGCCGGCGACGGCGACGTCGAGCGCCATGCGCGCGTTGCCGTCGGGGTTGGCGAAGCTGGCCGAGCCTTCGACGGGGACGCCGCCGAGCACGCTGTCGTGGATGCGCAGCTCGCTGCTGCCGCGCGTCGCTGCCAGCGTGTCGAGCCATGCTCGATCGCCCGGCGCCGCGGCGAGTGCGACGTCGAACTCGGCATCGGCGTTGACGCGATTCGTGCCATGCGCGAGCGGCGAGTCGGTGCGGCCCGGCCACCACGGCAACGGATCGAAGTCGACGAGACGCAGCTTGCCGCTCGCCCGCCATGGCCGATCGGCAGCGCTGCGAACGAGCTTCGCGGCGCCGCTCGCGTGCGCGCGGCCGAGCGTCGCTTCGACGCTGCGGATCTCGATCGCATTGGCTGCGATCCGCGCTTCGCCACGCAGGCGCGCGGCGTGCGGCGCGTTCTTCGGCAGGCGCGGATCGGCGAACGATCCGGCGAGCTGCGCGACGGCGTCGATGACGTGCTGGTCGGGAGCCTTCGCGAAGCCGCTGCCGGCGAGCGTCAGGGTGCCCGCGAGCGTCGCCTGCGGCGCGCGGCCGTCGAGCGCGGCCGGGCGCACGCCGTCGAGATCGGCGGCGACGTTCCACGCGTCGCCGGCCCAGCGGCCGCGCGCGGCGATCCGTCCGCCGGGACGATCGGCGGCGCCGAGCGCGGCGCGCAGCGTCTCGACGTCGACGACGCCCGCAGCGTCGGGGCGCGCGCGCAAGGTCGCGTCGACGCTTTGCACCGGCAGGCGTCCTTCGTTCCAGCGGCCGGCGCGCGCGTTGACGAGATGGGCTTCGACGACCGCTGGCTGGTCGGCGCCGGTCGTCGTGATGACGGCGCTGCCGCTCAGCGACGTCGTCGGCAAGTCGTTCGCGAAGACCGCGAGGTCGAGCGCTTCGGTGGACGCGTGCAGCTCGCCGAGCGGCCACGCCGAGAACGGGCGGACGACCGCGCGCGCGTCGAGCGATTGCGGCGCTCCCGCGCGGGTCGGCGCGACGCGCGCGACCGCGGCGACATCGAGACGATCGAGCGGGCCCGATGCAGTGAGCGACGCCTGCCAAGGCAGCGGCGCGCCGTCGCCGCCGACGAACGATGCCTGCGCGCTGACCGCGAGCGGCGCGTCGGCGTCGATCGTCGCGCGCCCCGACGCGCGGACGCGGTCGCGCACCAGCGCGACGTCGTCGAGGCGGTGGCGCGCGCCGCCGTCGGCGCCGACGTGGACGCGCGCACGCAGCATGCGCAACGGCACCGCGTCGTCGTTGCCGATGCGAAGCTCGTCAACGGTCGCGGCGTCGACCTCGACCTCGACCGGCACGCGCAGCGTCGCCGGCGGCCGCGCCGGCTCGCCGGGTGGCGCTGCGGCCGCGGCGACCCACGTCACGCGATCGGCGTGCAGCGTCGCGATGCGCAGCTTGAGCCAGCGCCCGCGGTCGCCGCGCGACGCCGCGAGCGCGTGCCAGCTCGGCGCGTCGAGACGAAGGACGCCGCTGCCCGGAAATGCGATCTCGATCCGCTCCGCGGCGAAGTCGCCGATCAGCGAGCCGCGCGGGCCGACGACCGTGAGCTGCGGGACGCGGCCGAGCAGCCAGGCGCTGCCGCCGGCGTCGTGCAACGCCCAGAGGAGCGCAGCGATCGCAGCGACGACGACGAGAACGAGCGCGGCGAGCGTGCCGCCGGCCCAGCGCAACGCGCGCCGCCCGCGCCGCCGCGGCGGCGGTCGATCGGCACCGCCGCTCGGCGTCGTCGCAACGTCGGTGTCGGCGCTCATCGCGTCGCCGCGAACGTGACGCCGACGCTCAGGTGCAGCCGCCAGCGTTGCTCGTTGACGCCGTAGGCGACGTCAAGGCGCAGCGGCCCCACGGGGCTGCGGTAGTGCAGGCCGGTGCCGACGCCGACGACCGGCCGCAGATCGTTCCATTGGTCGGCGGCGTTGCCGGCGTCGACGAAGAGCGCGCCGAACAGCGACGGCAGCCGCTGCGTCAATGCGTGCTCGACCTCGACGCTCGCGGTCGTCTCGACGCGGCCGCCGACAACGACGCCGTTGACGCGCGGGCCGAGCGTGCGGTAGCCGTAGCCGCGCACCGAGTTGTCGCCGCCGGCGCGAAAGAGGATGGTGTCGGGAACGGCGATGCGGCTGTGGACGAACACCTGTCCCGCTTCGACGCGCGCGTTCGCGTACCAGCCGCCGAACGGCCGGTAGTAGTTGTAGCGCGTGTACGCGCGCAGGAACGGCCCGTTGCTGTGGTCCTCTTCGGGACGGTCCGTGCGCTTCTCTCGTCCCGAGCCGTAGCCGATGCCGCCCTGCAGCGACAGCGCGCTGCCGACCGTCGGCTGCAGGATGCTGTCGACGTCGCGTTGCAGCCAGTTGTAGTTGAGCGACCCGGCGACGCTCTTGTCGGTCAGCGCCGCGTTGTCGACGCGCGCCTGCGTGACCTCGGCGTAGACCAGCCGCTCGTAGCGGTTCGTGTCGTACGAGCGGCCGATGCGCGCGGTGCTGCTGTTGCGCTCCTCGTCGGCGGCGCGCAATTGCTCGATGTTGGCGGCGAACAGGTTTCGCCACATGTCCTCGCGCGGGTACGACGTCAGCTCGATGCCGAGCTGCTTCTGGTCGGGGCCGTAGATCAGCGTCGAGTGCGAGACCCACGGCAGGCCGAACACCTTGCGGTCGTAGTGCTCCACCGACGTGCGCGGGCCGGTGTTGGCGCTGTAGCCGACGCCGAAGTTGGCCTGGTGCTGGGTCAGCTCCTTGACCTTGACGATCACCGGCGCCGCATCCGGCGGCCCGCTCGTGTCGAGCTCGACCGACGCGCCTTCGAAGAGGCCGAGCTTGAGGAGGCGGTCCTGGTAGTCGAGGAGCAGCCGCTCGCTGTACTGCGCGCCGGGGAAGAAGGTCGCGAGCCGACGCACCGCCGACTCGTCGAAGCGGCTGATCCCCTGGACGCGGATCTCGCCGAGGTGGTAGAGCGGCCCGGGCTCGAGCGTGAGATCGAGCGCGGCGGTGTTCGCGGTCGCGTCGACGAGGGCCTGCGTCTGCTTCCAAGTCGCCGTCGGATACGCGTCGCCGCGGACCGCGGCGAGCGTCGACGTCTTCGCCGAGGTCCAGGCCGGCTGCCGGAACGGCTGCCCGGGCTTGAGCGGCCAGATCGCGCGGGCGTGCTCGAGGCGGTCGCCCCAGGGCTCCTCGCGCGACGGTTGGTGCGGCGCGAGCGGCGCGGTCGATTCGATCGCGACGCGCGCGACCTCGACGCGGGGACCGGGCATGACGACGATCTTCAGCAGCGGCAGCGCACCCGGCGGATCGCTGCGCGCGATCGTCACCTCGGCGCTGAAGTAGCCCTCGGTCTCGAGCAGCGTCTTCGCCTGTGCCGGCACTCCGGCGGCGAGGCGGTCGAGCTCGCTCGACGTCACCGCCTCCGAGCGCGGTGCGTTCTGGAAACGGCTGACGTCGAGATACTCGAGCAGCAGCGTCTTCAGCGGCGCCGGCGCGTCGACCTCGATGTCGAACTGCGCGACGAGCGGCTCGCTCTTTTCGCCGTTGTCGTCCTTGTTGCCGAAGAAGGGCAGCGAAGAGCAGCCGGCGAGCGCGAGCAGGAGCAACGAGCAGGCGAACGCGTGCAGCAGCGTCGCGCGCCAGGCCACCTCGAACCGGCCCGCGCGGAGTCGGTCCGGGGCACCGCGAGTCATTTGACGAGCAGTCGCATGGCTCCTTCGAGCCCGGGCAAGGTGAGCGGGAACATGCGCTGGTTCATCAGTTGCTGGATCACCGCGATGCTCTGCCGGTAGCCCCAGACGCCTTGCGGCTCGGGGTTGATCCACGCGAACTTCGGGAACGCGTTGGTCAGCCGTTGCAGCCACTCGGCGCCGGCCTCCTCGTTGTTGTATTCGACGCTGCCGCCCGGCTGCAGGATCTCGTACGGGCTCATCGTCGCGTCGCCGACGAAGATCAGCTTGTAGTCCTTGTTGTACTTGCGGATCAGGTCCCAGGTGCTCGTCTTCTCGCTGTAGCGCCGGCGGTTGTTCTTCCACATGAAGTCGTAGACGCAGTTGTGGAAGTAGTAGAACTCGAGGTGCTTGAACTCGGTCTTGGCGGCGCTGAACAGCTCCTCGACGCGGTGGATGTGCTCGTCCATCGTGCCGCCGACGTCCATCAGCAGCAGCACCTTCACCTTGTTGTGCCGCTCGGGGACCATCTTGATGTCGAGCAGCCCGGCGTTGGCGGCGGTCGAGTGGATCGTGTCGTCGAGGTCGAGCTCCTCCTCGGCGCCCTCGCGCGCGAAGCGACGGAGCCGCCGGAGCGCGACCTTGATGTTGCGCGTGCCGAGCTCGAGCGAGTCGTCGTAGTCCTTGTACTGGCGCTGGTCCCAGACCTTGACGGCCGAGCGGTTGCGGCCCTTGTCCTGGCCGACGCGGATGCCCTGGGGGTTGTAGCCGTACGCGCCGAACGGGCTCGTGCCGCCGGTGCCGATCATCCTGTTGCCGCCTTCGTGGCGCTCCTTCTGCTCCTCGAAGCGCTTCTTCAGCGTCTCCATGAGCTCGTCCCAGCCCATCTTCTCGATCTTCGCCTTCTCCTCGGGGGAGAGCTCGAGCTCGAGGCGCTTCTGCAGCCACTCGAGCGGGATGTCCTGCGTGAAGTCGGTGATCAGCTCGACGCCCTTGAAGTAGGCGGCGAAGGCGCGATCGAACTTGTCGAACTGCGCCTCATCCTTGACGAGCGAGGTGCGCGCCAGGTAGTAGAAGCGCTCGACCGTCGGGCCCTCGTCGGCGTCGTCGATGACGCCGGCCTGGACCGCCTCGAGCAGCATCAGGTACTCCTTCACCGAGACCTTGAGCTTGGCGGCGCGCAGGGTGAAGAAGAAGTCGATCAGCATGGCGCAAGGGCGCAGGGCAGGGCGCCTGCGCGGAGGATAGCCGGTCGGATGGAGACGAGCGCGCGGCGGGTTGCCGCCAGCCGCCGGCGCGCGCGCTGTGGGCGCTCAGCGTCCGTCGAACGCCTGCGGCCGACCGCCGCGCACCAGCGTCGACGGCGGCGCCGTGCTTGCGCCGTACTTGCCGACCGTGCCGAACCTCTCCGTCACGCCCCACCGGTCCATGCTTGGGGACTTGC
>DATJIM010000464.1:0-2515 GCA_035493195.1 Caldimonas sp.
AGCCTCGCGATGACACGGTCCGAGCGCTCGCGCAGCGGCGCTCCCGAGAGACCGCCGGTTTCGTCGGCGTGCCTGCGCCCGGCCACGCCGTCGCGCGCGATCGTCGTGTTGGTCGCGACGACGCCGTCGATGCCGTGGCGCAGCAGCGCGTCGGCGATCGCGTCGATCTGCTTCGGCTCGAGGTCGGGGGCGACCTTGACGAACATCGGCACCCGCCGCTTGTGCTCGGCGGCGAGCTCGCCGCGGCGCGCGACGAGCGAAGAGAGCAGCGCATCGAGCGCGGCATCGGTCTGCAGCGAGCGCAGGTCCTTGGTGTTCGGGCTCGAGACGTTGACGGTGACGTAGTCCGCGTGCGGATAGACGCCGGCGAGCCCGGCGAGGTAGTCGTCGGTCGCGCGCTCGATCGGCGTCGCCGCGTTCTTGCCGATGTTGAGGCCGAGGATGCCGCCGCTCGAACGAAAGCGCGCGCGGCGGACGTTGGCGAGGAAGACGGCGAGCCCGTCGTTGTTGAATCCCATCCGGTTGATCAGCGCTTCGGCCTCGACGATCCTGAACATCCGCGGACGTGGGTTGCCGGGCTGCGCGAGCGGCGTCACGGTGCCGACCTCGATGCTGCCGAAGCCCATCGCACCGAAGGCATCGATGCAGCGGCCGTTCTTGTCGAGCCCGGCGGCGAGGCCGACACGGTTGGGAAAGACAAGGCCAGCGAGCGTGACGGGATCGCGGACGCGGCGCTGCTCGATCGAGCGCGCGAACGGCGTGCGCTGGATCGAGGCGAGCGCCGTCAGCGTCAGGTCGTGGGCGTGCTCGGGGTCGAGGCCGAACAGGAATGGGCGCGCGAGCGGATAGGGAATGGGCAGCATGCGGCCGGCCCATTCTGGCATCGCCGTGCATACTGCGCGCGGGGAGCCCGCCATGGCCGAGCAACGCATCGAGAAGGACACCTTCGGCGACATCGCGGTCGCTGCCGACCGCCTCTGGGGCGCGCAGACCGAACGGTCGCTGCACCACTTCGACATTTCGACCGAGAAGATGCCGCCCGAGCTGATCCGCGCGCTCGCGTGGGTCAAGCGCAGCGCCGCGATCGTCAACCGCGCGCTCGGCACCTTGCCCGCCGAGAAGGCCGATGCGATCGTCGCCGCTGCCGACGAGGTGCTCGCCGGCCGTCACGACGGCGAGTTCCCGCTCTCGATCTGGCAGACGGGCTCGGGAACGCAGAGCAACATGAACATGAACGAGGTGCTCGCCAACCGCGCCTCTCAGCTGCTCGGCGGCCCGCTCGGCGAAGGTCGTCTCGTCCATCCGAACGACGACGTCAATCGCAGCCAATCGTCGAACGACGTCTTCCCCACCGCGATGAGCGTCGCTGCCGTCGAGGCAGTCGTGCGCAGGCTGCTGCCGCCGGTCGCAGCGCTGCGTGAGACGCTCGCGGGCAAGGCCGCGGCGTTCGCCGACGTCGTCAAGATCGGCCGCACGCACCTGCAGGACGCGACGCCGCTGACGCTCGGCCAGGAGATCTCGGGCTGGGTCGCGCAGCTCGACCACGGCATCGCGCACGTTCGCGCCGCGCTGCCGCATCTGTGCGAGCTCGCGCTCGGCGGCACCGCGGTCGGCACGGGGCTGAACGCGCCGCCGAGGTTCGGCGAGGAGGTCGCCGCCGAGCTCGCCGCTCGCCTCGGCTTGCCGTTCGTCTCGGCGCCGAACAAGTTCGAGGCGCTCGCCGCGCACGATGCGATCGTCCACGGGCACGGTGCGCTGAAGACGCTCGCGGCGTCTCTCACCAAGATCGCCAACGACGTCCGCTGGCTCGCGTCCGGGCCGCGCTCCGGGCTCGGCGAGATCACGATCCCCGAGAACGAGCCGGGCAGCTCGATCATGCCGGGCAAGGTCAATCCGACGCAGTGCGAGGCGCTGACCATGCTATCCGCGCAGGTGCTCGGCAACGACGTCGCGATCAACGTCGCCGGCGCGTCGGGCAATTTCGAGCTCAACGTCTTCAAGCCGGTGCTGATCCACAACTTCCTGCAGAGCGCGCGGCTCCTCGGCGACGGCGCGAGGAGCTTCGACGAGCACTGCGCGCGCGGCATCGAGCCGAATCGCGAGCGGATCGCCGAGCTCGTCGATCGCTCGCTGATGCTCGTCACCGCGCTCAATCCCCACATCGGCTACGACAAGGCGGCGAAGATCGCGAAGGAGGCGCACAAGAGCGGCCGCACGCTGCGCGAGGCCGCGGTGGCGTCGGGTTGGCTCACCGGGGAGCAGTTCGACGCGTGGGTCGTCCCCGCGAACATGGTCGGCGGCGTCGGCGCGGCCGCGAAGGCGGGCAAGCCATGACGCAGGACGAGCTCAAACGCCAAGTCGCCGAGGCGGCGCGCGAATACGTTCCCCGCGGCGCGGTCATCGGCGTCGGCTCTGGCTCGACGGTCAACCTCTTCATCGACGCGCTCGCCGCGCAGCCCGGCCTCGTCGCCGGCGCTGTCTCGAGCAGCGCGGCGAGCACGGCACGGCTCGTCGC
>DATJIM010000465.1:0-2086 GCA_035493195.1 Caldimonas sp.
GAAGGTCTGATCTATCGCGCCAAGCGGCTCGTCAACTGGGACCCGGTGCTGCTCTCGGCCGTCTCCGACCTCGAGGTCGAGAACGAGGAGCGCGACGGCACGATGTGGCACATCCTCTACCCGTTCAGCGACGGCCCGCAGCCTGACGCGAACGGCAAGCCGATGGCGGGGATGCACATCGCGACGACGCGGCCCGAGACGATGCTCGCCGACGGCGCGCTCGCCGTGCATCCCGACGACGAGCGCTACAGGCACCTCGTCGGCAAGCTCGTCGACCTGCCGCTCTGCGACCGGCGCATTCCGATCATCGCCGACGACTTCGTCGACCGCGAGTTCGGCTCGGGCTGCGTCAAGATCACCGGCGCGCACGACTTCAACGACTACGCGTGCGCGCTGCGCCACGGCATCCCGCTGATCACGATCTTCACGCTCGACGCGAAGATCAACGAGCAAGGACCGAAGGCGTACCAGGGGCTCGACCGCTACGACGCACGCAAGGCCGTGCTGCACGACCTCGAGGCCCAGCATTTCCTCGAGAAGGCGGTGCCGCACAAGCACGCGGTGCCGATCTGCGTGCGCACCGGGGAGGTCGTCGAGCCGATGCTCACCGACCAGTGGTTCGTCGCGATGACGAGGCCCGGCCGTGACGGCAAGAGCATCGCGGCGAAGGCGATCGATGCGGTCGAGAGCGGAGCGGTCAAGTTCTACCCTGAGCAGTGGGTCAACACCTACAACCACTGGATGAAGAACATCCAGGACTGGACGATCTCGCGCCAGCTCTGGTGGGGCCACCAGATCCCGGCGTGGTACGGCGCCGGCGGCGAGGTCTTCGTCGCGCGCAGCGAGGACGACGCCCGCGCCAAGGCGAGCGCTGCAGGCTATTCGGGAACGCTGGTGCGCGATCCCGACGTCCTCGACACCTGGTACTCGTCGGCGCTGGTGCCGTTCTCGTCGCTCGGCTGGCCGAAGCAGACCACGGAGCTCGAGCTCTTCCTGCCGTCGTCGGTGCTCGTCACCGGCTACGACATCATCTTCTTCTGGGTCGCCCGGATGATCATGATGACCATGCATTTCACCGGCAAGGTGCCGTTCCACGACGTCTACATCCACGGCCTCGTGCGCGATTCGCACGGCAAGCGGATGAGCAAGTCGGAGGGCAACGTCCTCGACCCGGTCGACCTCATCGACGGCATCGCGCTCGAGCCGCTGCTCGAGAAGCGCGCGACCGGGCTGCGCCGGCCCGAGACCGCTCCCGCGATCAGGAAGGCGACCGCGGCCGAGTTCCCGAACGGCATCCCCGGCTTCGGCGCCGACGCGCTGCGCTTCACGTTCTGCTCGCTCGCGACGCTCGGCCGCAACGTCAACTTCGACTCGAAGCGCTGCGAGGGCTACCGCAACTTCTGCAACAAGCTCTGGAACGCGACGCGCTTCGTGCTGATGAACTGCGAAGGCAAGGACTGCGGCCTCGCCGAGCACACCAAGGCCGAGTGCGCGCCCGGCCAACCGTTCCACAACTACCTGACCTTCTCGCACGCCGACCGCTGGATCACGGGCGAGCTGCAGCGCGTCGAGGCCGCTGTCGCGCAGGGCTTCGCCGAATACCGCCTCGACGCCGTCGCCCAGGCGATCTACGGCTTCGTCTGGGACGAGTACTGCGACTGGTACCTCGAGATCGCCAAGGTCCAGCTGCAGTCGAGCGCCGAGTCGGAGCAGCGCGCGACGCGGCGCACGCTGCTGCGCGTCCTCGAGACGGTGCTGCGGCTGCTCCATCCGATCACGCCGTTCATCACCGCCGAGCTGTGGGACAGCGTCGCGCCGATCGCCGGCCGCCGGCAATCCGAGACGGTCGCGACCGCGCCCTACCCGCAGGCCCAGCTCGAGCGCGTCGACGCCATGGCCGATGCCTGGGTCTCGCGGCTGAAGGCGATCGTCGGCAGCTGCCGCAACCTGCGCAGCGAGATGAACCTCGCGCCCGGCGAGCGCGTCCCGCTCAACGTCATCGGCGATCCCGAGTTCGTGCGTTCGGCAACGCCGCTCCTGAAGTCGCTGGCGCGCCTCTCGGAAGTGACCCTGTTCGAGGACGACG
>DATJIM010000466.1:0-2695 GCA_035493195.1 Caldimonas sp.
GGGCCGCCCTCGCCGCCGAAGCCGCCGAGGATGACGTTGAAGAACGAGCGGTTCATCGCCCGGCACATGATGTAGCTGAGGATCGCGCCCGACGAGCCGACCAGCGAGCCGGCGATGATCAGCATCGCGTTGTTGAGCGAGAAGCCGATGCCCGCCGCCGCCCACCCCGAATAGCTGTTGAGCATCGAGACGACGACGGGCATGTCGGCGCCGCCGATCGGGATGATGATCAGCACGCCGAGCAGGAACGCGATCGCGAGGACGAGATAGAAGTCGAAGCGGCGCTCGGTCAGCGTGTAGCCGACGATGAAGACGACCATCGCGATCGCGAGCGCGAGATTCAGCCAGTGCTGGCCCTTGAACGTCACCGGCGCGCCCTGGAAGACGCGGATCTTGTACTTCGCCGAGAGCTTGCCCCAGGCGATCACCGAGCCCGAGAACGTGATCGCGCCGATCGCCGCGCCGAGGATCAGCTCGAGGCGGTTGCCGGTCGGGATCGGATCGACCGCGCCGCCCGCCGCGGGCCGCGCGACGATGCCGAACGCGTACGGCTCGACCGCGGCGGCGATCGCGATGAAGACCGCCGCCATGCCGATCATGCTGTGGAAGAACGCGACCAGCTCGGGCATCTGCGTCATCTGCACCGTGCGCGCGCGCCACGCGCCGTAGCCGCCGCCGACGACGAGGCCGAGCAGGATCCAGCCGAGGCCGAGCGGCACCGAGAGCTGGTACGACTCGAGCAGCTTGACGATCAGCGCCGCGGTCGTGAAGGCGGCGATCGCCATCCCGACCATGCCGAACACGTTGCCGCGGATCGACGTCGTCGGGTGCGACAGGCCCTTCAGCGCCTGAATGAAGCAGATGCTCGCGACGAGGTAGAGCAGCGTGACGACGTTCAAGCTCACGCCTTCTTCTCCTCGGCTGCAGCCTTGGGTCGGTCCTTCTTCTTGAACATCTCGAGCATTCGTCGCGTCACGAGGAAGCCACCGAAGACGTTGACCGCGGCGAGCGCGACCGCGAGCACGCCCATCGACTTGCCGAGGCCGGTCTCGGTGAGCGCCGCCGCGAGCATCGCGCCGACGAGGACGATCGCCGAGATCGCGTTCGTCACCGCCATCAGCGGTGTGTGCAATGCCGGCGTCACGGTCCAGACGACGTGGTAGCCGACGTAGATCGCCAGCACGAAGATGATCAGGTTGACGACGGTGTGGGAGACGACGTCCATCGGGGCCTACTTTCTTCTTACTTCGCCGCCTTGCGTCATCAGGCAGGCGGCGACGATGTCGTCGTCCATCGGAACGGCGAAGCCGCCATCCTTGGGCAGGACGAGCTTGAGGAAATCGAGAACGTTCCGCGCATAGAGCGACGACGCGTCGGCGCCGACCTGCGCGGCGAGATTGGTCTCGCCGACGATCGTGACGCCGTGCTGGACGACGGTGCGATCGGCGACGCTGAGCGGCGTGTTGCCGCCGACGCCGTCGGGCCCGCGGCCGGCGGCGAGGTCGACGATCACCGAGCCGGGCTTCATCGCCTTGACCATCTCCTCGGTGACGAGCACCGGAGCGGCGCGACCGGGAATCAGCGCCGTCGTGACGACGATGTCGGCGAGCGCGATCCGCTTGGCGACCTCGACCTTCTGGCGGTCGAGCCAGCTCTGCGGCATCGGCCGCGCGTAGCCGCCCACGCCTTCGGCCGCCTCCTTTTCCTCGGCGGTCTCGTACGGGACCTCGATGAACTTGGCGCCGAGCGACTCGACCTGCTCCTTGACGCTCGGCCGCACGTCGCTCGCTTCGATCACCGCGCCGAGCCGCTTCGCGGTCGCGATCGCCTGCAGCCCGGCGACGCCGACGCCGAGGATGACGACGCGCGCCGCCTTCACCGTCCCTGCCGCGGTCATCAGCATCGGAAAGAAGCGTTGGTACGCGTTGGCGGCGACGATCACCGCCTTGTAGCCCGCGATGTTGGCCTGGCTCGACAGCACGTCCATGCTCTGCGCGCGCGTCGTCCGCGGCGCCGCTTCGAGCGCGAACGCGGTGATGCCGGCAGCGGCGAGCGCGTCGAGACCGGCGCGGTCGAACGGGTTGAGCATGCCGACGAGGTTGGTTCCCGGCTTCATCAGCCTCAGTTCGTCGGCGTTCGGCGCGCGCACCTTCAGCACGAGCTCGCAGCCGAAGGCGCCGGCGCGGTCGGTGATCTCGGCGCCGACGGCGCTGTACGCGGAATCGATCGCGCTCGCCGCGACGCCGGCCTGCGACTCGACGCGCACCGTGTGGCCGAGCGCCGCCAGCTTCTTGACGGTCTCCGGCGTCGCGGCGACGCGCGTCTCGCCGGCCGCCGTCTCGCGCGGCACCCCGATCTGCATGTTCTTGTCTCCTCGCCGGCCCTGGGAAGGCCCTGAGCTTACAAGAAGAACGCCGCCGCCCCGGGGCTGCGCCGGGCGCAGCGCTAGCATTCGCCGCATGGCCGAGCGCTGGAAGCCGAGCGTCACCGTCGCTGCGGTCGCGAGCCGGCCGCGCGCCGGCGCCGCGGTCGACGAGTACCTCGTCGTCGAAGAAGAGACCGCCGCGGGGCTGCGCATCAACAACCCGGCCGGCCATCTCGAAGCCGGCGAATCGCTCGTCGACGCGGTCGCGCGCGAGGCGCTCGAGGAGACGGCGTCGGCGTTCGTCGCCGATCGCCTCATCGGCATCTACCA
>DATJIM010000467.1:0-6186 GCA_035493195.1 Caldimonas sp.
GACGGCGGGCGGCTGGCAGCTCGTCGCCGCCTGCGACCTCGCCGTAGCCGCGAGCGAGGCGCGCTTCGGGGTGAGCGGCGTCTACCTCGGGCTCTTCTGCTCGTCGCCGAGCGTCGCGCTCTCGCGCAACGTCGGCCGCAAGGCCGCGTTCGAGATGCTCGTCACCGGCGAATTCATCTCCGCCGACGTGGCGAAGGAGCGCGGCCTCGTCAACCGCGTCGTTCCCGCCGACGCGCTCGACGCCGAGGTCGAGAAGATCGTCGCACAGGTCGTCGCCAAGCCCCGCGTCGCGATCGCGCTCGGGAAGGACCTCTTCTACCGCCAGCTCGAGCACGGAACCGAGGCCGCGTACGACGACGCCGCTCGGACGATGGCGTGCAACATGATGGAGCCGGCGACGCTCGAGGGCGTGCAGGCGTTCATCGACAAGCGAAAGCCCGACTGGCCACGCTAGGCGCCGGCCGGCCGCCTCGGGTTGTCCGGACAACCCCGCCAATCCCGGATTGAGGACGCGAGCGCCATCGGGTATGTTTTCGAGGCCCGGCCGCAGGCCGCCCGCCACCGCAGAGGAGACTCGATGAAGAAGATGATCGCCGGCGTCGTCGCCGGCCTGGCGCTCGCCTTCGCCGGGCAGGCGCTCGCACAGGAAAAGCTCACCGTCTGGTGGGTGAAGGGCTTCTACAAGTCCGAGGACGACGCCCTCTTCGAGGCAATCAAGAAGTACGAGGCGAAGAGCGGCGTCAAGGTCGAGCTCTCGCAGTACCCGATCCAGGACATGATCCCGAAGACCGTCGCCGCGCTCGATGCCGGCTCGCCGCCCGACGTCGCGTACGCCGACGTCTACGACTTCCAGGTCGCGGGCAAGTGGGCGTTCGACGACAAGCTCGAGGACCTGACGAGCGTGCTCGAGCCGATCAAGGGGCGCTTCCTCAAGAACACGCTCGAGACGACGTACCTCTACGACGACAAGGCGAAGAAGCGCGCGTACTACGCCTTCCCGCTCAAGCAGCAGACGATGCACGTCGAGATCTGGCTCGACCTGCTCAACCAGGCCGGCTTCAAGGAATCCGACATCCCGACCAAGTGGGCCGACTACTGGTCGTTCTGGTGCGACAAGGTCCAGCCCGCGGTGCGCCAGAAGACGGGCACGCGCATCTTCGGCATCGGCCAGCCGATGGGGGTCGACTCGAGCGACTCGTTCTACTCGTTCCTCACCTTCATGGACGCCTACAACGTCAAGCTCGTCGACGACAACGGCAAGCTCCTCGTCGACGACCCGAAGGTCAAGGCCGGGCTGATCAGCGCGCTGAAGGACTACACCGACGTCGCCGTCAAGGGCTGCACGCCGCCGTCGTCGACGAGCTGGAAGGATCCGGACAACAACGTCGCCTTCCACAACAAGACGACGGTGATGACGCACAACGCGACGATCTCGATCGCCGCCAAGTGGCTCGACGACGCCAACAACGAGTCGCTGAGCGCCGAGCAGCGGGCGACCGCGAAGAAGAACTACGACGAGCTGATCCGCACCGCCGGCTGGCCGAACAAACCCGACGGCTCGAAGATGATCTACCGCGCCGCGGTCAAGGTGGGAGTCGTCTTCCAGGCCGCCAAGAACAAGGCGCGTGCCAAGGAGTTCGTCGCCTTCCTGCTCCAGGAGGAAAACCTCACTCCCTACGTCGAAGGCGCGCTCGGCCGCTGGTTCCCGGTGACGACGGCGGCGACGCAGCGGCCGTTCTGGCAGGCCGATCCGCACCGCCGCTCGGTCTTCAACCAGTTCGGCGCCGGCACGGTGACGTTCGAGTTCACGAAGAACTACAAGTTCACGATCGTCAACAACGAGAACGTCTGGGCGAAGGCGATGAACCGCGTCGTCAACGACAAGATCCCGGTCGAGCAGGCGGTCACCGAGATGATCGCCCGCATCAAGGCGATCGCGGGGTAGCGCCTTGGCGTCGACGCTCGCGCTCGACGCCGCGGCGGCCAAGCCGGAGCGCCACTCGGCTCCCGCGGGGCCGACACGGCGAAGGCTGTCGCCGTGGCAGGCGTGGGGCATCGTCCTCATCGCGCCGTACGTCCTCGTCTTCGCGGTCTTCGTCCTCTATCCGGTCGTCTACGGGCTCTGGCTCGCCCGCCATCCGGCGAGCTACGTCAAGCTCGTCGACGACCCGGTGTTCCTGCGCACGGTCGTCAACACGCTCGTCTTCCTCGTCATCGGCATCAACCTCAAGATGCTGGTCGCGCTCTTCCTTTCGGGCTTCTTCGTTCGCACGCGCTGGTGGATCCGCTGGCTCTCGCTGCTGTTCATCCTGCCGTGGGCGGTGCCGTCGATCCCGACGATCCTGTCGCTTCGCTTCATGCTCAACCCCGAGTGGGGCGTCATCAACACGACGATCTTTCGCCTGACCGGCGCCGACGGGCCGAACTGGCTCAACAACCCGACGCTCGCGCTCGGTCTCGCGATCCTCGTCCACATCTGGAAGTCGCTGCCCTTCTGGACGCTGATCCTCGTCGCCGGCCGCCTCGCGATCCCGGGCGAGATGTACGAGGCAGCGTCGGTCGACGGCGCGACGACGTGGCAGAAATTCCGCTTCATCACATGGCCGTCGCTGCAGACGCTCTACCTGACGTCGACCATCCTGTCGATGATCTGGACGCTCGGCGACTTCAACAGCGTCTACCTGCTGACCGGCGGAGGCCCGGCCGACCAGACGCACGTGCTCGCGACGCTCGGGCTGCGCTATCTCCGGCTCGATCTGGTCGACCTCTCGATGGCCACCGTCGTCTGCGCGCTGCCGTTCGTGCTGCCGCTCGTCTACTTCATGATGAAACGTCTCTCGCGATGACCGGCCGTTCGCTGTGGAAGCAGGCCTCGACCGAGGCGAAGCTGCTCTTGATCGGCATCCCGGTCGCGATCTGGACGCTGCTGCCGATCTACCACCTGACGCTGTTCGCGATTTCGCCGCGCGGTCAGGCGGTCTCCGGCAAGCTCTGGCCCGACCACCCGACGTTCGAGAACTTCGCCGTCGTCTTCCGCCAGCAGCACCACTACCTGCTGCATTTCTGGCAGCAGCTGTGGAACTCGGTCCTGATCGCGGTCGCCGCCGGTGCGATCACGCTCTGCATCGCGACCGCGGCGGCGTTCGCGATCAGCCGCCTGCGCGTGCGCGGCGGCCGCACGATCATGAACCTCGCGCTCTTCACGTACTTCATCCCCGCCGCGTTCCTCGCCGTGCCGATGTACAAGACGATGGGCAACTACGGGCTGCTGAACAGCCAGTGGTCGCTGATCCTCGCAATGGTGACGATCGCGACGCCTTATTCGATCTGGGTCCTGAAGCAGGCGTCCGACAAGCTGCCGCTCGAGCTCGACGAAGCGGCGCGGATCGACGGCGCGACGCCACTGCAGCTGTTTCGCCTCGTCTATCTGCCCTTGATGCTGCCATCGATGGTCGCGGTCGGCACCTACGCGCTCCTGCTGGCGTGGAACGAGTACCTGTACGCGTTCCTGCTGCTCTCCGACGACCGCAGCACGACGCTCGGCGTCGCCCTCGGCAGCTTTCTTTCCGCCGACGATTCGCCGTGGGAGCTGCTGATGGCGACCGGGCTGCTCTACGCATTGCCGCCGGCGGCGATCTACTACGCGTTCAAGCGGTACATGGTCTCGGGTCTGACCGCCGGCGCGGTGAAGAGCTGAGGACGAGAGGCGAGCGATGGCCACGGTGTCGTTTCGCGAGGTCGAGAAGAGCTTCGGCGCGACCAAGGTCATCCACGGCATCGGCTTCGACATCGCCGACGGCGAGTTCACCGTCCTCGTCGGCCCTTCGGGGTGCGGCAAGTCGACGCTTCTGCGCATGCTCGCCGGACTCGAGGAGATCAGCGGCGGGACGATCGCGATCGACGGCAACGTCGTCAACGACATCGAGTCGAAGGACCGCGACATCGCGATGGTCTTCCAGAGCTATGCGCTCTATCCGCACATGACCGTCGCCGACAACATGGGATTCAGCCTGCGCCTGCGCAAGGCCGATCCGGCGCTGACGAAGGAGCGCGTCGGCCACGCCGCGAAGATCCTCAACCTCGTTCCCTACCTCGGCCGCTACCCGCGCGAGCTCTCGGGTGGCCAGCGCCAGCGCGTCGCGATGGGGCGCGCGATCGTCCGCGATCCGAAGGTCTTCCTCTTCGACGAGCCGCTCTCCAACCTCGACGCCAAGCTGCGCGTCGCGATGCGCGCCGAGATCAAGGCGCTGCACCAGCGGCTGAAGACGACGACCGTCTACGTCACGCACGACCAGGTCGAGGCGATGACGATGGCCGACCGCATCGTCGTCATGCAGGACGGCAGGATCGAGCAGATCGGAACGCCGCTCGAGCTCTACGACCATCCGGCGAACCTCTTCGTTGCGCAGTTCATCGGCTCGCCGGCGATGAACGTCGTCACCGGCACGCTGCGGCGCAACGCCGACGACGCATGGGTCGACGCCGACGGCGGTGGCCGCTGGCCGCTCGCGACGAACGCGCCCGGCAGCGACGGAATGCGCGTCGCGTACGGCGTCCGGCCGAGCGACCTCGGCGTCGCCGCCGGCGCGCGCTCGATCGCCGCCGAGGTCATCGTCGTCGAGCCGACCGGTGCGGAAACCGAGCTCCTCGTTCGCGTCGGCACGAACGAGATCGTCGTCGTCGTCCACGGTCGGCCGAACGCCGAGCCTGGGGCGACGGTGCCGCTCGCGATCGATTCGGGCGCGGTGCACCTGTTCGATCCGACGAGCGGCGAGGCGCTCTCCTGAGCGACGCACTCCGTTACCGGTGACATCGTGATGGACGGCACGGCGGTTCGCGGCCGCCGGTCGATCGGTCGCGCGCGCACACCACGCCATCGAGGCGATCTCCTACGCTGACCGCGTCGGCTGCTTTTGCATCGTCAGCGTCGCGAAGCGGCAGGGTCACAGCGGCCGCGAGGCTGCGCGGAGATCGTCATGAAGCGCCTTTCCCTGGCCACCGTCGCAGCGATGCTCGCGGTGCATCTCCATGCCGGAGCGACCGAGGTCGCCTACTTCACCGAGCCGGTGCATCTCGGCGCGCAGAAGGCGTCGATGGCCGCCGATGCGAGGGCGTATCGCATCGACGCGGCCCGCCACATCTACGCGGCGTATGCGCCGCGCATCTACAAGGGCAGGCTGCCGCCGCTGATCCACGGCGTCGTCGTCGTCGAGACGACGGTCGATGCGAGCGGCTACCCGCGCCAGGTCCATCTCGTTCGCGGCCCGTCGCATGCGCCCGACGTCAGCGCCGCGGTGATCGAGATGATCAAGCGCGCCGGGCCGCTGCCGGCGCCGACGCGCTTCGGCAGCAGCGGCGTGCGATTCACGGAGATCTGGCTCGTCCACAAGAGCGGACGCTTCCAGCTCGACGCGCTGACCGAAGGGCAGGACTGAGCCTGCGGCGCGCTACATCGCGGCGGTGACGCCGCCGTCGACGTAGAGGATCTGCCCGGTGACGAAGCGCGACGCCGGCGACGCCAGGAAGACGGCGGCGCCGGCGAGCTCGTGCAGCTCTCCCCAGCGGCCCGCAGGGGTGCGTCGTTCGAGCCAGGCGCTGAAGTCGCGGTCCGCGACGAGCGCAGCGGTCAGCTCGCTCTTGAAGTAGCCGGGCGCGATCGCGTTGACCTGGATATCGTGCTGCGCGAGCTCGACCGCAAGGCCGCGCGTCAGCATCGCGATGCCGCCCTTGCTGACTTCGTACGGCACGATCGTCGGCCGCGCGATCCGCGCCATGATCGACGCCACGTTGATGATCTTGCCGGAGCGCCGCGCCTGCATCGCCGGGATCACCGCACGCGCCATGTAGAACGGCGCGTCGAGGTTGGTCGCCATCAGCCGACGCCAGTCGGCATCGCCGAACTCGGCGACCGTTGCGCGGTGCTGCACGCCGGCGTTGTTGACGAGGATGTCGATCGCCGTGCACTTGGCCTCGACCGCGGCGACGCCATCGCGCACCGCCTGCGGATCGCTGACGTCGAACGCCGCTGTCTCGACTGCGATGCCGTCGCTGCGCAGCGACGCCGCCGCCGCGTCGAGCTTGGCGACGTTGCGGCCGTTGAGCACGATGCGAGCGCCGGCGGCACCGAGCCCGCGCGCGATCGCGAGTCCGATGCCCGAGCCGGCGCCGGTGACGAGCGCCGTCCTG
>DATJIM010000468.1:0-2776 GCA_035493195.1 Caldimonas sp.
GCGTGCAGCAGCACGCTCGCGCCGGCGTAGTAGATGTCGAGGAAGCTCTGCAGGTCCGAGAAGCTGTACGCGGCGCGAAGCGCCTCGACGCTCGGGTACGCGAGCGCGACGCCGTTCTTCTTCGCCAGCGCGAACAGCAGCTCGGGCTCGAGCGTGCCCTCGATGTGCAGGTGCAGCTCGGCCTTGGGCATCGCGCGCAGCAGCTCGGCGAGCCGCTGGCGCGGGATGCGATCGAACGCGAGAGCCATGGCGACGGGCGCGCGAGATCCTGCGCTTCGCTCAGGACGAGCTGCGCGCCCGCGCGCAGGTCACTTCTTGTCGGCTCCCGGCACCTTGCCCTCGACGCCCTTGACGAAGAAGTTGATGCCGCCGAGGAACTTGTCGTCGGCGACGGCATCCTTGGCCAGGATCTCCTTGCCGTCGTTGCTCGTGATCGGTCCCTTCCAGATCACGAAGCTGCCGTCCTTCAGGCCTGCTTTCACCTTCTCGACCTTGTCCTTGACGTCTGCCGGCACCTTGTCTGAGATCGAGACGATGTCGATCGCGCCTTCCTTGACGCCCCACCAGGTGTGGCCGCCGCCCTTCCAGGTGCCGTCGAGCGCCTCCTGCGTCGCCTTCTTGTAGTACGGCGTCCAGTTGATGACCGCCGACGCGAGGTGCGCGTTCGGCGAGTACGCGGTCATGTCGCTGTCCCAGCCGAATGCGTACTTGCCGGCCTTGCCCGCGGTCTGCAGCACCGCCGACGAGTCGGTGTTCTGCATCAGCACGTCGGCGCCGCCGTTGATGAGCGACTGCGCCGCCGCGGTCTCGTTCGGCGGGTCGAACCACTTGTTGACCCAGACGACGCGCGTCTGGATCTTCGGATTGACCGACTGCGCGCCGAGCGTGAAGCTGTTGATGTTGCGGACGACCTCCGGGATCGGCACCGAGCCGACGACGCCGAGCGTGTTCGTCTTCGTCATCCCGCCGGCGATGACGCCCGCCATGTACGCGCCTTCGTACGTGCGCGAGTCGTACGTGCGCATGTTCGGCGCCTGCTTGTAGCCGGTGGCGTGCTCGAACATGACGTTCGGGGTGTCGTTCGCGACCTTGAGCATCGGCTCCATGTAGCCGAACGTGGTGCCGAAGATGAGCTTGTTTCCTTGGCTGACCATGTCGCGAAAGACGCGCTCGGCGTCGGCGGCTTCCGGAACGTTCTCGACGAAAGAGGTCTGGATCTTGTCGCCGAACTCCTTCTCGATCGCCTTGCGCGCGTTGTCGTGGGCGAACGTCCAGCCGCCGTCGCCGACCGGGCCGACGTAGGCGAACGCGATCTTGAGCGGCCCGCTCGCGGACGTCGCCGGTGCCGGTGCCGCCGCGGTGGTCGTCGTCGTGGTGGTGGTCGTCGTCCCGGCAGGAGCCGTCGTGGTCGTCGTCTTCTCTTCCTTGCTGCAGCCGGCGAGGAGCGCGAGCGCGGCGAGAGATCCCCACCCGGCGAGTTGGACGAAGGACCGTTTCGAGAGTCGAGTCATGGGTGGCTCCAGGTGGGTTTGCGGGGATCGAGACCGGCATCGCCGCGGCGAAGCGGGCCATTATTGCGGAACGCCGGAGGCGCTCCGCCGCTAGTCGGGGAAGAACGGCTTGCCGATCGACGCCGGCATGTTGACGCGGATGAACGTCGCGTTGCGCGAGATGAGGACGAGGACAAGGATCGTCGCCAGATACGGCAGCATCGTCAGGAACTGACTCGAGAGCTGCACGCCCTCGCCCTGCAGCTGCAGCTGCAGCATCGTCACGCCGCCGAACAGGTACGCGCCGAGCAGCACGCGCGCTGGCCGCCAGGTCGCGAACGTCGTCAGCGCGAGAGCGATCCAGCCCTTGCCTGCGGTCATCCCCTCGACCCAGAGGTGCGTGTAGACGACCGAGATGTAGGCGCCCGCGATTCCGCACATCACGCCGCCGAACATCACCGCGAGCAGGCGGATCCGTCGCACCGGATAGCCGAGCGCATGCGCCGACTCTGGCGACTCGCCGATCGCGCGCAGCACCAGGCCGGCGCGCGAACGGTAGAGGAACCAGGCGATCGCGATCGCGAGCGCAATCGCGAGGTAGACCATCGGGTGCTGGCGGAAGAGCGCCGGGCCGACGAACGGCAGATCGGCGAGGCCGGGGATCTCGAACGCGCGGTGCTCGCCGAGCTTTTCCTGCGTGTAGCGGATGCCGGCGAACGCCGAGAAGCCGGCGCCGAAGAGGCTGAGCGCGAGCCCCGTCGCGTACTGGTTGGTGTTGAGCCAGATGACGAGGACACCGAAAGCTGCGGCGAGGATGGCACCCGCCACGCCGGCTGCGGCGAACGCGATCCAGTCGTTGCCGGTGTGGACCGCGGTCGCGAAGCCGGCGATCGCGGCGACGAGCATGATCCCTTCGGCGCCGAGGTTCACGATGCCGGCGCGCTCGTTGATGAGCAACCCGAGCGCGGCCAACGCGAGCACGGTTCCCGAGTTGAGCGTCGCCGCGACGAGGAGCGCCACCTGTTCCATCACGTTCCTTCGCGTGCCGGCAGCGCTGCCGCGGAGACGACCGGGCTTGCCGACGCATCGTCGATCGCGGGCGGCGGCGCCGCTGGCGCGCGCGATTTCCAGCGGATGCGGTACGCGATCAGCGTGTCGCACGCGAGCAGCGTGAACAGCAGCAGCCCCTGGAAGACTCCGGTCAGCGACTTCGGCAGGCCGAGCCGCGACTGCGCGAGCTCGCCGCCGATGTAGAACATGCTCATCAGGATCGCCGAGAAGACGAT
>DATJIM010000469.1:0-10528 GCA_035493195.1 Caldimonas sp.
CGCGAGGTGCCGCGCGGGACGATCGGCCGCCTCGCCGTGCAGGGCCCGACCGGCTGCCGCTACCTCGACGACGTCCGCCAGGCCGACTACGTGCAGGACGGCTGGAACTACACCGGCGACGCGTACGTGCAGGACGCCGACGGCTACTTCGTCTACCAGTCGCGCACCGACGACATGATCATCTCGGCGGGCTACAACATCGCGGCGGTCGAGGTCGAGGACGCACTGCTGCGCCACGAGGCCGTCGCCGAGTGCGCAGTCATCGGCGTCCCCGACGAGGAACGCGGCCAGATCGTCAAGGCGTTCGTCGTCCTGAAGGACGGCCGCGCGCCGGGTGACGAGATGGTGAAGGCGCTGCAGGAGTTCGTGAAGGCGACCGTCGCGCCGTACAAGTATCCGCGAGCGGTCGAGTTCCGCGACTCGCTGCCGCGCACCGAGACCGGAAAGCTGCAGCGTTTTCGGCTCCGCGGCGCGTGACGGAAGCGCCGCACGCAAGTGACGTTCCTGCGTTGGTGCGAGGACGTCCTTCGCAGTCGCAGGCCTCGCCGCTCGACGCCGCGCTGTTCGCGACGCTGTGCCTCGTCTGGGGCCTGACCTGGTGGCCGACCAAGGTCGGCGCCGCGCACGTGCCGCCGATCCTGCTCGCGGCGGCGCGCTTCACGGTCGCCGGCGCGCTGATGCTCGCATGGGCCGGGCGCGATGCGCTCGCCGTGCCGCGACCGGCGTGGCCGCGGCTGGTCGCGACGGCGCTCCTCGTCAACACCGGCAACTACGCGCTCCTGTTCTGGGGCATCGCGCGCGCGCCGACCGGCCTCGCCGCGATCGTCAACTTCGCGACGATTCCGGTCTTCTCGCTCGTCGCCAGCCGCTGGCTCGAGGGCGAGCCGATCGGCGGGCGGCGCGTCGGCGCGATCGCGCTCGGCGCGCTCGGCCTGGCGCTGCTCTTCTCGACGCGCGCGCGCGCCGGCGCGGCGACGGCGAACGGCGACGAGCTCGCAGGCCTGGCCGCGGTCGCGCTCGGCACGCTGCTCTACTGCCTCGGCGCCGTGCTGTCGCGGCCGATCGCGGCGACGCTGCCCGTCGTCTCGCTCGCCGGCTGGCAGACGCTCGTCGGCGGCGCCGGCCTCGTCGCGCTGTCGCTCGCGATCGAGCGGGTCGGCGCCGCGCAGGTGCGCGAGCTCGCGCGCTGGCCGACGCTGCCGGCGCTCGCCTTCCTCGTCGCCGCCGGCTCGCTCGCCGGCTTCACGATCTACCTGCGGCTGCTGCGCGACTGGGGCGCGTTCCGCGCCGGGCTGTATGCATTCGTCAGCCCTGCGATCGCGGTCGCGGTCGGCGTCGTCGTCCTCGGCGAGCGCTTCGGCTGGAGCGAAGGCATCGGCGGTGTGCTGATGTTCGCTGCCGCAGCGATCGCGTTCGCGAAACCGGATGCATCGACAGCGCGCTGATGCACGCGTGAGACGGCGTCGTCGATGCGATGCGTGCAGCATGTCCCGCCGCCGCGGTTTTGTTGTCGCGCGTGCTGCGCAGCGATGTCGTGTGCACGTATCGTCGATGCATGAACCGCTCTCCTGAATCCATCGTGCGGCAGCGCGACGAAGGCCCGAGCCTGCTGTCGCGCATCGCCATCGCCTTCGCTCTCGTCAGTGCGGGAGTCGGCGTCGCCGTCCTGATGGCGGCCGGCTAACGCGCTTCGCCGCGCCGGGCCGAGCGGCGGCCCAGGTCCCCCGTGATCGAATGCACGCTCGCTGCGCGCGGCGATCGGCCACGGGCGCTTGTCTGACATCGACTGGCGACCGCGACGGACGCGACCGATCGCCGACGCTCGCTAACGTCGGCTCCATCGCTGCCACTCGTCTACGTCGATGCTTCGCTACTACATGACGCCGGAGACCCGGCAATCGCTGATTGAAGAGTCGAACCGCCAGATCGCGATGCGCGCGATCGCGAGCGCCGCGCGCGGGCGTCGCCTTCCCGCCGCTGCTGGATCGCGTTTCGCGGAGGACGCCGAGGCGGTCGATGCGGCCGAAACGGACTGGCCCGAGACGGACTGGCCCGAAGCCGTCTCGGAGAGCGCGTTCGCCAGACTCGTCGCCGATCTCGAGGCGACGTCGCAGACGCCGGCGAGCGCAGCCCGCTCGGGTTGATCGGCGAGATCGCACCGCGATCGCGCTTCTTCTGCGGGCCGGCGCAAGGAGATCGCAATGGAAAAGACAGCCGAACAGGTCTACAGCGATCTCCTGCGTGAGCTCGCGAGCCCGAGCGCCGTCCAGCCGGCGGTGCTCGCGAACGCCTTTCGCGACGTCGAGCGGATGCACTCGATGGGCCGCATCACCGACTGGCAGCTGCAGCGCGCCCGCGACGCGTACGAGAAGACGATCGAGCGGGATCCGCGCGAAGGCGGCCCGAGATCGCCGGAAACGCGCGCCGACGAACGCGGCTGAGCTTCGTCGCCGCAGCCGCGGGTCGATCCGCGGCAACAATTCCGGATCGCTGGAGCGCCCCTCGGTCACGCTCCAGCCGGGAGGAGATCGCCATGCTGAAGATCTGGGGCCGCATCAGCTCGATCAACGTCCGCAAGGTCGTCTGGTGCGCGCAGGAGCTCGGGCTCACGTTCGAGCGGATCGATGCCGGCCGCGACTTCGGCATCGTGCAGACGCCCGAGTACCGCGCGCTGAATCCCAATTCGCTGGTGCCGACGATCGAGGACGAGCTCGACGGCGAGCGCGTCGTCCTCTGGGAGTCGAACGTCGTCGTCCGCTACCTGTGCGCCCGCCACGCTGCGGGGACGCTCTATCCCGAGCCGCTCGCCGCGCGCTTCGACGCCGAGCGCTGGATGGACTGGCAGCAGACGACGCTCAACCCCGCCGGTCGCGAAGCGTTCGTGCAATGGGTTCGGACGCAGCCCGAGCGCCGCGACGCGGCGGCCGCGGCTCGCTCGGTCGCGGCGACCGAGCACCTGCTCGCGCAGCTCGATGCGCATCTCGCGACACGCACGCACATGGCGGGCGACGCCTTCACGATCGCCGATCTCCCGATCGGCTGCGAGGTCCACCGCTGGTTCGGCCTGCCGGCCGCCGAGTATCGGCGCCCGCGCTGGCCGAACGTCGAGCGCTACTTCGCGATGCTGCGCGCGCGGCCGGCGTCGCGCGGCGTCCTCGACCGCGCCCTGGAGTGAGCGAGACCGCGCGGCGCGGCGCCGCGCCGGCTCACCAGCTCGCCGAGCGCACGAGCGGCACCCAGCGCCCGTCCTGCTTCTGGTAGACGCCGATCGCGCCGTAGCGCTGCTCGCCGTCGGCGTTGAAGCGCATCGTCGTCGTCACCGGCGCGATCGCGTCGATCGTCTTCAGCTTGGCGCGAACGTCGGCCGGGTCGACCGACTCGGCGCGGCGGATCGTGTCGGCGACGACCCACACCGCGTCGTACGCGTAGTGCGCTGCCCAGACCGGCTCGGCGTGGTACTTGGCGCGGAACTTCTTCGCGAACTCGGGGCCGCCGGTGAACTCGATCACCTCGGCCGAGCTCGACGTCACGTAGAGGTTCTTGATCGTCGCCGAGGTGACGAGCCGCTGCGTGCGCGCGACGCTGCCGCCGATGACCGGCACGTCGCCGAGGCCGGCCGCGGTCATCTGCTCGAAGAGCGGCAGCAGCTGGTTGTCGCGGACGAGCGCGATCAGCACGTCGGGCTTGGCCGCCTTGAGCTGCGCGACGAACGGCCCGAAGCTCGTCGTCTTGTTGTCGATCGGCACGTTCGGCTCGACTTTCTTGCCGCTCTGCGCGAGCGAGGCGGCAGCACCCTTGGCGAGCGGCTTTCCGTACGCGGTGTCCTCGTACAGGATCGCGACCTTGTTCGCCTTCAGCGTCCCTGCGGCGAAGCTCGCGATCGCCTGCGCCTGCAGGTCGTCGTTGGCGATCAGGCGAAACGCGTTGCCGTTGCCGAGCTTGGTCAGCTCGGCCGCCGACGACGTGAAGAGCTGCGGCACGTTGCCGCTCGCGTACACCGGGACCGTCACTTCGGTGACGTCGGAGCTGAGGTGGCCGATCACGGCGACGACCTTCTGGTCGATCATCGCGCGCGCGACCTTCTTCGCCTCCTCCTTGTCGGCCTTGTCGTCCATCGGGACGATCTCGATCTTGACCTGCTTGCCGGCGACCTTGAACTGCGACGCGTTGACGTCGGCCGCGGCGAGCAGGGCGCCGTTGACAAGGTCCTGGCCGCGCGCCGCCGAAGGTCCGGAAAGCGGCTGCGCGACGCCGATCTTGATCGTGTCCGGAACGCGCGGCCCGCAGGCGGCGACGAGCGCCGCGGCGGCGAGCAGGACGAGCGACGTCGCGACGCGACGAGAGCGAGGAGAGCCCATGTTCTTTTCTCCCAACCAGCAGTGCCGACTATGCCTCGTGCGCCGGGTGCGGCCGCGGCAGTCTTTCACGCCGGGGCGGCGTTCGTGACCGCGTCGGCGCGACCGCTGCCGGCCGCCGTTACCGTTGTCGCACGCCGCGGTAACGTCGCAGTAACGCCGGAAGCGCTACAACGGCGTGCCCGCCGGCCGTCGCGGCCGCCGGAAGACCGTCGAGGAGGCCGTATGTCCGCCACGCCCGTCGTCAGGATCGCCGCCGGATCGCTGTTCGCGCTCGCGATGTTCGCCGCAGCGGCGCAGAGCCGGCCGCCGACCACCGAGCAGCTCGGCAAGGACCCCGGAGCGCTGCGCCAGGAAGCCGAGCAGCAGCGCTCGCGCGACATGCAGCAACAGCAGCAGCAGAGTCAGCAGCAAGCCGATCAGCAGTACAACAACGCGTTGCGCCAGAACCAGCAGCGCGCCAACGCCGACATGGCGCAGGCCGAGGCGGTGCGGCGAAGCTGGGCGCAAAAGCCGCCGCTCGCGCCCGACCACAACCCGCTCCTCGGTCGCTGGAACTCGCTCGGCGCCGGCCAGCGGCAGGGCAACGCCGCCGGCCTCTCGCCCGAGATGGCGCAGCTCGCGAACGCGCTGATCGGCAACATCACGGGCGGCATGTGCGACTCGATGCTCGGCCGCGGCACGGTCGACTTCCGGCCGAACGGCGTCGTCGCGATCGGCAAGGACGGCCGCGAGCACGCGATGTACCGGGCCGAGTACCGCGGCGGCGGCTCGCGCGTCGTCGTCCTGCCGCAGGGCGGCACGACGTTCACGCACATGATCATCGACTTCAACGGCAGCGACCGCGCGACGGTCGCGGCGGTCGGCTGCGGGTTGACGCGTTCCGGCGCAGGCACTGCGAAGACGGCGCTGACGAACACCGCGATGGCAGCTCCGGAGAGCGGCGTGAGGCTGGACTGGAAGCTCCTCGGCAGCTCGGTCGCGAACGGCGGGATGGACCTCTACGTCGCTCCCGCGTCGGTGCGCAGGTCGGGCGACAAGGCGCGCATGCTCAGCATGTTCGACTTCAAGACGCGGCACACGATCGAGGGCAAGACGTTCTTCTCGACGCACAACGAGTACGAGTACGACTGCGCGCGGCCGCGGCAGCGCATGCTCGGGACGACCGGATATTCCGAGCGGATGGGCAAGGGCGTCGTCGTCGAATCGAGCCACGACGCCATGGCGTGGGAACCGGTCGGCAGCAGCGGGGTGGCGTACGAGCACTGGAAGGTCGCCTGCGCGAAGGCGTGAGCGCGGGCGGCGGCAGTGATCAGCGCCGCGACGACGTCGGTGCCGACCAGCCAGTGGCGCATGTGCTTCTCCGAGGACGCGGTGGCGTTGCCGACGTGCATCGTCGCCGTGCGCCTCGAAGCCGCGGTGAAGCAGGCGTGAAGCCGGCCGCGCGGTTGCAACGAAAATCACACGACGACCGCTGCGAGCCGACGCCATGCCTTTCGCGCCACCCACCCCCGACCTCGTCTCGCGCATCGCCCCGAGCGGCACGCTGCGCGCCGCCATCAACCTCGGCAACGCGGTGCTCGCCGGCCGCGACGACGCGACCGGTGCGGCGAAGGGAGTCACCGTCGACCTCGCCGGCGAGCTCGCGCAGCGGCTCGGCGTGCGGCTCGAGCTCGTCGTGGTCGACGGCGCCGCGAAGTCGGTCGACGCCGTCGTCGGCGACCGCGCCGACGTCGGCTTCTTCGCGATCGACCCGCAGCGCGGCGCCGACGTCGCGTTCACGCCGCCGTACGTGCTGATCGAAGGCTGCTACCTCGTCCGCGCCGATTCGCCGCTGCGCGCCAACGAGGAGGTCGACCGCGCCGGCCACGTCGTCGTCGTCGGCGGCGGCAGCGCGTACGACCTCCACCTCACGCGCGCGCTGCGGCACGCGACGATCGTGCGCGCGCCGACGTCGCAAACGGTGGTGCAGACGTTCCTCGACCAGCACGCGGACGTCGCGGCCGGCGTGCGCCAGCAGCTCGAGGCGGATGCGCGCAGGCTCGGCGGCGTGCGGTTGCTCGACGGCCGCTTCATGGTCATCCGCCAGGCGATGGGCATCGCCAAGCGGCGCGGCGACGAAGCGGCGCGCTGGCTCGGCGGGTTCGTCGAAGGGGTGAAGGGCGACGGGCACGTCGCGGCAGCGCTCGCGCGACACGGCATCGACGGCGCTTCGGTCGCGCCCGCGGAACACAGCACTTCGACGTGACGCGCTGAAGCACGCATCGCGCGCAGCGGACTTCAGCGCGCATCGCGCACGGCAAACGGCGTGCGCGTGCCGCTCATGACATCCCCCGATCCACGCCCAGCGCCGCGGCTCCTACGCTCGACGGTGCCGCGCCGCGACGCGCGGTCGCCGCGTTTCGCTCACGCGGCGAGAACGCACATCGATCTCCGAGAGAGAGGATTTCCATGGCCAGCATTCTTTCGTCGCGCCGCCGCCCGATGCGCGCGGGCCTCGGCGCCGCATCGCTTTGTGCAACCGCGGCGCTCGTCGCCTGCGGCGGTGGCGGCGGCGGATCGTCGGCAAGCGACGCCGCGCCGACCGCGACTCCCGACGACCCCGGCCGCGCGTTCGCCGCGGCGGTCAACAGCACGCCGCTCCTGACGTGCGACGCGGCCGGAATCGGCGGCGTCCATCTCGCGTCCGACATTGCGACGCTGCCGACGACGAACCCGCCGAACGATGCGTCGGCGACGATCACCTCGGTCTCGACCGGCACCACGAGCAACGGCGTCGCGTACTGCCTCGTCAAGGTGCTCGTGCCGCCCGCGATCAACATCTGGGTCGGCCTGCCGACCGGAGGCGCGTGGAACGGAAGGCTGCAGTCCGAAGGCGGCGGCGGCTACGCTGGCAGCGTCGGCGTCGCGAACGCGTCGATCTCGGCCGGCTACGTCGGCATCCAGACCGACACCGGCCACACCGGAGGCAGCGGCACCTTCGGCTGCATCGACAACTGCGCGGGCAACAACGCCGCGAACCCGGGCAAGCCCGACGTGCAGCTGCAGACCGACTTCGCGTACCGCTCCGAGCACGAGATGGCGGTGATCGGCAAGCAACTGATCCAGGCGTTCTACGGCCAGCAGCCGGTCTTCTCGTACTGGAACGGCTGCTCGACCGGCGGCCGCCAGGGCATGCGCATGGCGCAGCAGTTCCCCGCCGACTACAACGGCATCCTCGCCGGCGCGCCCGCGTTCCACTGGGACCGCTTCCAGGCCTACCAGATCTGGCCGCAGATGGTGATGCGGATCGACGCCGGCGGCCCGATCTCGACGGCGAAGGAGACGCTCGCGACCAACGCCGCGATCGCGGCGTGCGACGCGATCGACGGCGTCAGCGACGGCGTCATCGGCGACCCGCGACAGTGCAGCTACAACCCGGTCACCGACGCGACGATCACGAAGGCGTCGTGCACCTCGGCCGACAACACGTGCCTCACCCCCGGCGAAGCGAGCGCGATCCAGAAGATCTGGGGCGGCGCGCGCAACACGAGCGGCAAGCTCCTGTGGCCTGGGCTCGAGCGCGGCGCCGCGCTCAACGGGCTCGCCGGCGCGACGCCGTTCGCGATCGCCGTCGCGCAGCCGCGCTACTGGGTGTACTTCGACCCGACCTGGGACTGGACGACGCTGACCTACGCCAACTACGAGCAGTTCTTCAAGGACACGATGCGGATGGTGAACCCGATGATGGCGAGCGAGAACCCCGACCTCTCGGCGTTCCACAACCTCGGCGGCAAGCTCGTGATGTGGCAAGGCTGGGCCGACCAGCTGATCATGCCCGAGGGCAGCACGATGTACTACGACGCGGTCGCCAACGTCATGGGCGGCTACAACGCGCTGCTGCCGTGGTACCGCCACTTCATGGCGCCGGGCGTCGGGCATTGCGGCGGCGGGGTCGGCCCGCAGCCGCAGAACCTGTTCCAGTCGGTCGTCGACTGGGTCGAGAACGGCACCGCGCCCGACACGATCACGGCGAGCAAGTCGCTCGCCGGCGGCGGCACGCAGACGCGGCCGCTCTGCCCGTACCCGAAGGCGGCCAAGTACATCGGCTCGGGCAGCACCGACGACGCTGCGAACTTCACGTGCGCGGCGCCGTGACGGGCTGCCTGCTGTTCGCATCTCGCACAACCATCAGAGGAGAACGACGATGAGATTTCGCAACGCCGTGCTCGCGCTGCTCGCCGCGACGCTGCTGCCGCTGCTCGCGCACGCGCAGCCGGTCAGCTACAGCGGCACGCTCGTCTCCGGCTCGCCCGCGACGGGCAGCGCCGCCGGCTTCAGCTGGTTCCTCGACCAGGGCGCCGGCATCAGCTTCTGGCAGTTCTCGGCGAACGCCGGCGACACCGTGACGCTGAGCGTGAACCGCCTGAACGGCAACTTCGACCCTGGCCTCTCGCTCTACCGCGGCACGACGACCGCCGACGTCTCGGGGTTCAGCAGCGGCGCGAGCTGGGGCGGGCTGACGTTCATCGCTGGCCTCGACGACGAGCACGCGGCGTTCATGACGCCCGGGCCGGGCGGCGATCCGTTCGGAAGCTTCGCGATCACGACGAGCGGGCTCTACACGGTCGCGGTCGGCGGCTCGCTCAGCACCGATGCGGGCTCGTATCCGTTCCGGATCACGATGACCGATGTCGCGGCGGTGCCCGAGCCGGAGACGACCGCGCTGCTGGCGCTCGGGCTCGGCGTGCTCGCGATGCGTCGGCGCCGGCGCGCTGGCTAGCGCCGCTCGAACCCGACGCTCTGCGCGACCTCGACGAACTGTTCGCGGCGCTGGAGACCTCGCGCTTCCGGCGCAGGTTCGCGCTCGGGTCGAAGGAGCGCGACTACCTGGCCAAACGAGGCATGGCCACGGTGCTCGGGCACGCGCGCGACTTCATCGCGCAGCGCCTCGCGCCCGCCGCGCCGCCGAACGACGGCAGGCAGACTCCCTTTCGCGGCCACCCGGTGTTCGTCGCGCAGCACGCGACGGCGACGTGCTGCCGCAGCTGCCTCGCGAAGTGGCACGGCATCGACGCCGGTCGGCCGCTGAGCACACGCGAGCAGGCGCACGCGGTCGCGGCGATCGAGCGCTGGCTGGAGAGCCAGCGTTCGGGATGAGACGGCCCGCGTGCGAACAGCGGTCGCGCGCGCGTCGAGCTCACTTCGCCGCGGGCGCGATCCCGAGGGTCTGGTGCGGCGCGGCGTCGGGCGACGGGAACTTCTCCGGCCGCGGATCGGCGATGAAGCCGTCGCGGTTGGGCATCCGCACCGCCGCGAGCGATTTCGCGTCCATGGTCGCGTCGGCGGCGACGATGTTGGCGCGCGCAAGGATGTAGGCGCAGAGCGCATAGACCTGGTCGTCGCTGAGCGTGTCGGGCACGGTGAGCGGCATCGCGCGCTTGATGTAGTCGAAGAGCGTCGTCGCGTACGGCCAGTAGCTCTCGACCGTCTTCACGGGCGCCTTCGCCGGGTCGGCGTTGACGAGCGTGCCGCGGCCGCCGATCAGCCGGTCGCCGAGGCCGCCCTGCAGGTTCTCGCCGTGGCACGCGACGCACTGCGCTTCGTAGAGCACCTTGCCCTGCGCGACCGTGCCCGAGCCTCTCGGCAGGTCGCGGCCGTCGGGCAGCGACGAATAGAAGCGCGCCAGGTCGGCATCGCTCGCGGGCTGGCCGAAGCCGTACGTCCGCGCGCCGGCCGCGTCGACGTTGTCATTCATCACGCTGCGCTCGCCCGAGCCCGGCGCGCCGGCGCACCCCGCGAGCAGCGCAGCGACCGCAGCCGCCGCGACCCACGCACGACGCTCAGTAGTGGTGGACATTGCTCACCTTTCCGTCGCTCGCGACCTGCCAGCTCTGGATCGCGTTCAGGTGGTAGATCGAGCCGATCGGCCCGTTGAGGCCGCGCATCGCGATGACTTGGCCGAGCGTCGGCTGCACGTAGCCGGTGTCGTCGACGGCGCGGCTTTGCAGCACCGCGGTGCCCTTGCCGTCCCACTGCCACGGCATGCGAAAGCGCGTGTGGCAGATCGGCAGCACCGGCTGCTGCAGCGCGGCCTCGCGCCACGTGCCGCCGCCGTCGACCGAGACGTCGACGCGCCGGATCGTGCCGCGCCCCGACCACGCGAGCCCGGTGATCTCGTGGAAGCCCGGCGC
>DATJIM010000470.1:0-2725 GCA_035493195.1 Caldimonas sp.
ATCGCCCGGCGGCGGGGGTGCCGGGCCGGCGCCGATCGCGACGAGCACGTACGGCGCGCCGAGCCGTGCCACCGCGGCAGCGAGGACGTCGAGATGCTTCTCGGGGGCGAAGCGTCCGGCGTAGACGAGCACGCGCGTCGCATCCGACCATCCGTTTCGCTGTCGCCATCCGGCATCGCGAGCGTTCGGGTGGAACACTTCGGTGTCGACGCCGAGCGGCTGGCACGCGACGCGTTCGATGCCCCACGCTTGCAGCTGCGTCGCCATGCTTCGGCTCGGCGCGAGGACGAGGTCGAAGCCGCGATAGACGTGGCGCGCGTAGCGCTCGGCAACGCGCGCCGCGGCGTCGGCGAACGGGCCGGCGGCGAGGCGCGCCATCGCGACGACGTTCGAGTGGCAGTAGGCGAGCGCCGGGACCTCGAGCGATCGCGCCGCATCGAGCGCCGCCCACGCGACGCGGTACGGATCGCCCGCCTCGATCAGGTCGGGCCGAAGCTCGCCAAGCACGCGCGCGATCGCACGCCGCCCGAGCGGCAGGCGGTAGCCGCCGCTCGCGGGCAACGGCCACGACGGCAGCGTCGCCGCGTTCGCGCTCGCACCGGCGACGCGGGGCACCGCGATCGTGTGGCGCCAGCGCGGCTGCGCTGCGAGCCAGGCGTGCTTGGTTTGCAGGTACCGGCGAACGCCGCCACCGGTCGGGCTCCAGAACATCGTCGCATCGACGAGGTGGAGCGGATCGTCGCTCATCCGCGCGATTGTGCCGGCGCGTTCGCGGCGCCGGCCTCCCGAAGGTTGGCTCAGCCGCCGCCGGCGCGAACGACTGCTCGCGAAACCCCGTGCGGCGACGAGAAGCCGGGCTGGTTGGCCGCGGGCGGCGCCGCCGCGAGGGCGACCTCGACCGGTTCCTTGACGAGCGACTTCTGCAGCCGCTTGAACGCCGCCAGCGCCTGGCCGACGACCTGGTCCATGTTGTAGTACTTGTAGGTCGCGAGCCTGCCGACGAAGGTCACGTTCGGCAGCTGCTCGGCATCGTGCTCGTAGCGACGGTAGAGCTCGGCGTTTTCCTTGCGCGGCACCGGGTAGTACGGGTCGCCTTCGGCGCGCGGGAACTCGTAGACGATCGACGTGCTCTGCGCCTGCTGCCCGGTGATGTGCTTGAACTCGCTGATCCGCGTGTAGCCGTAGTCGTTCGGATAGTTGACCGTGCCGACCGCCTGGAACTGCTGCTGCGGCAGATTGACGTGCTGGAACTCGAGGCTGCGATACGGCAGCTTGCCGTAGCGGTAGTGGAAGAAGGCGTCGATCGGCCCCGTGTAGACCATGTGCTTCCACGGCACGAGGTCGACGATCTCGCGGTAGTCGCAGTTGAGCAGCACCTTGATGTTCGGGGTCGCGAGCATCTTCTCGAACATCCGCGTGTAGCCGTGCCGCGGCATCGCCTGGTACGTGTCCGCGAAGTAGCGGTCGTCGCGGTTGGTGCGCGTCGGCACGCGCGCGGTGACGCTGGCGTCGAGCTCGCTCGGGTCGAGCCCCCATTGCTTCCTCGTGTAGCCGCGGAAGAACTTCAGGTAGAGGTCGCGGCCCACCTTGGAGACCACGACGTCCTCCGATGTCTCGACCTGGGGCAGCTTCTCGGCGACCGACTCGAGCCAGCTCTGCATCTCGAACGACGTCAGGTTGAGGCCGTAGAGGCGATTGACCGTGTCGAGGTTGATCGGCATCGGCAGCAGCTGGCCGTCGACGCTGGCGAGCACGCGGTGCTGGTACGGCCGCCACTCGGTGAACTGCGACAGGTACTCGAAGATGTCGGCCGAGTTGGTGTGGAAGATGTGCGGCCCGTAGGGATGGACGAGGATGCCGGCGTCGTCGTGGCGGTCGTACGCGTTGCCGCCGATGTGCGGGCGCTTGTCGACGACGAGCACGCGCTGGCCGAGGACGTTGGCGAGCCGTTCGGCGAGCACGCTGCCGGCGAAGCCGGCGCCGACGACGAGGGTGTCGAAGCCGGCGCGACCGGGGACGGCGCTCGATGCTGCCGATTGAAGAACCGCACTGCCTTTGTCCACATGTCCCCTTTTTCGCGATGTCGCGGTTCGTCCCGGCGGCTTGCCGGCGCCCGCCTAACGGCAAGCCCCGTGCCTGTTCATCCCCGGGTCGTGGGGGTCGCGAACGAGGGCGCATCGACCTCGGGCACGAAGGATGTGGGCACATGCCTTGCCGCCTTGGCCGATCGCACGATCGGAGAACCAGCATGCATTCGTCGACGCGGCGCACCTCCTTCGTCATTCGCTGCGCGCGCACGACTGCGCTTGCGTGCTCGCCGCGCGTCGGATGCGGCCGCGGCCCCGAGCCTTCGAACGCGGCCCCGGGCGCGAGCGCCGCGTCGGGCGCGACGCGATGAGCACTCGCCGGCAAAGCGGGACGTTGCGTGACGACGCCGCGGCGACCGTGCGCCGGCAGCGTGAGCTGCAGGCGACGCAGGACCGCAAGGACGCGCAGAAGAAGGCGGCGAAGGCCGGCGGCGGCGAGAACGAGAAGCAAGAAAAGAAGAAGTCGGTGCAGGCGGGCGCTCGCAAGCACCCTGAAGAGCTTCCAGCGCAGCACCTGAAGAAGCCCGGCCGCGAAGGCGAGCTCGAGCTCGCGCCGCAGTTCATGGCGCCCGACTACCGCGGCAGCGGCAAGCTCGAAGGCTTCGCCGCGATCGTCACCGGCGCAGACTCGGGAATCG
>DATJIM010000471.1:0-3210 GCA_035493195.1 Caldimonas sp.
TGCGACGGGCACCTCGATCGCCTGCACGAATTCGCCGGGCGCGAGGACGTTCTTCATGTAGCCGACATAGAAGTCGGCGAGCGCGACGCGGCGGACGTCGTCGCCGCGGCGCAGCACGAGCGTCGCGTCGAGCGCCATCAGCACCGGCGCCGAGTCGCCGATCGGCGAGCCGTTGGCGACGTTGCCGCCCATCGTTCCGGTGTGGCGCAGCGGAACGCCGGCAAAGCGGAGCCACACGTCGGTGAGCGCGGTCCAGCGCGCGACGAGCGCGCGCCAGGCGTCTTCGAGCGAAGCGCCGGCGCCGATCGAGATCACGCCATCGCGCTCTTCGATCCGTTTCAGCTCGTCGACCGCGCCGATGGACAGCAGCACCGGCAGCGCGCGGAACATCTTGTTGACCCACAAGCCGATGTCGGTCGAGCCGGCGAGGATGCGCGCGTCGGGATTCGCCGCGCGCGCGGCGGCGAAGTCGGCCAGGGTGCGCGGTGCGAGAAACGTCGCGCCGGCGCGGTCGGCGCACGCGAGCGGCGGATCGGCGCGCAGCGCCTCGAGCGCGGCGACGACGGGTGCGCTGTCGAGCGCCGCCGCAGGCAGCTCGAACATGTGCTCGGCGGCGTCGACGATCGGCCGGTAGCCGGTGCAGCGGCAGAGGTTGCCGGAAAGCTCGTCGGCGATGCGCCGCCGCGACGGCCGCCGCCCGCGCGCGAGGTGGTGCTGGTAGGTCGCCCAGAGCGACATCACGAACCCGGGCGTGCAGAAGCCGCACTGCGACGCGTGGCAGTCGACCATCGCCTGCTGCACCGGGTGCAGCGCGCCGTTGCTCTTGCGCAGGTCCTCGACGGTGAAGAGCGCCTTGCCGTCCAGCGTCGGCAGGAACTGCAGGCACGCGTTCGCGGTGCGCAGCCTGAGGCCGGCGACGACGTCGTCGGCCTCGCAACCGTCGGGCGCGAGCTCGGCGACCACCACGGTGCACGCGCCGCAATCGCCTTCGTTGCAGCCTTCCTTGGTTCCCGTGCAGCGCGCCTCCTCGCGCAGCCAGTCGAGCACGGTGCGGGTCGTCGCGGCAGGCTCGACCGCGACGATGTCGCCGCGGTGGAAGAAGCGGATCGGGCGGCTCGCCATGCCTCGATGGTATACACGCGTCTCGCATGGCCCCGCCGCCTTCTGCCACCGCATCCGCGCCGCGTGCCGGCCGCGGCGAGCGCATCGCGATCCGCGGCGACCTGCTCGATTTCGTCGCCGAGCCGGAGTGGGGCGCGACCGAGTCGAGCGCGGTGCGCTTCCGCCCCGATCACTGGCTCCTCGTCGACGACGACCGCATCGTCGCGGTGCAGGCCGATGCCCCCGACGAGACGTGGACCCGGGACGACCACGGCGGCCGCCTCGTCCTGCCGGGGTTCGTCGACAGCCACGTGCACAGCGGCCAGATCGACGTCATCGCGAGCTACGGGACGGCGCTGCTCGACTGGCTGACGACACACACGTTTCCCGCCGAGGCGCGCCATCGCGACCGCGACCACGCCGAGAGCGCCGCGGCGCACTTCGTCGACGCGCTGCTCGCGCACGGGACGACGACGGCGGTCGTCTTCCCGACCGTGCACGCGCAGTCGGTCGACGCGCTCTTCGCCGCCGCCGAAGCGCGCGGAATGCGGCTCATCGGCGGCAAGGTGCTGATGGACCGCAACGCGCCGCCCGACCTCGTCGACGACGTCGCCGGCGCCGAGCGCGACATGGAAGCGTTGATCGCGCGCTGGCACGGCCGCGGCCGGCTCTCGTACGCGGTCACGGTGCGCTTCGCGCCGACGAGCTCGCGCGAGCAGCTCGCGCTCGCCGGGCGCCTCTGCCGCGCCGACGCGACGCTCTACATGCAGACGCATCTCGCCGAGACCCGCGCCGAGGTCGACTGGGTCCGCGCCCTCTTCCCCGAGGCGCGCAGCTACCTCGACGTCTACGCCGCCGCCGGGTTGCTGCACGAGAGGAGCGTTTTCGCGCACGGCATCTGGCTCGACGACGGCGACCGCGCCGCGCTCGCCGGCGCCGGCGCGCAGATCGCGCACTCGCCGTCGTCGAACCTCTTTCTCGGCAGCGGCCTGTTCGGCTGGCGCGCGGCGCGCGACGCCGGCGTGCACGTCACCCTCGCGAGCGACGTCGGCGGCGGCACGAGCCTGTCGATGCTGCGCACGATGGCCGACGCGTACAAGGTGCAGGCGCTCGCCGGCGAGCGCCTCACCGCGTGGCAGGCGCTGCACGCCGCGACGCGCGGCGCCGCGGTCGCGCTCGGGCTCGACGCCGAGATCGGCAGCCTCGAGCCGGGTCGCGTCGCCGACGTCTGCGTCTGGGACGCCGCCGCCGGCGCCGTCGCGACACGGCGCGCGGCGGCGGCGCGCAACCTGCACGAGCGGCTCTTCGCGTGGATGACGCTCGCCGACGATCGCAACCTCGTCGCCGCCTACGTCGCCGGGAAACCGCGCTACCGTCGCGGCGTCGATCCTGTCATCGTCGACCGCTCAGGATGACCACGCCGCTTCGCCTCGAGCTCGTCGACATCAGCAAGTCGTATCCCGCCGTCAAGGCGAACGACCGCGTGTCGCTTCGCGTCGCGGCCGGCGGCATCCACGCCGTCCTCGGCGAGAACGGCGCCGGCAAGTCGACGCTGATGAAGATCATCTACGGCGCGGTCCGCCCCGACGCCGGCGAGATGCGCTGGGACGGGCAGCGCGTCGAGGTCGCGTCGCCGGCAGCGGCGCGCGCGCTCGGCATCAGCATGGTCTACCAGCACTTCAGCCTGTTCGACACGCTGACCGCGGCCGAGAACGTCTGGCTCGGCCTCGACAAGGCGCTTTCGCTCGCCGACGTGACGGCGCGGATCCGCACCGTCGCCGGCGAGTACGGCCTCGACGTCGACCCGCTCAGGCCGGTGCACACGCTTTCGGTTGGCGAGCGCCAGCGCGTCGAGATCGTGCGTGCGCTGCTGACCAGGCCGCGCCTGCTCATCCTCGACGAGCCGACGTCGGTATTGACGCCGCAGGCGGTGCAGACGCTCTTCGTCACGCTACGCAAGCTCGCGAGCGAAGGCTGCTCGATCCTCTACATCTCGCACAAGCTCGACGAGATCCGCGCGCTCTGCCACCACTGCACGGTGCTGCGCGCCGGCCGCGTCACCGGCGAGGTCGACCCGACCAAGGAGACCAACGCGAGCCTGTCGCGCCT
>DATJIM010000472.1:0-2931 GCA_035493195.1 Caldimonas sp.
AAGGTGTCGTCGCCGCGGACGATGGCCTCGTAGACCTTGGTACGGCCGGAGACGTCGTCCGACTTGACGGTGAGCATTTCCTGCAGCGTGTACGCCGCGCCGTAGGCTTCGAGCGCCCACACCTCCATTTCGCCGAAGCGCTGGCCGCCGAACTGGGCCTTGCCGCCCAGCGGCTGCTGGGTGACGAGCGAGTACGGACCGATGGAACGCGCGTGGATCTTGTCGTCCACCAGATGGTGCAGCTTCAGCATGTAGATGTAGCCGACCGTGACCTTGCGATCGAACTGACGGCCGGTCCGGCCGTCGACCAGCGTGACCTGGCCGGACGGATCGAGACCCGCCTTCTTCAGGAGTTCCACGATGTGCTCCTCGTGGGCACCGTCGAACACCGGCGTCGCCATCGGCACGCCAGTACGCTCGTTCTCGGCAAGCTCGGCCACCTCGTTGTCGGACAGCTCCGCCAACTCGACCTTATATGTTTTCTCGCCGTAGATATCTTTCAAGGTGCGACGCAGGTCCTGCGCCTTGCCCTGACGGCGATATGCGTCGAGCGCCTCGTTAATCTGCCGGCCAAGGCCCGCAGCGGCCCACCCAAGGTGGGTCTCGAGGATCTGACCGACGTTCATGCGCGAAGGCACGCCGAGCGGGTTGAGCACGATGTCGACCGAGGTTCCGTCTTCGAGGTGCGGCATGTCCTCCATTGGAACGATCTTGGACACGACGCCCTTGTTGCCGTGACGGCCCGCCATCTTGTCGCCGGGCTGCATCTTGCGCTTCACCGCGACGAAGACCTTGACCATCTTCATCACGCCCGGCGGCAGTTCGTCGCCGCGCTGCAGCTTGTCGACCTTGTTCTCGAACCGGGCCTGGAGCGCGGTAACGGCGTCGTCGAACTGCTTACGCAGCGCTTCGATCTCCGCCATCACCTTGTCATGCTTGATCCCGATCTGCCGGAGCTGGCCCAGAGTGCACTCGGCGAGCACCTCCTCGGTCAGCTTGACTCCCGGCTTCAGGTTCTTCGGCCCGGAGGCAAGCTGCTTGTTGAGCAGCAGCTCCTTCAACCGCACCGTGAAGCCGCGCTCGAGAATCGCCCGCTCGTCGTCGCGGTCCTTGGCGAGACGCTCGATCTCCGCGCGTTCGATGGCGAGCGCGCGCTCGTCCTTCTCGACGCCGCGACGGGAGAACACGCGGACCTCGACCACGGTCCCGGACACGCCGGGCGGCACGCGGAGCGAGGTGTCGCGGACGTCGGACGCCTTCTCACCGAAGATGGCGCGCAGCAGCTTCTCTTCCGGAGTCATCGGGCTCTCGCCCTTCGGCGTCACCTTGCCGACGAGGATGTCGCCGGCCTGGACCTCGGCGCCGATGTAGACGATGCCGGCCTCGTCGAGGTTCTTGAGAGCCTCTTCACCGACGTTCGGGATGTCGCGGTTGATCTCCTCCTGGCCCAGCTTGGTGTCGCGGGCCATCACCTCGAACTCCTCGATGTGGATCGAGGTGAACACGTCCTCGGCGACGATCCGCTCGGAGAGCAGGATCGAGTCCTCGAAGTTGTAGCCGTTCCACGGCATGAACGCGACGAGCACGTTCCGGCCGAGCGCGAGCTCGCCGAGCTGGGTCGACGGGCCGTCGGCGATGATATCGCCGGCCTTCACCACATCGCCGACCTTCACCAGCGGACGCTGGGTGATGCAGGTCGACTGGTTCGAGCGCTGGAACTTCAGCAGGTTATAGATGTCGACCGCCGGGGTGCCGGCCGTCACTTCCTCGGTCGAGCGCACGACGATGCGGCGCGCGTCGACCTGGTCGACGACGCCGGAGCGACGGGCGATGATGGCGACGCCCGAATCACGCGCCACCACCTCTTCCATGCCGGTGCCCACGATCGGAGCCTCGGCGCGGATGAGCGGCACCGCCTGACGCTGCATGTTTGCACCCATCAGAGCGCGGTTCGCGTCGTCGTTCTCGAGGAACGGCACGAGCGAGGCCGCGACCGAGACGAGCTGCTTCGGCGACACGTCCATGAAGTTGATGTCGGACGCCTGCGCCATGACGAAGTCGCCGCCGCGACGGCAGGAGACGAAGTCCTGACGGAAACGGCCTTTGTCGTCGAGATCGGCGTTCGCCTGGGCGATGGTGTACTTACCCTCTTCCATCGCGTTCAGGTACACGACCTCGTCGCTGACCTTGCCGTCGGCGACGCGCCGATACGGACTCTCGATGAAGCCGTACTTGTTGACGCGCGCGTAGGTGGCGAGCGAGCTGATCAGACCGATGTTCGGACCTTCCGGCGTCTCGATCGGGCAGATTCGGCCGTAGTGCGTCGGGTGCACGTCGCGCACCTCAAAGCCGGCGCGCTCGCGGGTGAGGCCGCCCGGGCCGAGGGCCGACAGACGCCGCTTGTGGGTGATCTCCGACAGCGGGTTGGTCTGGTCCATGAACTGGCTGAGCTGCGACGAGCCGAAGAACTCGCGCACCGCGGCAGCCGCGGGCTTCGCGTTGATCAGGTCGTGCGGCATCACCGAGTCGATGTCGACCGAGCTCATGCGCTCGCGGATCGCGCGCTCCATGCGCAGGAGGCCGATGCGGTACTGGTTCTCCATCAGCTCGCCGACCGAGCGGACGCGACGGTTGCCGAGGTGATCGATGTCGTCGATCTCGCCGCGGCCGTCCTTCAGGTCGCACAGTACCTTCACCACCGCAAGGATGTCTTCTTTGCGGAGGATGCGGACAGTGTCGTCGGCGTCGAGGCTGAGACGCGCGTTCATCTTCACGCGGCCGACCGACGAAAGGTCGTAGCGCTCGGAGTCGAAGAACAGCGACTGGAACAGAGTCTCGGCGGTCTCGAGCGTCGGCGGCTCGCCCGGGCGCATAACCCGGTAGATGTCGAGCAGCGCGTCCTCGCGTGACGAATTCTTGTCGACCGCCAGC
>DATJIM010000473.1:0-2501 GCA_035493195.1 Caldimonas sp.
CTCGATCCTCGACGCGATCTTCGCCCAGGATCCGCGCTCGCGGGTCGCCGCCGAGACGCTGTGCAACACCGGCCTCGTCGTCCTCGCCGGCGAGATCACGACCAACGCGCACGTCGACTACATCCAGGTCGCGCGCGACACCATCAAGCGGATCGGCTACGACAACACCGAGTACGGCATCGACTACAAGGGCTGCGCGGTGCTCGTCGCCTACGACAAGCAGAGCAACGACATCGCGCAGGGCGTCGACCACGCGAGCGACGACCACCTGAACACTGGCGCCGGCGACCAGGGTCTGATGTTCGGCTACGCGTGCGACGAGACGCCCGAGCTGATGCCGGCGCCGATCTACTACGCGCACCGCCTCGTCGAGCGCCAGGCGCAGCTCCGAAAGGACGGCCGAATGCCGTACCTCAGGCCCGACGCCAAGAGCCAGGTGACGATGCGCTACGTCGACGGCCGGCCGCACTCGATCGACACCGTTGTCCTCTCGAGCCAGCACGCTCCGGAGATGAGCGACGGCAAGCAGATGAAGAAGGAATTCGTCGAGGCCGTCATCGAGGAGATCATCAAGCCGGTGCTGCCGAAGGACTGGCTGAAGGAGACCAAGTACCTGATCAACCCGACCGGCCGTTTCGTCATCGGCGGCCCGCAGGGCGACTGCGGCCTCACCGGCCGCAAGATCATCGTCGACACCTACGGCGGCGCGTGCCCGCACGGCGGCGGCGCGTTCTCGGGCAAGGACCCGTCGAAGGTCGACCGCTCGGCGGCGTACGCGGCGCGCTACGTCGCCAAGAACATCGTCGCCGCCGGAATCGCGCGGCAGTGCCAGATCCAGGTCGCGTACGCGATCGGCGTCGCGCGGCCGATGAACGTGACGATCTACACCGAAGGCACCGGCAAGATTCCCGACCACAAGATCGAGGAGCTCGTCCACGAGCACTTCGACCTGCGGCCGAAGGGGATCATCCAGATGCTCGACCTGCTGCGGCCGATCTACGCGAAGACGGCGGCGTACGGGCATTTCGGCCGCGACGAGCCCGAGTTCACCTGGGAACGCACCGACAAGGCGGCGCAGCTGCGCCAAGCAGCAGGGCTGTAGCCCGCTGGCCCGCACCGCGGGCGCCTTGATCGCGTTGCCGCCGCCGCCGCCGCGGTGAACGTCAGCGCCGCGGCGACGCGAGGGAACACGGCTTGCCCGCGACGATGCGACGCCGCCGGCGCGGCGCATCGAGGAGCGACCATGGCGAGCCCATCCCTGCAGGCGTGCATCGACGCGTGCGACGCGTGCGCCGCCGCGTGCAACCACTGTGCGGTCTCGTGCCTCCGCGAAGACGACGTCAGGATGATGGCGCGCTGCGTCGCGCTCGACCTCGACTGCGCCGCCGCGTGCCAGCTCACGGCCGGCGCAGCGGCGCGCAGCAGCGAGCTGATCGGCGCGATCGCAGCGCTGTGCGCCGAGGTCTGCGACGCGTGCGGCACCGAGTGCGGCAAGCACCGCCACGACCACTGCCAGGCGTGCGCGGCAGCGTGCCGCAGCTGCGCCGAGGCGTGCCGCAAGGTGTCGGTCGGCGGCTGATCGCGGGCGCGATCGCCTCAGAACTTGCCGTGCTCGAGGTACGCCTGCTGCGGATCGACCCCCGCGAGGATCGCCGCGCGCACCTTGTCCTCGGTCCGCATCGCCGCCTCGGCGGCGGCGATCACCTCGGCGGCGATCGCACCCGGGACGACGACGATGCCGTCGCAATCGGCGAGGACGTGGTCGCCGGCGCGCACGACGACCTGGCCGAAGCTGATCGGCTCGTCGTAAGCGACCGGCACCCAGGCGGCGACGATGTCGCGCGGCGTCGCCTTGTCGCAGAACACGGGAAAGCCGATCCTGCGGATGAACGCCGTGTCGCGGCAGCCGCCGTCGACGATGTAGCCGCGCACGCCGCGAAACTGCAGCGTCTCGGCCGAGAGCTCGCCCATCAGCGCACGCTCGCCGTCGTTGCCCTGGACCATGACGACGTGGCCGCGCGGCGCGCGCGACAGCAGCTCGGTCCAGCGCAGCAGGCTCTCGTGCGCCGACACGCTCGCGTCGGGGCGGCCGCGCACCGTGAACACCGGCCCGGCAGCGACCATCGCGCGGTCGAGCGGGACGATCGAAGGCGGCAGGATGCACTGCACGATGCCGCGGTCGCGGAGGACGTCGTAGACGACGCCGGTGTAGCAGCGCGCGAGGCGCTCGGCGAGCCCGTCGCCGGTATTGGTCGCGTCGGGAGCGGTGGTCATCGTCCGATCGTCACCACGAGTCGCTTCGGCGCCTGCGCCCGATCGCCCTCGTCGATCCACGCCTTGCGCATGTCGATCGGCATCGCGTGGGCAGCCGGATAGGCGAGACCGAACGCGCGCAACTCGCGCAGCGCGGCGGTGCTCGTCGCCCGGGTCTCGACCATGGCCAGCGACTGTACCCGCGGCTGCCGAGCGGCACGGCATCATCGTCGGCCATGCCGAAGCCG
>DATJIM010000474.1:0-5884 GCA_035493195.1 Caldimonas sp.
CCCGCTCGTCGAGGGGTTCGTTCGCGTCCCGCTCAACGACGTCGGCGCGATCGAGAGCCTCGGTCGCTCGAATCCGAACATCGTCGCCGTCTTCCTCGAGGTGATCCAGGGCGAAGGCGGCATCCGGCCGACGACAGTCGAGTACCTCCGGCAAGTCCGCCGCGTCTGCGACGAGCACGGCTGGCTGCTGATGCTTGACGAGGTCCAGTGCGGCATGGGCCGCACCGGCAAGTGGTTCGCGCACCAGTGGGCGGGGATCCGGCCCGACGTCATGCCGGTCGCGAAGGGCCTCGGCTCGGGAGTGCCGATCGGCGCCCTCGTCTGCGGCGATCGCGCCGCCGGCGTCTTCGCCGTCGGCAACCACGGCACCACGTTCGGCGGCAATCCGCTCGCGATGCGCGCCGGCATCGAGACGCTGAAGATCGTCGAGGAAGAAGGACTGCTCGCCAACGCCGCCGAGATCGGCGCGCTGCTGAAGCAAGGTCTTGAGCGCGAGCTCGCCAGCGTCGCGGGCGTCGTCGAGGTCCGCGGGCAGGGGCTGATGCTCGGCATCGAGCTCGACCGCCCGTGCGCACCGCTGCTCGGCCGCGCTGCCGACGCGGGACTGCTCGTCAGCGTCACCGCCGAGCGCGTCGTCCGCCTGCTGCCCGCGCTGATCCTGCATCGCGACGAGGCCGAGCAGATCGTCGCGATCCTCTGCCCCCTCATCAAGGAGTTCCTGCGCGAATCGCCCTGAGCCCGCGCAGACCGGCATGAAGCCCGGAATGAGCCTGATCAAGCACTACCTGCAGTTCCGCGACTTCCGCGCCGAGGAATACGCGTATCTGTTCGAGCGCGCGCGCGAGATCAAGAAGCGGTTCAAGAACTACGAGAAGTACACGCCGCTCGTCGATCGCACGCTGGCGATGATCTTCGAGAAGGCGTCGACTCGCACCCGCGTCAGCTTCGAGGCGGGCATGTACCAGATGGGCGGCTCGGTCGTGAACCTGACGACGACCGACAGCCAGCTCGGCCGCGCCGAGCCGGTCGAGGACACGGCGCGGGTGATCAGCCGCATGGTCGACATCGTCATGATCCGCACCTTCGGCCAGGACAAGCTCGAGGCGTTCGCGGCGCACTCGCGCGTCCCGGTGATCAACGGGCTGACGAACGAGTACCACCCGTGCCAGATCCTCGCCGACGTGTTCACGTGCATCGAGCGCTTCGGCTCGATCCAGGGGCGCACGGTGGCCTGGGTCGGCGACGGCAACAACATGGCCGCGACCTGGCTGCAGGCGGCCGACATCCTCGGCTTCACGCTGCACCTGAGCACGCCGGGAGGCTACGAGGTCGACGCCGCAGCGGCGGGCGTGCAGCGCTCCGACTGCTTCCGCGCCTTCCGCGATCCGCTCGACGCCTGCCGCAACGCCGACGTCGTCACGACCGACGTCTGGACGAGCATGGGCTACGAAGCCGAGAGCGCCGAACGCAGCGCCGCGTTCGCCGACTGGTGCGTCGACCGCGAGATGATGGCCGTCGCCAGTCCCGAAGCCGTCTTCATGCACTGCCTGCCGGCGCACCGCGGCGAGGAAGTCGAAGCCGAGGTGATCGACGGCCCGCAGTCGGTCGTCTGGGACGAGGCCGAGAATCGCCTGCACGTGCAGAAGGCGCTGATGGAATACCTGGTCCTCGGCCGCATCGGCTAGCAGCCGTCGAGCCGCGCCGTGAAGCTCGCGCTCGTCGCCGATCTGCACGCCAACCGCGAGGCAGTCGGCGCCGTCCTCGCCCACGCCGCTGCGCAGGGGGCAGAGCGCCACGTCTTCCTCGGCGACTACGTCGGCTACGGCGCCGACCCCGGGTGGGTCGTCGACCGCGTTCGCGAGCACGTCGCCGCCGGCGCGGTCGCGGTCGTCGGCAACCACGACGCCGCCGTCGTCCAGGGACCGCAGCCGAGCATGGTCGCCGACGCGCGCGCCGTCGTCGAATGGACGCGCAGCCGCCTCGACCGCCAACAGCTCGCGTTCCTCGCCAAGCTGCCGCTGGCGGAGAGCGTCGGCGACGCGCTCTTCGTCCACGCCAACGCGTTCGCGCCGGGCGAATGGGCGTACCTGGTCGGCCGCGGCGAAGCGATGCGCAGCCTGCTCGCGACCGACCGCCGCTTCACGTTCTGCGGCCACGTCCACGTGCCCATGCTCTACCACCTGAGCAGCACCGGAAAGGCCGGCGACTTCGCTCCGCTGCCCGGCGTCGCGATTCCGCTCTCGTCGCAACGGCGCTGGCTCGCGATCCCCGGCTCGGCCGGGCAGCCGCGCGACGGCGATCCCGCCGCGTGCTACGCCATCTTCGACACGACCGAGCACGTGCTGACGTTCTTTCGCGTTCCGTACGACCACGAAGCGGCCGCCGCCAAGGTGCGCGCCGCGAAGCTGCCGGCTGCACTCGCGCAGCGGCTCGGCGGTGGACGCTGACGCGGACGTCGTCGCGCCGGCCTCGCTCGAGGTCGGCGACGTCGTCGACGGCTTTCGCCTAGACGCGGTTGCGCACCGTGGGGGTATGGCGACGCTCTGGCACGTCAGCCGCGTCGATCCGGTCGCCGGCGATCCGCCGTTCCTGATGAAGGTGCCGCGCGTGCGCGGCGGCGAGGACCCGGCGGCGATCGTCGGCTTCGAGGTCGAGCAGATGATCATGCCCGCGCTCGCCGGCGCGCACGTGCCGCGCTTCGTCGCGAAGGGCGACTTCACCCGCGTTCCGTACATCGTCATGGAGCAGATCGACGGCGCGTCGCTGCGCGAGCGGTTCGACGCCGCTCCGCTCGCGATCGACGAGGTCGCCCGCATCGGCGCCAAGGTCGCGACCGCGCTGCACGACCTGCATCGCCAGCACGTCGTCCATCTCGACGTCAAGCCGAGCAACATCGTCTTGCGCCGCCGCGACGAAGGCGGCGAAGGCGGCGAAGGCGACGCGGTGCTGATCGACTTCGGGCTCTCGCACCACGACCTCCTGCCCGATCTTCTCGAGGAGGAGTTCGACCTGCCGATGGGAACGTCGCCGTACATGTCGCCCGAGCAGGTGCGCTTCGTCCGCAACGATCCGCGTAGCGACCTCTTCTCGACCGGCGTCATGCTTTACGAGCTGACGACCGGAGCGCGGCCATTCGGGATGCCGTCGAGCGTCACGGGGCTGAGGCGGCGGCTGTACCGCGACCCGGTCGCGCCGCGCACGATCCGCCCCGACTGCCCACCGTGGCTGCAGGAGATCGTGCTGCGCTGCCTCGAGGTGCGGCCGGATCGGCGCTACCAGACGGCGAGCCAGCTCGCGTTCGACCTGCTCCACTCCGATCAGGTTGCGCTGACGTCGCGCGCGACCCGAACCGGCTCGGGCAGCACGGTGAGAACGATGAAGCGCTGGCTCGCGTCGCTCGCCGAGCGCGAGGCGCTGCCGGGCGGCGTCGCCGGCGCGGCGGCGCGAAGCCCGATCGTGCTCGTCGCGGTCGACGTCGCCGCTGCCGAGCCGGCGCTGCTCGATTCGGTGCGCGAGGCCGCGCTTCGCCTACTGAAGAGCGAAGCCGGCGCGCGTCTCGCGTGTCTGACGGTGATGCGCATCCACCGCATCGGCATGGACGACCTGCTCGAGCCCGACGGCACCAGTCGCCACGTCAAGCTGCTCGTCGAGCTGCGCCACTGGGCGCGGCCGCTGCTGCACGCGTTCGCCGGCGGCACGCGCGCCGACGATGCCGCGTCGCGGATCACGTACCACGTCCTCGAGGCGCCCGACCCGGCGAGCGCGGTCGTCGAGTACGCGCGCCGCAACCAGGTCGACCACATCGTGCTCGGCGCGCGCAGCAGCGGGCGGCTGCGTCGCCACCTCGGCAGCGTCTCGGCGCGCGTCGCCGCCGAGGCCGATTGCACGGTGACGGTCGTCCGCGCGAACGACGGCGAGCGCTGAGCGCGCTGATTCGCGCTTTACGAGCGCTCCTCGATCAGCGTGCCGCGCGCAAAGCGCGCGCCGACGACGCTCGTCATCGCGACGCCGACGCAGGCGACCGCCATGCCGAGCCACATCGTCGCGCTCGGCGCGACGCGGAAGAACGCCCACTCGACGAGCGCGGCGACCGGCGGCGTCAGGTAGAGCAGGCTCGTGACGCCGGTCGCCTGGCCGTGGCGCATCAGCAGATGCAGGATCGAGTACGCGCCGATCGAGGCGAGGACGACGTGGTAGACGAGCGCCGCGGCGACGACGCCGTTCCAGTGGATGTCGAATCCCTCGACGACGACGCCGAGCGGCAGCATGACCGCCGCGGTCGCCGCGAAGTGGATGCAGACCGCGGCACGCAGGTCGGTGGCCGCGCAGAACTCGCGCTGGTAGAGCGTCCCTGCGGTGACGCACAGCAGCGAGACGACGATCGCGCCGAGGCTCGCCGCGCTCGCGGTGCCGGCGAGCGCGCGCTCGCCGACGACGAGTGCGACGCCGGCGAGGCCGACGGCGATGCCGACGCGCTGCGTCGGCGCGAGCCGCTCGTGCAGCCAGCGCGAGACGATCAATGCCGTCAGCAGCGGCTGCAGCGCGAGGATCAGCGCAGTGACTCCCGCCGACAGCCCGAGGCGCTGCGCGTAGTGGCTGCCGCCGAGATAGCCGGCGTGGCTGAGCAGCCCGGCGACGGCGACGTGGCCCCACTGCCGCGTCGATTGCGGCCAGCGTGCGCCGTGGCCGAACGCGAGCAGCGCGACGACGAGCGCGATCGAATAGCGGATGCCGATGTAGCTGAACGGCGCCGCGTACTGCAGCGCGATCCGCGTCGCGACGAAGCCGGCGCCCCAGACAAGGACGAAGTACGTCGAGAGCGCGACGAGCGTGGCATGCGCGAGCGGCGGCGCACTGTCTTCGGAGGGTCTCGGGGCCGCGGCCGGTGCGACGTCGCCGTCGGTCATCGGGGCCACGCTAGCAGCGCGGCCGTGGCTGTCAAGATGCTACCGTCGCGGACGATGACCCTCGCCTCGCCCGCCTCGACGCTCCCGAACAGTCGCGCGGAGTGCGTCGCGCTCGACCGCGCCGATCCGCTCCGCTCGCTGCGCGACGAGTTCATCGTTCCCGAAGACGTCGTCTACCTCGATGGGAATTCGCTCGGCGCGCTGCCGCAGCGCACCGCCGCGCGGCTCGCCGAGGTCGCGTCGCGCGAATGGGGCGAAGGCCTGATCCGCAGCTGGAACTCGGCCGGCTGGATCGACCTGCCCCAACGGATCGGCGACAAGATCGCGGCGCTGATCGGCGCCGGTGCCGGCGAGGTGAGCGTCGCCGACTCGACGTCGCTCAACGTCTTCAAGACGCTCAGCGCCGCGGTGGCGCTGCAGCGCATCGACGCGCCCGCGCGCAAGATCATCCTGAGCGAGCGCGGCAACTTCCCGACCGACCTCTACATCGCCGAGAGCGTCGCCGCCGCGTCAGGCATGGAGCTGCGGCTCGCCGATGGGCACCGCATCACCGAAGCGTTCACGGACGAGGTCGCCGTGCTGCTGCTGACGCACGTCAACTACCGCAGCGGCCGGATGCACGACATGGCGGCGACGACCGGCGCCGCGCACGCCGCCGGCGCGCTCGTCGTCTGGGACCTCGCGCACTCGGCGGGCGCGCTGCCGGTCGACCTCGGCGGCGCCGACGCCGACTTCGCGGTCGGTTGCGGCTACAAGTACCTGAACGGCGGGCCCGGTGCGCCGGCGTTCGTCTGGGCGCATCCGCGCCACACGGCGCGCATGGACCGCGACGCGATGCGCCAGCCGCTCTCGGGCTGGCTCGGCCACGCCGCGCCGTTCGAGTTCGCGCCGTCGTACCGGCCCGCGGCAGGAATCGCGCGCTTCGTCTGCGGGACGCCGCCCGTGCTCGCGATGGCGGCGCTCGAGTGCGGCCTCGA
>DATJIM010000475.1:0-21872 GCA_035493195.1 Caldimonas sp.
GTGAAGCTCGTCATCAGCAGCAGCACCGCGGGCAGGAAGCTGAGCGCGGTGAAGAAGAGGAGCGTCTGGACCGGGACCGAGTAGCTCGTGCCGTTCGCGCCCTGGCCGATGAGGAGCGGCAGCGTCGCGCCGCCGGCTGCCGGCGTCGCGCTCTGCGCGGCGGCCGGAAATGCGGCGAAGAACAGCGCGACGGCGACGAGCGCGACGAGCGCGAGCCAGGCGACGCGGCGCTGTTGCGGCGCGCGCAGCTGCTCGTCGAGCTCGGCGTCGCTGCGCAGCTGCTCGGCCAGCGCGATCCGCTCAGCCGGCATCGCTGGCTCCCTTGCCGCGCACGCGCGCGAACAGCTGGGCGAAGCTCGCCGACGGAACCGCGCCGGCCGTCGCCTCGGCGGCGGGCGTCGCCGGCGCCATCGTGTGCAGCGTCGTGATCGCCGTCGGCGTGACGCCGAGGACGAGCCAGCGGCGCTCGTCGCCGTGGCCGACCTCGACGGTCACGATCCGCTGCGACGTCGACAGCGGCAGCATCGCGACGCTCTTCATCACGCCGGCGCCGCCGGCGGTGCCGAGCGGCGTGCGCTTGAGAAGCCAGAGCGCGAACGGGATCGTCGCGACGATCGCGACGAACCACAGCAGGGCGCTGAGACCGTTCGGCATGTCTCGAAGCAAAGGACGAAAGCGGGATCAGCCGCGGCTCAGACGTCGCATCCGCTCGCTCGGCGTGACGATGTCGGTCAGGCGGATGCCGAACTTCTCGTTGACGACGACGACCTCGCCCTGCGCGATCAGGTAGCCGTTGACGAGGACGTCCATCGGCTCGCCCGCCATCGCCTCGAGCTCGACGACCGAGCCTTGCGCGAGCTGCAGGATGTTCTTGATCGAGATCCGCGTCCTGCCCAGCTCGACGGTGAGCTGGACCGGGATGTCGAGGATCATGTTGATGTCGTTGCCCGCGGTCGAGCCGGTCGTCGGCGCGAACGTCGCGAACGACGCCGGCGAGACCTGCTCGGCAGCGCCGTGGACCTCGATCGCCGGCTCGTTGCGGCCGTCGGCGGCGGCCCAGTCGGCGGCCGCGGGATCTTCGGGAAGTGCGCCCGGGGTGTTCTGATCACTGGACATTGATTTCTCCGAGCCAGCCTTCGCGCGAGCCGGCGAGCAGTTGATCGACCTTGAGCGCGTAGCGCCCGTTCGACGTTCCGTAGTGGCAATCGAGCACCGGCACGCCGGCGACCTTGGCCTGGATCGACTGGCGCAGGTCGAGCTCGATGAAGTCGCCCGCCTTCAGCGCGAGCAGCTGCTCGACCGTCGCCGGCGCCTGCGCGAGCTCGGCGATGAGCTCGACCTCGGCGGCCTGGATCTGCTGCGTCATCAGGTTGATCCAGCGGCGGTCGGGCGCGAACGACGTGCCGTGCATCGTCGAGTAGAGGACGTCGCGGATCGGCTCGAGCGTTGCGTAGGGAATGCAGAAGTGGATCGTCCCGCTCGCCTCGCCGATCTCGAGCGTGAACGACGTCGAGACAACGATCTCCGAGGGTTGCGCGACGTTGGCGAACTGCGGCTGCATCTCGGCGCGCTGGTAGTCGAGCTCGAGCGGATAGATGCCGTCCCAGGCGCGCTTGTAGTCGGCGATGACGACGTCGCACAGGCGCCGGATGACGCGCTGCTCGGTCGCCGAGAAGTCGCGGCCCTCGATCCGCGTCGGGTACTTGCCGGCGCCGCCGAAGAGGGCGTCGATCACCGCAAAGACGAGCGGCGGATCGCAGACGACGAGCCCGAGGCCGCGCAGCGGCCGCACCGAGACGATGTTGAAGTTGGTCGGCGACGCGATCTCACGCAGGAAGGCGCTGAACTTGTGGACGTGCATCGGCCCGATCGAGACCTCGGGGCTCTTCCTGATGAAGCCGAAGAGGCCGGTGCGGATGTTCTTCGCGAAGCGCTCGTTGATGATCTCGAGCGCAGGCATCCGCGCGCGCACGATCCGGTCCTGATTCACGAGGTCGTAGCTGCGCACTCCGGCCTCGGCGGGCTCCTCGGCCGGCGCGGCTTCGCCTTCGCCCGCGATGCCTTGCAGCAGCGCGTCGACTTCGTCCTGCGTCAGGATCTGGTCGTTCATCGCGGTCCCCGCCGGGCGACCCCAAGGGAACCGAGCGTCCCCTCGGGGGGCCGCGAACGCAGTGAGCTAGAGGGCGTCATCGCTACTGGATGATGAAGCTCGAGAAGTGGACGCGCACGATCGGGTTGTGCTGCGGCACGGCGCCGCGCCGCGCCTTCGGCCTCGATGCCGCCGCGGCAGCGCCGCTCGCCGCCGCCGAAGCGCTCTCGCTCGGTGCCGGCGTCACGGGCTCGGGAGTCGCGACCTCGATCCCCATCGGCCGCACCGCCTCGCGCAGGATCTCCTGCGCGAGCAATTCCTTGCCTTCGCGATACATCAGCTCCTTCGACGTCTTGTTGGCGAGGATCAGCAGGATCGTGTTGCGGATCGCCGGCATGAACGCCTTGATCTGCTCGCTCGCGCCGTTGCTCTCCATCTCGAAGGTGATGCCGATCTGCGCGTAGCGGTCGGCTTCGCGGTCGGCGAGGTTGACGATGAACGGATCGAGCGGCAGGTAGATCGGGACGTTCTTCGGATCGATGTGCCCCGCCGTCGACGCCGCGGTCTCGGCGGCCGCGCTCTCGTCGTCGCCCGCTGCCGCGGCGCGCGCCGCGCGCTGCTTGACGAAGACGATCGCACCGGCCGCGAGCGCGACCAGGAGGACGAGCACGACGGCGCCGATGACGATGACCTTCTTCTTCGGGCGCCGGGCCGGCGCGGCGTCGGCGGCCGGCTCGGCCATCACTGCAGACATCGAAGCTCCTTTGCGCCCAGGCGAGCGATCCGCGCGGACCGCGCCGTCCGCCGCATCGCGCTCGTTGAAGGGAAATTATGAAAAGCGGCCGTCGGCAGGAAGCAGCGATAAGCGAGGCTTTTCGCTGCCAGACGGCGCGCCCTTCAGGCGTAGACGTCGACTCCGCCGGCGGCGATGCGACGTTGCGCGCTGCGCGCGGGCGCGGCGCCGATGGCCGGGGTCGTCACCTGCGTCGGCGCGGCGCCGCCACCGTCATCGTCGCCGCGCGGCCGGCTGCCCGCGTGCTGCGAGACGCCGCCGCCGGCGAGCGTCAGTCCCGCGTCGCGCAACGCGCTCGCGAGCTCGGGCAGGCCCTGCTCGATGGCGTGGCGGGTCGCCGGGAGGTCGGCGCCGAAGTCGATCCGTGCGTTCGTGCCGTCGACCTCGATGCGGATCGAGACCGGGCCGGTCTCGACCGGATGGAGATGCAGCTCGGCATGCAGGACGCCATCGCGCGCGAGCACGCTCACCTGGATGCCGAGTGCGGCGGCGAAGTCGGGCGAATCGATCGGCGTCGCGAGCGCGAGCGCGGCCGGTGGAGCGGCGGCGTCGCGCGACTCGATCGGGCTGTGGGCGGTGCCGGTCGCGGCGATCGGCAGTGCCGCGCTCTCGGCCGCGCGCGGCGCGTGGGCGAGCGAAGGCTCGGCAGCGCGAAGGACGTCGCGGAGCGCGCTCGCAAACGTCGCTTCGCGGTGCAAATCGTTGTCTTGCACGTGCCCGCGCGCGGCGACGAGATCGCGCTCATCGGCGGCGTCGACGGCGGCTTTGCCGCGCGCGCCGACGGCCACCGTGGTGGCGGCGGCCTGGCTGTCGTCGCCGACTGCGATCGTGCCATCGTCGTTCGCTCGAGCGACGACATCGCTCGCGTCGCCGCGCGCCGCGGCGGCGTCGGGCGCTGGCGGCTGTCCCGCGAGGAGTGCGAGCGCGAGTGTCCGATCGCCGGTCGACCCCGTCGAGCGTGCCTCGGGTTCGTCGTGCGTGGCGCCGGTGTCCCGCTCGGTGTGCTCGGGGCCGACCGTCGACCTGGCGGCCGCTTGCTTCGCGGCCGGCGCGTTCGCTTTCGTCGTCGCCGTCGTGCGCTGCGAGGTGCTTGCGGACGGCGCGGCGGTGGGCTCCGGAGCCTCGGACGCTTCGGTCGCGTCGGCGGTCGGCGCGGTGTCGGTGGGCACAGCCTTGCTGCGTGGCGCAGAGGGCGAAGGCGATGCCGCGGCTTCGCTGCGGCGCGCGCGCAGCAGCTCGGCGAAGCGGCGTGCGCCGGCGGCGTTCTGCTCGGGCGCGCGGTCGGGCGCAGTCGGCGTTGCGACGGCGACGGGCGGATGCGCTGCGGGCGTCGCCGCGACGGGCGGCAGCGCGGCGTTCGACGTCGGCGTCACGGTCGCCTTCACAGCGCGGTCGGCCTTCCCGGCGCGGTCAGGCGACTCCATGCCGCGCGCACGGCGCGGTCGTCGCTTTCCTTCTGCTCGCGCCGCGCGGCGACGACGTCACGCTCGCGCAGTCGCCGCTCGACGAGCTTCTTCAGCGCGGCGACGCGCAGCTCGTGGCCGCGGACGATCGCTTCGGCGCGCTCCGCGTGCACCGCGGTGTGCGCGGCGATGCGTTCCTGCTGCTCGACCGCATGCGTCATCCGCTGCATGAAGCCCTGGTAGCAGCGGACGAGCTCGATCTTGCCTTCGCGGCAGAACTCGGCACTCCAGCGGCGCTCGTAGTCTCTTCGATAGGCGACGAGCTGCTCGGCCTGCGTCACCGCAGCGCGACGCGCCGCCTCGGCGCGGAACTGCTCGGCGAGCGCCTCGTCGCGCTCGCGCTCGGCCTTGGCGAGGAGGAGGGCGAGGGAATGGAGGTCCTGGTGCATGTTCGATCCGGAGAAGCGTTCACGCCGCGAGCACGGCGTGGAGGAAGGCGATGCTGTCGGCGAGCGGTGCCTGCTCGGCCATGTCCTGCTGCAGCAGGCGCTGCATCGGCTCGTGCAGGCGGACGGCGAGGTCGAGCTCGGCGTCGTGGCCCGGCGCGTAGGCGCCGAGCTGGATCAGGTCGCGCGCCTTCTGGTGGCGCGCGTGCAGCTGGCGGAAGCGCCGCGCCGCCTCGAGGTGGTCGCTGCGCGCGACATTGGTCATCACGCGCGAGACCGAGCGCTCGATGTCGATCGCCGGGTAGTGGCCGGCCTCGGCGAGCTCGCGCGAGAGAACGATGTGGCCGTCGAGAATGCCGCGCGCGGCGTCGGCGATCGGGTCGTTCGGATCGTCGCCCTCGGAGAGCACGGTGTAGAACGCGGTGATCGAGCCGCCGCCGGCGCTGCCGTTGCCGCTGCGCTCGACGAGCTGCGGCAGCTTCGCGAAGCAGCTCGGCGGATAACCCTTGGTGGCGGGCGGCTCGCCGATCGCGAGCGCGATCTCGCGCTGCGCCATCGCGTAGCGCGTCAGCGAATCCATCAGCAGCAGCACGTTCTTGCCGCGGTCGCGGAAGTGCTCGGCGATCACGGTCGCGTAATTCGCGCCCTGCATGCGAACGAGCGGCGGCGCGTCGGCGGGCGCGGCGACGACGACCGCGCGGCGCAAGCCGCCGTCGCCGAGGATGTCCTCGATGAACTCCTTGACCTCGCGGCCGCGTTCGCCGATCAGGCCGACGACGATGACGTCGGCGGCGGTGTAGCGCGCCATCATTCCGAGCAGCACGCTCTTGCCGACTCCGGTGCCGGCGAACAGGCCGACGCGCTGGCCGCGGCCCACGGTGAGCATGGCGTTGATCGCGCGCACTCCGGTGTCGAGCGGCGTGCGCACCGGGTCGCGGTCCATCGCGTTGATCGGCCGGCGCGCGACCGGCTCGTCGTGGACCTGCGCGAGCGGACCTTTGCGGTCCATCGGGTGCCCCTGCGAGTCGACGACGCGGCCGAGCAAGCCGTCGCCGACCGGCAGGTGCAGCGTGCGGTCGACGGTGCGTCGCCACGGATGGCGCGCGACCCCGAGCTTGATCGGGGCGAGCGGCGACGGCCGCGGCACGACGAGCGCGCCGCTCGCGAGGCCGTGGACGTCGCCGGTCGGCATCAGGTACGCGCGATCGCCGGAGAAGCCGACGACCTCGGCGACGACCGGAGGGCCGGCTTCGCCCGCGACCGCGTCCTGGTGGATCTCGCACACCGAGCCGACCGGGACGCGGATTCCCGCGGCCTCGAGGACGAGCCCGGTGACGCGAACGAGCCGGCCTTGCGTCTCGAGCGGCAGCGTCTCGCTCGCCGCGCCTTGCAGGTCGGCGAAGTAGCGCTGCCACTTGGCGGTGACGCTCGCCTGCGTTCGCGGGCCACCGTCATCCTGAGCGGAGCGAAGGATCTCGCCTTCATGCATCGCCGGGGTCCTTCGCTGCGCTCAGGATGACGGGCGACGACGCCGAATCGCCGCTCCACGGCAGGTCGCTGCCAAGCGCCGCGACCGCGCGACGCCAGCGCTCCTCGATCGTCGCGTCGACGAGGCCGATGTCGGACTCGATGCGGCAACCGCCGCGCTCGATCGCAGGATCGGAAACGAGTCGCGCACCGCGCGCCGCGATCGCGTCGGCGGAGTGCGCCGCGATCAGTGCGTGGTCGTCGGGATGGACGCGCAGCACGATGTGGCGCGCGCTCGGCAGCAGCGCGGCGATCGCCTGCTCGGCGACGGTCGCGACCGCTTCGGGCCGCATCGCCAATTCGCTCCTCAGCACCTGGCGGGCGAGCGCTGTCGCGGTCGCTGCAAGGGCGCGCGCCATCTCCTGCTGGAGCGCGTCGAGCTGCTCGCCGACCGAGCGGACGAGCGCGCCGACCTGCGCGGTCGTCTGGCTCGCGAAACTCTGCTTGAAACCCTCGAGCGCGACCAGGCCGTCGCGATAGCCTTCCTGGTAGCCCGACTGCCGCGCCGCGCGCACCGCGTGGGCGTGCTGCTCGGCGGGGTCGGCGGGCGGCTCGGGCTCGGCGCGCGCGGCGGTGCTGCCGCCGGCGGTCGAGACGTCGCCGAACGACCACGACGCGAACGAGCTCAGCTCCTCGCGCGGAATGAAGCGCGCGTAGACGTCGCGCGCCGGCGTCGCACGCGCGCCCTCGGCGGGCGGCGGCACCGGACGCGGCTGCTTCGCTGCGCTCATCGGTCGCACCACGAGCACGCCTTACAGGAAGTCATCGCCGCTGCCGCCGCCGATCACGAGCTGGCCTTCCTCGGCGAGCCTGCGGACGATCTTGAGCAGCTCCTTCTGCTCGGCCTCGACCTCGGCGACGCGCACCGGGCCGCGCGCGTCGAGTTCTTCCTGCAGCGTCTCGGCCGCGCGCGTCGACATGTTCTTCAGCACCTTTTCGCGTAGCTCGGGCTTGGCGCCCTTGAGCGCGACGACGAGCGCCTCCGACTGGACTTCCTTCAGCAGCGCCTGGATGCCGCGGTCGTCGACGCGCATCAGGTCGTCGAACGTGAAGAGGTTGTCGAGGATGCGCTGCGCGAGATCGTTGTCGGTCTCGCGGATGTAGTCGATCGCCGCCGTCTCGATCGTGGTGCCGAGCAGGTTGATCATCTCGGCCGCGGTCTTGACGCCGCCGAGCGGCGCGAGCCGCGCCTGCTCGCCGCCGGCGACCATGCGGCCCATGACGTCGCTCAGGTCCTTGAGCGCCGAAGGCTGGATGCCGTCGAGCGTCGCGACGCGTACGAGCACCTCGTTGCGATGGCGCTCGCCGAAGCTCTTCAGGACCGCGGCGGCCTGCTCGCTGTCGAGGTGAACGAGCACCGCGGCGACGATCTGCGGGTGTTCGTGGCGGAGCATCTCGCCGATCGACGCCGAGTCCATCCACTTGAGACCTTCGATCCCGGCGAGCTTGCCGTCGTGCAGGATGCGGTCGATGAGCAGGTTCGCCTTGTCCTCGTCGAGCGCCTTCTTGAGAACGTTGCGGACGTAGTTGCCGGTGTCGGCGACGAGCGGGCTGCGGCTCTCGGCGGTGCTCGCGAACTTGGTCATCACCTTGTCGAGCCGGTCCTTCGGCACCGACGTCATGCGCGCGATCGTCTCGCCGAGGCTGCGCACCTCGCGCGGCGAAAGGTGGCGCAGCACCGAGGCGGCCTCCTCCTCGCCGAGCGACATCAGGAGGATCGCTGCGTCTTCGAGTCCGGCTTCGTCGAGCGCCATCGCGTTCCTTCGCCTCGCCTACGCGGCTTCGCCGCCGCCGACCCAGCCGCGCACGATGCCGGCGACCGCTGCCGGGTTGTCCTTGGCGAGCGCCTTCGCGCCCTCGATCTGGCGCAGCACCGCGGGTTGGCCGAGCATCGCGGGCATCGTCGACTCGTCGTCGACGACCGCGTCGATCCGCTGGCCGGGGCGCTGCAGCTGCGCCTGCCGCAGCGGCCGCGGCGCGAGCGCCGCCTTCATCGCCGGCCGCAAGAGGCCGAAGAAGACGAGCAGCGCGACGATCGCGAGGCCGATCGGCATCGCAGCAGCGCGGACCATGTCGATCAGCTCGGGCGTCTTCCAGAACGGGACCTCGCGAAGCGTCGCGCTCGGCTCGACCTTGAACGGCGCGTTGACGACCTTGACCGAATCGCCGCGCTCCTTGGAAAAGCCGATCGACTCGCGAACGAGCGCCGTGATCTTCTCGATCTCGTCGGCGCCGAGCGGCACCTGCGTCGTCTTGCCCTTGGCGTCGGTGACGCTGCGGTTGTTGACGACGACCGCGGCGTTCAGCCGCTTGACGTTGCCGGTCGCGTTCCTGGTCACGCGGACGGTCTTGTCGACTTCGTAGTTCGTCACTGCCTCGCGGCGGCCGCCGGTCGCGCCGGCCACGCCGGTCGCCGCGGCGTGCAGCGGCTGCGAAGCGCCGACGAGAGGCGCCGTCGCCGCGATCGGCGGCTGGTTCGACGCCGCGCCCGGGACGCCGCTCGCGAGCGCGGTGCCGCCGTTGCCGGGCTGCTCGCTCGTCTGCTGGCTGCGGATCGAGACGGTCGCGTTCTCGCCCTGGTTCGGCTTGAACTCTTCCGACGTCGCCTCGGTCTGCGAGAAGTCGACCTCGGCGGTGACGCTCGCGCGCAGGTTGTCGGCGCCGACGATCGGCTCGACGAGGTCGACGATGCGCTTCGTGTAGCCGTTCTCGATCTGCGCGACGTATGCGAGCTGTTGCGCGTCGAGGCCGCCGGCCGCGGCTGCACTGTCGTTGCTGCCGGTGAGCAGCGCACCGCTCTGGTCGAGCACGCTGACCGCCTTCGGGCTCATCTCGGGAACGCTCGACGAGACCAGGTGGACGATGCCCGCGACCTGGGCGCGGTCGAGCGTGCGCCCGGGATGCAGCGTCAGCAGCACCGACGCACTCGGCTTTTGCTGCTCGCGAAAGAAGCCGTTCTGGTTCGGCAGCGCGAGGTGGACGCGCGCGGCCTGCACGGCGGCGAGCGACGAGATCGAGCGCGTCAGCTCGCCCTCGAGGCCGCGCTGGAACGTGAGCCGCTCCTGGAACTGGGTCTGGCCGAAGCGCGCGCTGTCCATCAGCTCGAAGCCGGTGACGGCGCCCTTCGGCAATCCCGCGGTCGCCATCTTCAGGCGCAGGTCGTGCACCTGCGCGGCCGGGACGAGGATCGCGGCGCCGCCTTCCGACAAGCGGTACGGCACGTTCATCTGCGACAGCTGCGCGATGACGGCGCCGCCGTCCCTGTCGGACAGGTTGGCGTAGAGAACCTTGTAGTCGCCGTGCGAATTCCACGCCGTCATCGCGAAGACGACGCCGGCGAGCGCGACGACGCCGACCAGGGCGCTGATCTTGCTGCGCAGCGGCATCGCCTGCAGCCGGCCGGCGAAGGTGGCGGGAACCTGGGAGGCGTTGGGCGGGAGGGCAACGGCGTTGTCCATGGAGGCGTTCGCGTGGGAGACCGCGGCGAAGAGCCGCCGGTGCCGGGGATTATTCGAACGCCCCCGCAATCGGAATGGTCCGAACAGGCGGGAATTGCGGCGTCAGTTCGCGCTGACGGAAGGCGCCGGCGCTGCCACGATGGCGGCCCTGGAGAAATCCGCCATGAACGTCACGCTGAAGCCCTTCGATTTCGCGCAGGCGGTGGCCCGCGCCGGTCTCGGCGTCGACGGCATGCCGCTGAAGCAGGGCGGCGCCGTCGCCGGCACCGGATTCCAGAAGGCGCTCGGCCACGCGCTCGACGCCGTCAGCCGCACGCAGGACGAAGCGACGCGGCTGCAGCGCGAAGTCATGCTCGACAACCCGACGGTGAGCCTCGAGCAGACGATGGTCGCGATGCAGAAGGCGCAGATCGGCTTCGCCGCGACGCTGCAGGTCCGCAACCGCCTCGTGCAGGCGTACTCGGACATCATGGGGATGCAGGTCTAGGCGACGACCCCACAATCGATTCGCTCTTGATCGCCGCATGCGTGCGGCGTCGTCTTCACGAATCGAACGAGGTCGAGCCGATGATCACCGTCCAGCCAGGAGTCTTCCACCGCACCGACCCCGTCGCCGATCCCGCGCCGGTGCTCGTCGACGTGTCGCGCAGCGGTCGCGAGTACCCGCCCGAGTTCCGCTCGCCGCTGCCGTTCAGCGAGGTCCACGACAACGTCTCGATGTACGTCGAGGAGCTCTGCGCCGCGGCACCGTCGCTCGGCGCGACGCTGCTGTACGCGTGCTTCCCGAACACGTTCGTCGACACCAACCGCAGCGCCGCCGACGTCGACGAGGGGCTGATCGAAGGCAAGTGGCCCGGCCCGATCACGCTCAGCGATTTCACCCAGCGCGGCCTCGGCCTCATCAAGCGCTACTCGCGCTACGGCACCGAGATGCAGGAGAGAAAGCTCACCGTGGCCGAGCTGCAGGACCGGCTCGCGCGCTACCACGAGCCGTACCACCAGGAGCTCGCGCGGATCCTGGCGGCGATGCGCGCACGCGCCGGCGGCGCGGTGCAGCTGAGCTTTCACTGCATGTCGGCGATCGGCGCGCCGACCCACGCCGACCCGGGCCAGGCGCGCGCCGACTTCTGCATCGGCGACGTCAAGGGAACGACGTGCCGGCCCGAGCTGTTCGACTTCATCGCGAAGACGCTCGAGGACCTCGGCCACAGCGTGAGCCGCAACTTCCCGTACTACGGCGGCGAGCTGACGCGGCGCCACTCGGACCCCGCGAACGGCGTCGACAGCGTCTTCATCGAGGTCAACAAGCGCCTCTTCATCGACATCAAGACGTTCAAGAAGACCGCCGGCTTCGACGCGACCAAGGCGTCGATCGACGCGCTCCTCGCCAAGGTGGTCGCGCACACGCGCGCGCGGCTGGGCGCACCGCACCGCTGAGCGCGCGCGTCGCACCGATTGCAGGCACGGTCGAATGGGGCTAGAGTGAACTCCGCGTAGAACATCTTTCCAAATAGTAGAACGACGTGCCGCGCCGCGGCTGCACGTCCTAGGAGCGAGCGCGTCATGCCCCAGGCCAGAGGTCTTCGCGAGGTCTGCTACTTCGACATCACCGGCGGCGGCCAGGTCTACGTCCAGGGCAACTACTGCTACATCGCCCACATGGACGCGCCGGCGGGAACGTCGATCCTCGACATCAGCGACCCGAAGCGCCCGAAGCAGGTCGCGCACATCGCGATTCCCCCCGGCGTGCACACCCACAAGGTGCGGGTCGAGAACGACCTCATGCTCGTCAACTGGGAGTGCCCACCGCCGTACATCCACGACGACAGCTTCCAGGGCGGCCTGCTCGTCTACGACGTCTCGAATCCGGCGCAGCCGAAGGAGCTCTGCTTCTGGAAGTCGGCGGGCGCCGGCGTCCATCGCTTCGACTTCGACGGCCGCTACGCGTACATCACGCCGACGGTCGCCGGCTACCACCTCAACATCGCGATGATCCTCGACCTCAACGATCCGACGCGACCCGAGGAGGTCGGCCGCTGGTGGATGCCGGGCCAGTGGGTCGCCGGCGGCGAGACTCCCGACGAAGGCTACCGGCTGACGTGGTGTCACCACGTGCTGCGTCGCGGCAACCGGCTCTACGTCGCCTACTGGCACGCCGGCATGGCGATCCTCGACATCGAGGACATGACGAAGCCCAAGCTCGTCTCGCGCCTGCAGTACAGCCCGACGTTCGGCCACCCGACGCACACCGTGCTGCCGCTGCCGTTCGAGGTCGCGGGCCGCAAGATCGCGATCGTCGCCGACGAGGACGTCCGCAAGATCCGGCCGTCGCCGCCAGCGTTCATGTGGCTCGTCGACATCACCGACGAGACCCAGCCGGTGCCCATCTCGACGTACCAGATCGAAGGCCTCGAGAACCGCAACATGCCCGAGTTCTCGGGCTGCCATGAGCCCGCCGAGCAGGTCTACGGCACCGAGATCCCGGTCGCGTGGTTCGAGTTCGGGCTGCGGCTCGTCGACGTCAAGAATCCGCACGCGCCGAAGGAGGTCGGCTACTTCGTGCCGGACACGCCGTCGGGGTTCGACCGGCCGCAGACGAACGATGTCTTCCTCACCGAGCAGGGCCTGATGTACGTCATCGACCGCAACCGCGGGCTGCACATCCTCGAGCGCGCCTGATCGACGATGGTCGCCATGCAACCCGACAAGCTTCCGGTGACGCTCCTGACCGGCTACCTCGGCGCCGGCAAGACGACGCTGCTCAACCGCATCCTGACCGGCGACCACGGCCTGCGCTTCGCGGTCGTCGTCAACGAGTTCGGCGAGATCGGCATCGACAACGACCTCATCGTCGAGACCGAGGAAGAGATCTACGAGATGAACAACGGCTGCGTCTGCTGCACCGTTCGCGGCGACCTGATCGAGGTGCTCGAGCGGCTGCTGCGCCAGCCCGGGCGGTTCGACGCGATCGTCATCGAGACGACCGGGCTCGCCGACCCGGTGCCGGTGGCGCAGACGTTCCTGATGGACGAAGGCGCGCGCGCCCGGACGCGGCTCGACGCCGTCGTCACCGTCGTCGACGCCAAGCACCTGCCGCTGCGCATGAAGGACAGCCGCGAGGCCGAGGACCAGATCGCGTTCGCCGACGTCGTCCTCCTCAACAAGACCGATCTCGTCACGGCCGAGGCGCTCGCCGAGGTCGAGGCGGTGATCCGTGCCGTCAATCCCCATGCCGAGATCCACCGCACGGAGCGCTCGGCGATCCAGCTCGACCGCGTCCTCGATCGCGGCGTGTTCGACCTGAAGCGCGCGCTTCGCCTGCAGCCCGATCTCCTCGACGAGCGCGACGACGAGCATGCGCACGGCGACCACGACTGCGGCGAAGACTGCACCCACGAGCACCATCACCCCCATCCGGCGCGCGCCGGCAAGCCGTCGGCGATCCACGACGTCACCGTGCAGTCGATCTCGCTCAGGACCGGCGTCCTCGACGAGCACCGCTTCTTCCCGTGGCTCCACGCGCTCGCGCAGCAGCAGGGGCCGAACATCCTGCGCATGAAGGGCATCCTCGCGTTTCGCGGCGAGGAGCGGCGCTACGCGGTGCAGGGCGTGCACATGATCGTCGAGGGCGATCACCAGCGCCCCTGGCACGACGACGAGCGACGCGAGAGCCGGATCGTCTTCATCGGTCGCGGCCTCGATCGCGACGAGATCGCGCGCGGGCTCGAGAGCTGCGTCGCGACCGAGGTGCCGGCGTGCTGAGCGAGTTCGAGAGCCACTGCCTCGTCGCCGCCTTCATCGGCGACGAGCCTGCCTTCGCGCTCGCCGACGGCACGGTGCGGCGCGTCGGCGCGCAGCGCGACTGCGTTCGCGTCCACGCCGCGTCGTCGCTCGCCGCCCTGCGCACCTTCGCAGACGACGCGTTGCTGACGAGCGGCGAGGACGGCCGCGTCTGCCGCACCGGCGCCGACGGCGAGCCGCGCGAGCTCGGCTGCGTGCCGCGCAAGTGGATCACGTCGCTCGACGCGAGCGCCGGCCGCCTCGCCTACGCGTCGGGCAAGACGGTGTGGCTGCAGTCGGCGCGAGGCGACCGGCAGCTGCAGCATCGGCGCAGCGTGAAAGGAATCGCGTTCGGACGCGACGGCGCCCGGCTCGCGGTCGCGCAGCAGGACGGCGTCACCGTCCACGACACCGAAGCGGCCGGCGAGCCGCTCGAGTTGGCATCGAACGACATCCACCACGCGTCGACGTTCTCGCCTGACGGGCGCTTCCTCGTCGTCGCGTCGCAGAACAGCTTCCTCCACGGCTGGCGCCTCGCCGACCGCAGGCACTTCCGCATGCTCGGCTACCCGGGCAGGGTCGAGAGCTGGGCGTGGACGCCCGACGGCGCCTGGCTCGCGACGTCGGGCGCGGCGGCGGCGATCGTCTGGCCGTTCGACGGCGACGACGGGCCGATGCACCGGAGCGCGATCGAGGTCGCGGCGCGCGCGCAGAGTGTCGTCAGCGCCGTCGCGTGGAGCCCGGACGCATCGCTGCTCGCGATCGGCCACCGCGACGGCGCGCTGCAGGTCGCGTCCCTCGCCGACCCGCGGTCGGCGCGCCTGCTGCGCGACGGCGGCCGCGGCGCGATCACCTCGATCGCGTGGCGCGCGAACGGCGACGCCGTCGCCTTCGGCAGCGCCGCCGGCGAATGCGGCGTCGTCGGAGCGCCGCGATGAGCGCGGCGCGCGCGATCGACGTCCGCGAGCCGCCCGCGGGGATCGACAAGACGGTCGTCAAGAGCCTCGCCATGCTCGAGCACCTGGTCGACCTCGGGCGGCCGGCGGGGATCACCGAGCTCGCGCTCGCGTCGGGGCTGCAGAAGAGCAACGTGCACCGGATCCTCTCGACGCTGCGCTTCACCGGCTACGTGCGCAGCACCGCCGCGAGCGCGTACGAGCCGACGCTGCGCGCGTGGGAGCTCGGCCAGCGCATCCACGCGCGGATGGACATCGCCGCGATCGCGCGGCCGCACTTGCGCCGACTCGTGCAGGCGAGCGACGAGACGTCGCACCTCGCGATCTTCGAAGGCACCGAGATCGTCTACATCGAGAAGGTCGAGACCGCCAACCCGGTGCGCGCGCACACGCCGCTCGGCGGGCGCGCGCCGGCGTACTGCACGGCGTCCGGCAAGGCGCTGCTCGGCGGGCAGGCGCCGACGGTGGTCGCCGAAGTCGCGCGCCTGAGCGTGCGCCATACACCGTCGACGATCATCAAGCGCGACGAGCTCGTGCGCGCCGTCGAGCAGGCCCGCGAGCGCGGCTACGCGACCAACATCGGCGAGTTCCGGCCCAACGTCGGCGGCGTCGCGGCGCCGGTCACCAACCGGCTCGGCGACGTCGTCGCCGCGGTCGGCATCGCCGGTCCGCTCGACCGGCTGAAGTGGCCACGCATCCGCCAGCTCGCGCCGGTCGTGATGGCGGTCGGCGCCGACATCTCGGCCGAGATCGGCGCCGATCGCCAGCGGTAGGAGCGAATCGATGTGCGGCTTCTCGACGATCGACAACGTGTACCGGCCCTACGTCGCTCCTGCCGACGACGTCGTGCGCAAGACGCGCGAGGTCGAAGCCGCGATGGCGGGCGAGCGCGTTCCCGAGTCGGCGTGGGCGCGCTACTTCAGCGCGTCGTGCGAGCCGATCGCTCCCGGCCACTTCCGGCGCATGTTCACGGCGCGGCGCGCCGCCGTGACGTACCTCGCGGTGCAGGCGTCGACCCGCTTGCGGCCGCCGACCGCGACCCCGTTTCGCTGCGTTCCCGACTGAACGCGGCGGCCCTCGGCTCCCCGATAGAAGGATCTCCCATGCACTTCACCAAGCTCCTCGTCCGTTCGCTGGCGGTTGCCGGGATCGCGCTCGCCGCGACGCTTCCTGCGGCTGCGCAGTCGACCTTCCCGTCGAAGCAGGTCACGCTCGTCGTCGCGTTCCCGCCCGGCGGCGGCGCCGACCTGCTCGGCCGCCTGCTGGCGAAGAAATACGAAGAAGCGTGGGGGCAGTCGGTGATCGTCTCGAACCGGCCCGGCGCGGCGGGAACGATCGGTGCCAGCGAGGTCGCGCGCGCGCCGGCCGACGGCCACACGCTGCTGATCGGCGCGAGCGGTGCGGTCGTGCCGTCGAACGAGGCGACGCTCGCGCCGGTGTCGCTCCTGAGCACGCCGCCGTACATCGTCTGCGTCAACGCGTCGCTGCCGGTCAACACGCTGCGCGAGTTCGTCGCGTACGCGAAGGCGCATCCGGACGGCTCGGTTTCGTTCGCTTCCTCGGGCACGGCTTCGGCGTCGCACCTCTCGGGCGAGCTGTTCCAGGGGCTGACACAGACCAAGCTGACGCACGTGCCGTACAAGGGGATGGGTCAGGCCGTGAACGATCTGATCGGCGGCCAGGTCACGGTGATGTTCGGGCCGCCGCCGGCGCTGCTGCCGCACGTCAAGTCGGGCCGTCTGAAGGCGCTCGCGGTCACCGACACGAAGCGCTCGCCGCTCTTCCCGGAGATCCCGACCGCGATCGAGGCCGGTGTGCCCGGGCTCGAGGCGCGCGCCTGGTACGGCATCTTCGCTCCGGCGGGAACGCCGCCCGCGGTGATCGCCAAGATCAACGCCGAAACCAGCAGGGCGCTCGCGGCGCCCGACGTCGTCGAGACGCTCGCGACGCAGGGCGCGACACCCGCGGGCGGCGACCCGGCGACGTTCGCGCGCTTCCTCAAGGCCGACATCGCGAAGTGGGACGAGCTGATGCGCAAGGCCGGCGTGACGACGCAGTGACGCATCGAGGAGAGAGCGCATGTTGTACGAGCTGAGGACCTACCAGGCCGGCGGCGGCCGCATGGCCGAGATGGAGACGCTGATGGCGCGCCAGTGCACCGCGGTGTTGCAGCGCGCGAAGGTGCCGCGCCCGCTCGCCGCGTGGCGCGCAGTCGCCGGGCCGCGCCTGCCGGCGTTCGTCTGGATCGTCGGCTGGGAGTCGCTCGACCAGCGCAACGCGGCGTGGGCGGCGTTCGGCGGCGATGGCGAGTGGCAGAAGCTGCGCGCCGAAGCGCACCGCGACACCGAGCTGACGGCGCGCGTCGACGTCCAGTTCATGACCGCCTGGCCCGACCCGGCGGTCGCTCTCGATCTGGCGCGGCCGGATGGCGTCGATCAGCTGCTGCTGCTGCGCGTGCACACGGGGCAGGGCGGCGCAGCGCGGCAGGCGTTCCTCGGCGCCGACCGGCCGGCGCTCGAAGAAGCGGGCGGCAAGGTCGTCGCCGCGTTCGACCTGCTGAGCGGCGAGGACCTTCCGGTCGTCGCCGTCGTCGTGCGCTGGCCTGACGCCGGCGCATGCGCGACCGGCATGTCGTCGTACGACTCGAACGCGAAAGTGCGCGAGGCGCGTGTCGCCGAGCGTGCGAAGCTCGGCTTCGACCTCTTCAACAGCAGCGACCGTTATCTGCTGGTGGGATCGCCGCGCTTCGGCGGCTGACCGTCACGTCTTCTGCAGCGCGACGCTGCCACGATCGGCGCTCGCATCTTCGGGGAGGCGACCATGCGACATCTGCTGGCGTGGCGTCGTTGCGTCGCACGCTAGCCTCCCGCTGTTCGGCGGCGCTCCGAAGCTCGGCGCCGCGCGGCGGCGCTCAGCTCGGCAGCCAGGTGCTGTCGGCGTTGTTGACCGTCTGCATGAACTCCGAGTCGAGCGTGCTCGCGGTCGAGCGCGGCAGGCGCGCTTCGGGAAACGCGATCGGCAGCGAGAACTGCAGGCGCGCGCACTGCTCGCCGGCGGTGCTCGCCTGCGCGACCCGCAGCTTGCCGCTGCCTGGCGTGACCGATCCTTCGACGCCGGTGACCGCGACGTCGAACGAGATGTTGTTGACGCGCGCGCCGTCGTTGCCGCGCGACTTCGCGTCGACGGCGGGATTGACGGCGACGTGATGCGCCGAGGCGGCGGCTTGCGCAGCGAGAACGCCGTCGACGATTTCCGTGACGGCGGTCTGGATGAAGTCCTTGAGATCCACGCTGTCTCCTTCGTGGTGGTGACGTCGTCGTTCAGCTCAGCGCCATCAGCTTGCCGCGCTTCTGCGTCAGATCGATGAAGCGCTGCAGCGTGCGCACGGCGTCGCCGTTCGGGCGGACGAACTCGAATCCGAGCCGGACGCCGCGGCCCTCGTTGTTGATCGAGGTGACGTGTTGCAGGCGCAGGGTGATGTCGACGCGGGTGTCCTCGTCGAGCTCCATGCGCGCGCCCGCGAGCGTGACGCCGACCGTCATCGGCTGCTGGTCGGCCGCCAGGAAGAGCGCGCAGCCGCCGATCGAGAGGTCGATGATCCGCAGCGCGACCTCGCCGTCCTGCTGGTCGGGATGGCGGAAGCGGGCGACCGGTGCGCTCCTCATCAGCGGCCGGACGCGGAACGCGTTGCGGCGCTGGAAGCGGTACATCTCGCGCGGGAACGCGCAGCTCAGCACGCTCGCCTTGTTGCCGTGCACGAGCACCGGGTCGCGCAGGTCGAACTGGACCTTGACGCTGTCGAGATAGCCGACGACGGTGACGTCGTGCGAATGCAGGATCGACTGCATCGCCGGGTCGTTGGGGTCGGCGTTGAAACCGATCGTCGCGCGCGCGCTGTCCATCGTCCAGATCGCGCTGCGAAAGACGCTGCCGTCGCTGCCGTGCAGGCTGAGCACCACCGCGCCGTCGAGCAGCTGCTTGAGGAGCAGGCCGACGTCGCGCGGCGAGCCGATGCGGAACTCCTCGAGCGCCGCGTTCATGCCTTCGAGCGGTGCCGGGCTGGTTTGCATGGCGTCTCCTTGGAACGCTTCGGTGCGGCTCGGGCGCGGCCGCTCAGTGCAGGGTCTTCGGCCGGCCGGCCAGGATGTCGTCGAGGTCCTCGAGCCACGGCTCGGCGAGCTGGCGGATCTCGGCGTCGTTGAGCAGGATGCGCTGCATCAGTCGCGACTTCAGCTGCGCCTCGTCGGTCGGCAGCGGATGCTCGGCGGCGGTGCTCTTCAGCTGCGCGATCAGCACCGCGCACGCGCCCTCGAGCTTGACGACCTCGTCCCACTTGCCGCCGCGCGCGGCCTCGAGCATGTCCTGGCTCGCCTGCTCGATCGCCTGGTAGTAGTTCAGCAGCACGGAATTCATTCGGGCTCCCGAGGGTTCTGTCCGGTGCGTGTTCACTGCACTTCGGCGGCGGCGGCCGCAGGGTCGATCGCGATCCAGGCCGAGCGAACCGGCTCGATCAGCGCGGCGCACTCGTCGAGCGCCCGGCTGTCGTTGTGCAGGTTGGCCTCGGTCAGTCGCACCGTGACGTAGCGGTAGAGCGCCGACAGGTCCGCGGCGAGCGGGCCGCCGGCCTCGACATCGAGCGCCGCCTTCAGGCCCTCTTCGACGATGCGGACGGCGCGGCCGATCGCCTTGCCCTTGGCCTCGACGTCGCCTTGCCGGAGCGCGCCCCTGGCTTGCGCGATGGCCTCGTTGAAGCCGTCGAACAGCATCGTCACGAGGCGATGCGGCGACGCCGCCGGGACGCCGGTCTCGACGCCGACCGTACGGTAGGCGCCGGCGAAGGCAGGGGAGGCGCTCTGGGACAAGGCTGCTGGCGCGAACATGTGGCGTTGGCGATCCGAGGTGTGCGTCCCTTGGGTATCGGTACCGCCTGTCGGGACTTGAGCAGCGGAAGGGCCGATTTCGCCCCCTGTTCCGCCCCGCGCCGGCGAGCGGCAGCCGCGGCGCGGCGACTACTTGCTCGAACTGCTCGCGTTGTACTGGGCGATCTGCTGCGTCAGGTAGCTGCTCTGCGTGCTCAGCTGCGCCATCACGGCGTCGAGCGCGGTGTACTGGGCGCGCAATCGCTGCTCGATCTGGTCGAGGCGGGTGTTCCAGGTGTCCTGGTCCTTCTCGTTGCGCTGCAGCTGCGCGTTGAGGCCGGCGGTCCGCGTCGTCACCGCGCCGTCGATGCCGAGCATCAGATCGGTTGCGACCCGAAACCGCTTCGCGAATCCGTCCTGCGTCGGATCGGTGGCGTCGGAGTTCGCGAACATCTTCTTCAGCTCGGCGAGGTTGCCGAGCGCGTTGCCGAGCTTGCTGTCGTTGACGGTCATCGAGCCGTCCGCCTGCAGCTCGAGACCGACGTCGGAAAGGTGGCCGAACGTCGCCGACGCCGCCGACAGCGAGCCGGCCAGGGTTCGCAGCTGCCGCTGGATGCCGACCGCCGCGCTGTCGCCCTGGAGGACGCCGCCGGTCTTGGTCGCAGCGTCGTACTTGGTGTCGGTGCCGATCAGCTTGACGACGGCGGTGTAGGCCGCCGCGAAGTCGCTGATCGTCTTCTTCAGCGCGTCGGTGTCGGTGACGACGTTGACGGTCACCGGGTCGGTGGTGACGTTCGCGAGGTTGAGCGTCAGCCCGTCGACGATGTTGCTCAAGCTGTTGCTGCTCGACGTCACCGCGAGGCCGTTGACCGTCGCCTGCGCATCGGCCGCGGTCTGGCTCTGCACCATCGTCGTGACCCCTGCCGACGGATCGAACGCGAGCGAGGCGATTCCCGAAGTCCGGAACGCGTTGGCGGCGCCGCTGTCGTTGGAGCGGATCAGCAGGCGCGAGCCGCTGGCGTCGGTCATGATCAGAGCGGTGACGCCGGCGCCAGCGGCGTTGATCTTGTCGCGCACGTCCGCCAGCGTGTCGGTCGCGGCGATCGCGACGTCGACCGCGGTCGCTCCCGCCTTCGGCGTGAACGACGCCTGGTTGGCTCCATAGGTGCCGAGCTCGATGTGCAGCGTTCCCGCGCCCGGCGTCGTCGACGCCGGCACCGGAGTTCCGGTCGCGATCGTCTGCACGCTCGCCAGCGACTGCACCGTGACCGTGTAGGTGCCCGGCGCCGAGTTGTTGGTCGCCGCCGTGACCGCGGTGCTCGACGAGTTGCTGACCGTCTGCTTCCACGCCGACGTGCCGGCGAGCTTGGCGGCGAGATCGTTCAGCGTCGAGACGGCGCTCTGGATCTTGCCGTACTCCGAGATCGTGCTCTGGATCGTCGTCTGTTTCGTCTGCAGCGCGTCGAGCGGCTGCTTCTCGATCGCCATCAGCTGGGTGACGATCGAGTTGACGTCGAGGCCGCTGCCGATGCCGGGGGAGCTGATCGTCGCCATGAGCAATCTTCGTGGACGCGCCGCCGCTGCGCCGGCCGCTGCCAGCTATCTCGGCCGCGGCGGCGCGGACTTGAGCGGCGTGTTGGCGCCTTTTGCGCGCCTCGGCCGGTTTACTTGAGCAGGTTCAGCACCGTTTGCGGCTGCGCGTTGGCCTGCGCGACCATCGCCGTGCCGGCCTGCTGCAGGATCTGGGCACGCGCCAGGTTGGCGGTCTCGGCGGCGAAGTCGGCGTCCATGATCCGACCCCGGGCCGCGGTCTGGTTCTCGGCCGTGATGGACAGGTTCTGGATCGCGAACTCGAAGCGGCTCATCGCTGCGCCGTAGGTCGCCCGGTTCGTCGTGATGACGTCGAGCTTGGCGTCGATCGCGGCGAGCGCGGTCGACGCGTTGGCGGCGGTCAGCACGTCGCCGGCGACGGTCGTCACGGCGACCGTCGTGATGGTGAGCGTGTCGCCGTTGTTGGCGCCGACCTGGAAGGTCTGTGCGCCGGCGCCGCCGCCGACGATCGCATTGCCGTTGAACTTGGTCTGGGTCGCGATCCGGGTGACCTCGGCCGACAGCTGCTGGTACTCGCTGTCGAGGTCGGCGCGGTCGGTGGTGCCGTTCGAGCCGTTCTGTGCCTGCACCGCGAGCTCGCGCATCCGCTGCAGCGCGTCGGTCACGGTGGCGAGCGCGCCTTCGGCGGTCTGGGCCAGCGAGATGCCGTCGTTGGCGTTGCGGATCGCGACGTTGGTGCCGCGGATCTGCGCGTTCATGCGGTCGGCGATCGCGAGGCCGGCGGCGTCGTCCTTCGACGAGTTGACGCGCAGGCCCGACGACAGCCGCTGCATCGAGGTCGCGAGCGACGACTGCGACGCGTTGAGGTTGCGCTGCGCGTTGAGCGAGCTGATGTTGGTGTTGATCGTCTGCGGCACGGTGAGCACTCCTTTCGGAAACGACGTTCCGGCGCGGTGCCGGCGTAGCCGCGCCGACGGGCGTGGCCTGTGTGCTCATCTTCGCCGCACGCG
>DATJIM010000476.1:0-9304 GCA_035493195.1 Caldimonas sp.
CGGCAGGCCGAACGCTGCCGCGATCGTCGCCATCGCCCGCAGGTTGGCCGCGTGGGCCGGCGCCGGATACTGCGTCACGCAATGGAGCACCGTGACGTGCCCGCGCAGCGCCTGCTCGGCGGCCGCGGTCAGGCGGTGCGCTTCGACGTCCGCAAGCGCGCGCGGCGTGTCGTCGCGGGTCAACCCCCAGGCGATGACCGCGAGCGCGTCGTCGATCTCGCCGAGCGTCGCCATCCCGGTCGAGACGATCAGGCGCTTGCGCAGGCGCGCCGCCTGCAACAGCAACGGTGCGCACGTGAGGTCGCCCGACGGGATCTTGACCGCGGCCATCGGCAGCGTCGCGAGGAACGCGAGGCTTTCGGCGTCGAACGCCGTCGACATGAAGCCGATGCCGCGAGACTCGCAGCGCTCGACGAGTGCCGCGTGGTCGCGAGGCGCGAGCTCGAGGCGGCGCAGCATCTCGAGCTGCGGCTCGTCATTGCCGGTGTTGACGACCTGGTACGCGGCCTTCGCCGCGCCCGCCGTCGCCAGCAGGTCGGCGCGGAACGTCTGGAACTTGACGACGTCGGCACCGGCATCGGCGGCAACGTCGACGAGGCGAAGCGCACGGTCGAGCTCGCCGTTGTGGTTGACGCCGGCCTCGGCGATGACGAGGGTGCGCTCAGCCATGGCTTGCGCCGACCGCATGGAAGGACTTCCTCAGAAGCGTCGCCGCCGGCGGCAGCTCGCGCAGCACCGCGGCGATCCGACGCGCACTGTCGCCGTCGCCGTACGGATTGACGACGTCGGTCCGGCGTCCGACCGCGAACGCGCGGGCCAGCGCGGCGGCGATCGCGTCTTGCGTCGCCGCGCTGTGGATCACCGACGACGCAGCGAGCCGGCCGCGCTGGCGCTCGCCGATGTCGACCGTCGGCACTCCGAACGACGGCGCTTCGTAAAGGCCGCTCGACGAGTTGCCGACGACGGCGTCGGCCTGCGCCATCAGGCTCAGGTAGCGCAACTGCCCGAGCGACGCGAAGACGCGGACGCGGTTGCGGCGCGGCGCCGCCCAGGCTTCGAGCCGCGCGGCGATCGCGCGGCCGCCGGTGTCGGCGTTCGGGCGGCTGCACCAGAGCGTCGTGTCGGCGGGAAGCGTGTCGAGCGCAGCCAGCAGCGCATCGAACTCGCCGACACCGCCGTCTTCGTCGAGCGTCACTGGATGGAAGGTGACGAGGACGTTGCGCTTGCCGAGCCGCGAGTCGAGCGCTTCTTCCAGCCGGGTGCGGTCGAGGAGCGGCGTGCGGCGCAGGTGGTCGAGCCCGGGGCTGCCGACGACGTGGATCCGTGTCGGGTCCTCGCCGAGCTGGCGCAGGCGCCGGGCGGACTCTTCGTTCGTCGCGAAGTGGACGTGGGCCATCTTCGTGATCGCGTGGCGCATCGCCTCGTCGATCGCACCTTCGGTCGTGTCGCCGCCGGCGATGTGCGCGAGCGGCACCTTGTGGACGAGGCACGCCTGCGCGGCCGCGAAGATCTCGAAGCGGTCGCCGAGGACGACGACGATCTCAGGGGCGAGCTGCTCGATCGCGTCGCTCATGCCGACCACGCCCAGCGCGATCGAGCGCGCGGTCGCGGCCGGCGAGTCGCCGGCGACGAGCATCTCGACGCGTCTGGCGATGGCGAAGCCGTCCTGCTCGATGGCGTCGACGGTATGGCCGAACTCGGCCGCGAGATGCATCCCGGTGACGACGAGCTGCAGCGCGAACGCCGGGTCGTCGCGCAGCTCTCGCAGCACCCAGAACAGCAGGCCGTATTCGGCGCGGCTTCCGGTGACGACGCAGACGCGGCGCGGTGCGGTCACGCGAGCCCCGAGCTGCTTGGCACGTTGATGATCCGCCTCGCCAGCGACTCCGCGATCGGAAGCGGCGCGCTCGGGCAGGCGGTGTACATCGGCAGACGGCTGAGAAGCGTCCATGCAGGACGCGTCATGTAGCCGGCGTCGTTGGTTCTTGCGAGCACGGCGTCGCGCTCGGCCGATTCGCCTTCGTCGAGGAGGAGCGTTTGCAGCCAGTAGTTGCTGCGAGCATGCTCGGGCTCCGAGAACACGCTGGCGCCGCGAAAGCCCGCAAACGCGCGCGCGTAGCGGTCGTAGAGGCGGCGCTTCGAATCGATGAAGGCGGGCAGTTGCTCGAGCTGCGCGCAACCGAGAGCGGCGTTCAGATTCGGCAAGCGGTAGTTGTAGCCAATCTGGTCGTGGAAGTACTCCCAGCGATGCGGCACCTTGGCTGTCGTCGTCAGGTGCTTGGCGCGTTTGGCCAGATCCGGGTCGTTGGTGAGGATCGCTCCGCCGCCACCCGTGGTGATCGTCTTGTTGCCGTTGAAGCTGAGCGTGCCCAGGCGGCCGAACGTTCCGGCGTGCCGGTCGCGGTAGAGGCTTCCGAGCGATTCCGCGGCGTCTTCGACGACGACGAGCCCGAAGTCGGCGGCGACGGCGAGCAGGCCATCGAGCTCGACCGGATGGCCGAACGTGTGCATCGGCACGACCGCGCGGATCGCTCGACCGGTCGTTCGATTGATGCAGGAACCGCCGTTCGCATCGGCGGTCTTCTCGAGGTGGCGGCGCAGCGCCACCGGATCGACGCCGAGCGTTGCCTCGGCGCTGTCGACGAAGTGCGGCGTCGCGCCGCAGTACGCCACTGAAGTCGCGGTCGCGGCGAATGTCAGCGCCGGCAGGAGCACCTCGTCGTCGGCCTTGACCCCGGCGAGCTGAAGCGCCACGTGCAGCGCCGCGGTGCCGTTCGCGACCGCAATCGCGTGCGCTGCGCCGGTGTACGACGCGAGCTCCTGCTCGAAGCGGTCGACGAACTTGCCAGCCGACGACACCCAGCCGGTGTCGATGCATTCCTTGACGTACGCCCACTCGTTGCCGGCAAAGCGCGGCTCGTGCAGCGCCTTGAAGCCGTCGCGCGGCAACACCGTGCCGATCGCGGCTTCGATCCTCTCGGGCAAGTCGCTCATTGGGCGCGCTTGTAGGGAATGTTGTAGTAACGCTGGTCGTCGGGATCGGACACGATTCCCAGGCGCACCACTTCCATGACCTCGCGAATGCCGTCGGGAACTCTGCGAGACACCTCGAACCCGAGCTCGCGACGGATGAGGTCGCAGTTGACGCGGTAGTTCCGCGGATCGTCGAGCTGGTCGACGTAGCGGATGCGAGCCTCGGGGATCACCTTCCTGATCTCGTCGATCAGCATCTGCTTGGTGTAGTTCTCCGACGTGTCGCCGACGTTGAAGACCTTGTAGGCGACCTTCTCGCGCGGCGCCTTCAGCACCGCCGAGAACGCGTTCGCGAAGTCCCTGACGTGGCAGTACGGGCGCCAGAACTGCGGCCCGAAGACCGCGAGCTCGCGCCCGAGCGCGAGATCCTTCGTGAACTCGTTGACGGTGAGATCGAAGCGCATCCGCGGCGACAACCCGTAGACGGTCGCGAAGCGCAGACAGACCGGAGCGAACTGCTCGGACCTGCGGATGTCCTCGAGCAGGTGCTTCTCGAACTTGACCTTGAGCTCGGCGTACAGCGACACCGGCGCGAGCGGCGAGCGCTCGTCGACGAACGCGTCGGGATCGGTCATCTTCCCGTAGTTGCTGCACGTCGATGCGAACGCGAACCGCGAGATGCCGAGCTCGATCGCGCGACCGACGAGGTGGCGCGATGCCTCCCAGTTGATCCGCGTCGCGACCTCGGGCTCGCGCTTGCACGCGGGGTCGCCGACGATCGCGGCGAGGTGGATGACGGCGTCGTACTTCTCGGCGGCCAGCACCTTGTCGAACGCCGCATGGTCGCAGATGTCGACGTTGTGGAACGCGAACCGCGGGTGGCCCCACAGGTCGAGAATCGATTCGCCGCCGAACGCGAGCTTGTCGACGCAGACGACGCGGTGGCCTTCTTCGAGCAGCGCGCGCAGGACGCCGGAACCGACGTAGCCGGCGCCGCCGGTGACCATGACTGTTTTCATCGCGACCACGTGCTTCCTTCTTCGATGTGAATCGTGTTCATGCGGCGGCCGAGAACGCGCGCACGGCGTCGGCGACCGCGCCGAGCTGCGCCGGCGTCATCTCGGCGAAGAGCGGCAGCGAGAGGATCCGCGACTGCGCCGCATGCGCGACCGGGAAATCCGCGGGCCGGTGGCCGAAGCGCCGATACGCTGGCAGGAACGGCAGCGCGACCGGATAGTTGACGACGGTCTGAATGCCGCGCTCGGCGAGGTGCGCGGCGAGCGCGTCGCGGCGCGCGTGCTCGACGACGTAGAGATGCCACACCGCCTCGCGGCCCGGCGCGACGCGCGGGGTCGTCAGGCCCGCGATGCCGGCGAGCGCTTCGCCGTAGTCCCTGGCGAGCTGCTGGCGACGCTCGGTCCAGCGCGCCAGGTGGCGCAGCTTCACCGAAAGGATCGCCGCCTGCAGGCCGTCGAGGCGGCTGTTGACGCCTTCGATCCGGTGGTCGCCCTTGGTGAGGCCGCCGTGGCGGGCGAACATCGCCATCTGCTCGGCGAGGGCGGCATGCGAGGTCGTGATGGCACCGGCATCGCCCATCGCGCCCAGGTTCTTGCCCGGATAGAACGAATACGAGGCGGCGATGCCGAAGCTGCCGACCATCCTGCCGTCGACGCGGGCGAGGTGCGCCTGCGCGCAGTCTTCGATCACCCACAGCCCCTGCTTCTCCGCGATCGCCATCACGGCGCTCATGTCGGCCGGCTGACCGTACAGATGGACCGGGACGATTCCGACGGTACGCGGCGTCACCCTCGCTTCGATCTTGCGCGGGTCGATCGTGTAGGTCTCGGGGTCGGTGTCGCAGAAGACGACGGTCGCGCCGGTCTGCGTCACCGTCTCCGACGTCGAGATCCACGAGTGCGCGGGGACGATCACCTCGTCGCCGGGTCCGACGCCGAGCGCGCGCATCGCGATATAGAGTGAATCGGTTCCGTTCGCGCACGAGACGCAGTGCGCGGCGCCGGTCGCTTCGGCGAACTCGCGCTCGAAGCGCTCGACGTGCGGGCCGCGGATGAACGCCGACGTGCGGATGACCTCGGCGATCGCGGCGTCGATCTCGGCACGGATCGAGAGGTACTGCGCGTGCAGGTCGGCGAAGGGGACTGCGGTCGTCGTGCTCATCGGCTCTTGCTCGCAGAAAGCACCGGGTTCGCGCGCAGGAGCCGCGCCGGGTTGCCGGCGTAGATGCCGGGCCGCGTGATGTCGCGGGTGACGACGGCGCCGGCGCCGATGACGACGTCGTCGCAGACGGCGACCGGCAGCAGCGTCGCGTTCGATCCGATCGAGACGCGGTCGCCGATCCGGGTCGGCCGCCAGAGATCGCGCCGGCCCCGCGCCGGTCCGCCTTCGGCGAAGACGTCGTTGGTGAACATCACGCCGTGGCCGACGAAGCAGTCGCTGCCGATCGTGACGAGCTCGCAGACGAACGCATGCGACTGGATGCGCGTGCGCGCGCCGACGCTGGCGCCGCGCTGGATCTCGGTGAACGGCCCGACGAAGCAGTCGTCGCCGAGGCTGCAGCCGTAGACGTTGGCAGGCTCGATGATCTGGACGCGTGCGCCCATGGCGACGTCGCGAACGCCGATCGAGCGCATCGTCGCTGCTGCCGGCGTGCTCATGCGCGTCCGAGCGGGCAATGCTCGACCGTCAGCGGCAACGTCACTTCGCGGCCGGTCGCGATCGACTCGTAGAGCGCCATGATCAGCTCGAGGCTCTGGCGGCCGTGGTGGCCGTCGACGAGCGGCTTCGCGCCGCGTTCGAGGCAGGCGACGACGTGCTCGTAGTACGCCTGGTGGCCGAAGCCGTAGACGTTCGGCGGGTTCACCGAATAGAGCTTCATGACGTCGGCGTCGCCGGGCGTCTCGTCGACGAACTGCCAGGTGCGGATCTCGTTGACCGCGAAGCCGGCGATCTCGACCGCTCCAGTCGAGCCGAGGATCGAGAGCGAGCCTTCCATGTCGCGCGGCCGCGCCGCGTTGGTCGCCTCGATGACGCCGAGCGCGCCGTTGCGAAAGCGCAGCGTCGCGACCGCGGTGTCCTCGGCCTCGATGTCGACCAGCGCGGTGATCGCGCGCGCGTGCACCGACTCGACCTCGCCCATGAACCAGCTCAGCATGTCGACGTGGTGGCTCGCCTGGTTGGCGAGCACGCCGCCGTCCTGCGCCCACGTGCCGCGCCAGCTGTCCTGCGCGTAGTACGACTGGTCGCGCGACCAGCGGACGCGCACCGTGCCGAGAACGAGCTTGCCGAAGCGGCCGGCGTCGAGCGCCTCGCGCGCCTTGACGACCGGGACGTTGAAGCGGTTCTGCTTGACGACGAAGAGCTCGACCTTCGCCGCGTCGGCGGCTGCGATCATCGCCTGCGCGTCGGCGAGCGTCAGCGCCATCGGCTTTTCGACGATGACGTGGCGGCGCGAGCGCGCGACCGCGATCGCGTGCTCGGCGTGCATGCCGCTCGGCGTCAGCACGGCGACGGCGTCGATGCCGGGCGCGGCGAGGAGCGCGTCGATCGCGGTGAACGACGGCACGCCGTAGCGCGACCCGAACGCGGCGGCGCGGTCGGGCTGGACGTCGCAGACCGCGGCGAGGCGCGCGCCTTCGATCTGGCCGGTGCCGAGCAGCTCGGCGTGGCGCTTGGCGATGCGGCCGCAGCCGATGAGGGCGATCCGGATCATGGCCTGCCGATTCCCGTGTATTCGAAGCCGGCTGCGCGCGCCTGGCGAGGGTCGAGGATGTTGCGGCCGTCGAAGATGACGGCGCGGCGCATCGCGCTCTTCATCGCATCGAGGTCGGGGCTGCGGAACTCCTTCCACTCGGTGACGATGACGAGCGCGTCGGCGCCTTCGAGCGCGGCGAACGCGCTCGGCGCGAACTCGAGCCCGGCGACGCTGCCGTGGGCCTGCCGTGCCGCCGCCATCGCGACCGGGTCGTAGGCGCGCACGCGCCCACCGCGCTTCGTCAGCTCGGCGATCACCACTGCGCTCGGCGCCTCGCGGATGTCGTCGGTGCCCGGCTTGAACGCGAGCCCCCAGAGCGCGAACGTCGTGCCGGCGAGGTCGGCGCCGAAGCGCTCCTGGATCCGCGCGACGAGGACGCGCTTCTGGTGCGCGTTGACGGCGTCGACCGCGGCGAGCAGCCGGGTCGGCACGCCGGCGCGATCGGCGGTCCGGATGAGCGCCTTGACGTCCTTCGGGAAGCACGAGCCGCCGTAGCCGCAGCCGGCGTAGAGGAAGTCGCGGCCGATCCGCGGATCGCTGCCGATGCCGCGCCGGACCGCGTCGATGTCGGCGCCGAGCTTGTCGGCGAGCAGCGCCATCTCGTTCATGAAGCTGATCCGCGTCGCGAGCATCGCGTTGGCGGCGTACTTGATCAGCTCCGCGGACGCGACGTCGGTCACCATCAGCTTGGCGTGGTTGCGCTCGAACGGCGCGTAGAGATGGCGCATGCGCTCGGTCGCATCGGCGTCGTCGCTGCCGACGACGATGCGGTCGGGCCGCATGAAGTCGTCGATCGCGCTGCCTTCCTTGAGGAACTCGGGGTTCGAGACGACGCTGCACCGGTACGTCGCGCCGCGCGCCTTCAGCTCTTCGGCGATCGCTTGCCCGACCGCCGCGGCGGTTCCGACCGGGACGGTGCTCTTGTTGACGACGACGCGGTCGCCGTCCATCGCGCGGCCGATCTGCCTCGCTGCGGCGATGACGTGGCGGACGTCGGCCGAGCCGTCCTCGTCGGGGGGCGTCCCCACCGCGATGAACTGGATGCGGCCGTGGCGCGCCGCCTCGTCGGCGCGGGTCGTGAAGCGAAGCCTGCCCGCACTGGAATTGCGGACGACGAGCTCGGCGAGCCCGGGCTCGTGGATCGGAATCCGGCCTTCGCGCAAGCCCGCGACTTTCTGCTCGTCGATGTCGAGGCAGACGACGTCGTTGCCGAGGTCGGCGAGGCACGCGCCGGTGACGAGACCGACGTAGCCGGTGCCGACGACGCTGACCTTCATCGCTGCTTCTCCTCGGGCTTCGCGCGCCCATAGCTGTCCTCGAAGCGCACGATGTCGTCCTCGCCGAGGTACGAGCCCGACTGCACCTCGATGATCTCGAGTGCCATCTTCCCGGGATTGGCGAGACGGTGTTTCTGGCCGATCGGGATGTACGTGCTCTGGTTCTCGCTCAGCATCGTCACCGTCGTTCCGTTCGTCACCTCGGCGGTGCCGGAGACGACGACCCAGTGCTCGGCGCGGTGGTGGTGCATCTGCAGGCTGAGGCGCGCCCCCGGCTTGACGAGGATCCGCTTGACCTGGAAGCGCGGCCCCTCGTCGACGTTCTCGTACCACCCCCAAGGCCGGTGCACGCGACGGTGCGTGCTCGTCTCGCTGCGGCCCGTCTCGGCGAGCGTCGCGACGAGATCCTTGACCTCGGGGCTCTTCGAGCGGTGCGCGACGAGGACTGCGTCGGCGGTCTCGACCACCGTGACGTCGTCGATGCCGAGGACGCCGACGAGCCGGCTCGTCGCGTGGACGAGCGTGTTGCGCGAGTCGCGCACGATCGCGTCGCCCTGGACCGCGTTGCCGGCGCCGTCGCGCGCGCCGACCTGCCAGACGGCGTCCCACGCGCCGAGGTCGCTCCAGCCGGCGGCGAGCGGGACCATGCGGATCTCGACTCCGGAGCCGTCGCGGCTCGCCGGCTCCATCACCGCGTAGTCGATGCTGTCGGCGGGAATCGCGGCGAACGCCTTGGTGTCGAAGCGGAGGAATGCGGCGTCGGGCGTGGCGGTTGCATAAGCAGCGTCGCACGCCGCGGCGACGTCGGTGCGGAAGCGCTGCAGCGCGTCGCGCCAGACGCTCGCGCGCAGCACGAAGACGCCGCCGTTCCAGAAGTGGTTGCCGTCGGCGACGTAGCGCTCGGCGGTCGTGCGGTCGGGCTTCTCGACGAATGCGGCGACGCGCAAGGTGCCGTCGGCGCCGACCTCGCCGGCATCGACGCGGATGTAGCCATAGCCGGTGTCGGGGCGATCGGGGCGGATGCCGAGAATGACGATGCCGCCGGCAGCGGCGCTCCTCGTCGCCGCGCGCAGCGCCGCGGTGAACGCGGCGACGTCTGCGATCGCATGGTCGGCCGGCGTGACGACGAGGATCGGGTCGGCTCCCTTCGGCGCGCTTTTCGTCGCGTCGAGCGCGGCGAGCGCGAGCGCCGGCGCGGTGTTGCGGCCGAACGGCTCGAGGACGATCCGGGCCGGCTCGACGTCGATGTCGCGCAGCTGCTCGACCACGGTGAAGCGGTGCT
>DATJIM010000477.1:0-7326 GCA_035493195.1 Caldimonas sp.
TGCCCGAGTTCGACGCGCTCGCCGACGACACGCCGGTTTGCTCCTGGCAACCCGTCCAGCCACACGCCTGCGCGTCGGTGGTCACCGCTTGCGCGTGCACGGGTGCGGAGGCGACCGACGCGACGACGGCGAGCGCCGCGCCAAGGTGCGAACGATGGTTCATGCGGTTCTCCTCGTGCGTGCGACGGCACGCGACGCGAGGCAGCTTGCGACGCGAGCGGATACGGATCGGTTACGGCGCCGGCGCCCGGCGGCCGACCGCGATTTCGCGCGTCGGCGCCGCCGCGGCGCGCAGCAGCGCTGCCAGCGCCTGCGTCGACGCCGCGGGCTCGACGCCGAGGCTCCTCGCGCAGAGCGCCCGCCAGCGCTCGTAGCGGGTGAGCGCGGCGCCGTGCTCGCCGGCGTCGGCGAGCAGCTGCAGCAGCTCGCGCAGGAGATCCTCGTCGAGCGGGTCGAGCTCGAGCGCGCGCTCGAGCGTTCGCCGCGCCAGCGCCTGATCCTGGACGGCGCGCGCCTGCACGACGACCGCGCGAACGACCCGCCGGTACTTGCTCGCGAGGCGCTCGCGGTGGACCAGCTGCCAGCTGTGGTCGTCCTCGCTGCCGAGGAAGGAACCCGCGTAGAGCGCGAGCGTGCGCTCCGCCGAAGCCTGCTGGGCAGGCGAGAACGGCGCCGCCGGCAGGGCATCGGCGAGCGCCTCGAACGCCAGGCAGTCGACCCACACCAGGCGCGGGTTGAGGCTGAGCCGGCCGGCGTCGATCGCGATCGCGGCGTCGTCGCCGAGCAGGCGGCGCAGGCGGTGCAACGCGATCTTCGACGCCGCGTGCGCGTTGTCGCCGTCGAGATCGGGCCAGAGCGCGAACTCGACGCTGCTCGCGGCAACCTGCTGGCTGCCGCAGGCGACGACGAACTGCAGCAGCTCGAGCGGCTTCCTCGCCGCCTTGCCGCGCACGGCGAGCGCCGTGTCGCCGACCTCGACGCCGAAGCGGCCGAGCGTTCGCACCCGGATCGGCCACGGCCACGCGGCGACTTCGGGACGCGCCGCGGCGAGATGGCGCGCCGCGACGACGCCGCGAACGAACTCGACCTCGATCTCGCGTTCGAGCGCGAGCGCGCACAAGGTCGACGTCGCCGCCGGGTTCGAGCGGAAGAACGCCTGCCAGGCGAGGCGCTGCGCGATCGCGAAGCCCTCCCCGAGCTCGGCCCGCAGGCGAGCCTCGTCTGCCGCCTGGGCGGCATCGAGCGCACGTGCGAAGTGCGCGAGGCACCAGCAGTAGTCGGCCTGCGCTCCGGTCGACGCGCGCCCGGCACGCTCGAAGAAAGGCACCGCCGCGGCGGGCTCGCCGCGCTGCACGAGCACCTGCCCTTCCTGCATCACGATCGGCCCCATCCAGCGCTCGGGGTAGCTGCACTCGGTGCCGAGGCGCAGGGCGAGACGCGCGTGCACGAGCGCGTCGGCGCTCGCCGGCTCGAGCATGGCGAGCCGCGAGGTGAGGAAGTGCCAGACCGACGCGGTGTGCGGGCTCGTCGGATCGAGCAGCGGCTCGGCCTGCGCGAGCAGCGTCCGCCCGCGCTCGACCTCGCCTTCGCCGATCGCGACCTGCGCCTCGAGCAGCAGCTGTTTGCAGCGGACCGGCGTCGCGAGGTCCGCTGCAGCGCGACGCGCCGCATCGATGCGCACGGCGTCGCCGAGGTGGTAGTTGCCGTCGAGCCACTTGCCGCGCCACTCGTCGCGCAGGCGCGGCTCGAGCCGGGGGTCGGAAACGACGGCGCGCATCGCGAGCTCGATCCAGAGCAAGCGTTCGAGGTCGCGCAGCTGCTCGCCCCACGACAGCACCGCCATGCCGGCGCAAGCGCGCACGGCGGCGCCGACGCCCGGATTCGGCAACGCCGCGACGATGCGCGCGGCGAGGCTTTCGAGCGACGGATCGTCGAGCGAACGGAATTGGCGCGTCACGAGCGCGCCGGCGACCACGAGCAGCGCCGCGTCCGGATCGCCGTCGGACAGCGGATCGCCGGCGTCGACGATGACGGCGGTGGCGTCCTCGAAGCCGCGGTAGTCGTCGTCGGCGATGCCGATCGCGAGGACGATGCAGCACGCGGCGTGCAGGCGCGCGCGCCGATCGACGGCGTCGCTCGCCGGTGCGCGGACTCGATCGAGCAGCTGCGAGCGCGCGCCCGCCGGCTCGGCCAAGGCGCGGCAGAGCCACGCGTCGATCGAGAGCGATCGCGCGGCACTCTCTCGTTGCGTTGGTGTGCGGTGGGCTGCCACGCGAGGACGCCAGGCGAGACGCGATTATCCGGCGCAGTGCCGGACGCCCGCGCGATCGAACGTTCCGCGAACGGGTGCCGCCCGATCAGGCGGCGCCGGCGAGGACGCCCGCGAGCGACGCTGCGCCCGCGTCTTCGCCCTGCCCGACCATCGTCCTGAACAGCGACTGGCGCGCGAGCAGCTCGCCGACGCTGCCGACGTCGACGACCTCGCCCGCGACCATCAGCACGACGCGATCGAAGTGTGCGAGCAGGCTCATGCGGTGCACCGCGGCGACGATGCATGCACGCGGGAACCTCGCATCCAGGCGGCGGAAGACCATCGCCTCGGTCAGCGGGTCGAGCGCGCTCGTCGGCTCGTCGAGCAGCAGCACCGAGCTGTGCTGCGCCGCGAGGACACCGCGTGCCAGACACAGGCGCTGCCGCTGGCCGCCCGAGAAGTTGAAGCCGCCCTGCGCGACCGCGGTCTCGAGTCCTTCGGGCAGCGTCGCGAGGACGCCGTCGAAGCCGCTGATTTCGGTCGCGGCCGCGATCGCCGCCGGCGAATGCGCCTGGTCGAACGCGATGTTCTCGCGCACGCTGCCCTCGAACACCTGCGCCTCCTGCGGGATCAGCGTCGCGCGCGCGCCGAGGTCGCTCAAGCCCAGGTGGGCGACGCCATCGATCTCGACGTGGCCGCGCTCGGCTTCGTAGAGGCCGGCGAGGATGCGCAGCAGCGTGCTCTTGCCCGAGCCGCTCGGGCCGACGAGCGCGACACGCTCGCCGCGGCGGAGCGACAGCGTCGCGTGGCGGATTGCCGCGGCACGACGCTCGCCCTCGCGCACCGGGTGCGCGTAACAGACGTCGCGGACGTCGATCCGCTGCCAGCGGTCGTCGCCGTCATCGCGACGCTCCAGCGGCGGATGCGCCGGGCGCGGCGCCGCCCAGATCGCGTCGCCGGCGGCGAAGTCGGTGCGCATGCGCGCGAAGCCTTGCAGGTTCGAGGCCATTCCGCAGACGACCCAGCTCGCCTGTTGCGCGTACTGGTAGACCATGAAGATGCTGCCGAGGAGCAGCGCCCCCGTGCCACCGACCTGCCACGCGTAGACCGCGACGAGCAGCCAGCTGAGGAAGACCGTCAGCAGGTCGACCGCGCACCATTTCCATTCGGTGATGACGATCGCGCGCGTCAGCGGCGCGTTGACTCCGTCGCGGCGGCGTGCCAGCGTCCGCTCGCTGCTTTTCGCGAGGCCGAGGCTCAGCAGCGTCGCCATGTTGCCGAGGCAGTCGAGCAGCGCCGCGCCGTAGCGACGCGCGGCGGCGTTCTCGACGTGGGCGAGCCGCATCAGCGCGCTGTCGAAAGCGAACAGGATCGTCGCGACGACGACGAAGCCGAGCAACGCGACGCCGCCGCAGAGCGGCGACAGCAGCGCGAGCGCAATCAGCGGGCCGACCAGGTTCACCGCACTTTGCAGATACAGGAACTGGCTCTGCGTGAAGTCGTAGAGCGCGTGGCTGCTCTGCCCCATGCGGTGCTGCAGCTCACCGGGATGGTGCCGGTCGTGCCAGGCGAGCGGCGTGCGCATCAGGCGTGCATAGAGCCGCGCGGTGATCGCGTTGCCGACGCGGATCGCGACCTTCCGCTCGAGGACGCGGCCCGGGCCGTGCAGCGCCCAGCTGAACGCGAACGCGGCCAGGATGGCGCCGAGCCACGGCAGCGAAGCGCCGAGGACGGTGCCGCCGCCGCGCTGCAGCGTGTCGATCGCCCGCGCGGCGAGCCACGGCACGGCGAGCTTGACGAGCTGCGACGAGACGAGGAGCGCGAATGCGAGCGCGAGCTGCGCCCGCGCGCCTGCGGCGTACGCCCACATCTCCCGGTAGAGGGTCGCGTAGCTGGCCGCCGGAGGCGCTTCTGCGACCGCGACGGGTCGGAACGGAGCTGGCATCGGACGAGCGGCGCGGGGATCGATCGGTCGGTGCGACATTGGAGCGCCGCTCGTCGGCACGCAAGCGGTCGAAATGCGGCCTCGGGCGCCGCCATTTCCGTCGGCGCGACCGCGCCTCGACGCTCGACAAAGGCCGCGCCCGGGCAGCGCACGGCCCGCCGCGTAGAATTTCGCGGCGAGCGCGGCATGGAAATCTTCGACTACGACAACGTCCTGCTCTTGCCGCGCAAATGCCGCGTCGAGAGCCGCTCCGAATGCGACCCGTCGGTCGAGTTCGGGCCGCGCCGCTTCGCCTTGCCGGTCGTCCCGGCGAACATGAAGACGGTGATCGACGAGTCGATCGCCGAATGGCTCGCCGCCAACGACTTCTTCTACGTCATGCACCGCTTCGACGTCGACCACGTCGCGTTCGCGCGGCGGATGCGCGAGAAGAACCTCGTCGTCTCGATCAGCTCGGGCGTCAAGCGCCCCGACTACGAGGTGATCGACCGCCTTGCGAGCGAAGGCGTCGGCGCCGACTACGTGACGATCGACATCGCGCACGGCCACGCCGAGACCGTGCACCGCATGATCGAGCACATCAAGACCAAGCTGCCGCAGGCGTTCGTCATCGCCGGCAACGTCGCCACGCCCGAGGCGGTGATCGATCTCGAGAACTGGGGCGCCGACGCGACCCAGGTCGGCGTCGGCCCGGGCAAGGTCTGCATCACCAAGCTGAAGACCGGCTTCGGAACCGGCGGCTGGCAGCTGTCGGCGCTCAAGTGGTGCGCGCGCGTCGCGACCAAGCCGATCATCGCGGACGGCGGCATCCGCGATCACGGCGACATCGCCAAGAGCGTGCGCTTCGGCGCCTGCATGGTGATGATCGGGTCGCTGTTCGCCGGCCACGAGGAGTCGCCGGGCCGGACGGTCGAAGTCGACGGCAAGCTCTACAAGGAGTATTACGGCTCGGCCTCGGACTTCAACAAGGGCGAGTACAAGCACGTCGAAGGCAAGCGCATCCTCGAGCCGATCAAGGGCAGCCTGGCCGACACGCTGCGCGAGATGAAGGAAGACGTGCAGAGCTCGATCTCGTACGCCGGCGGCACGCGCCTGTCGGACATCCGCAAGGTCAACTACGTGATCCTCGGCGGCGACAACGCCGGCGAGCATCTCCTGATGTGAGGACGCTCGCCGCGATGAAGACGACGACCCGATGGCTGATTGCCCTGTTCGCTGCCGCGCTGCTCGCGGCGTGCGGCGGCGGCCTGCTCGGCAACCAGGGCCGGATCCGGCTCGTCAACGCGACGACCGGGCTCGGCTCGCTCGACCTGCAGATCGACCAGGCGACAGCGATCAGCGGCATCGCGCCGGCGACGGCGAGCGACTATGTCCTGAAGAAGGCCGACACCTACACGCTCGACATCAACCAGACCGGCAACGCGGCGTCGCTGTTGACGACGACCACGACGCTGGTCGCCGACAAGCACCAGAGCGTCGTCGCGTACAACAGCGGCGGCACGCTGGCGGCGACGATCCTCGACGACGAGGAAGGCGATCCGGGCCGCAACAAGGCGAAGATCCGGATCTTCAACACCGCGACCGCCGACACCGACCAGGTCGACGTCTACCTCGTCACCGCGGCGTGCAGCACGCTCGACGGCTCGCCGGCGGCGCCGACCGCGGCCAACGTCTCCGGCCTGCAGGGCGCCTACACCGAGCTCGCCGCGTCGGCGACGACCTACCACCTGTGCGTGACGAGCGCCGGCGACAAGAGCGATCTCCGCCTCGAGATTCCGTCGTTCGTGCTGAGCGACCAACGCATCGTGACCGTCATCCTCGCATCGGGCAGCGGCGGCCATCTGATGAACGCGATCCTGCTCGACCAGCAGGCCGCGGCGACGCAGGTGCTGAATCCGTCTGCGCGTGCACGCGTCGCGACGAGCGTGGCCACGCCGGTCGACGTCTCCGTCAACGGCACCGCGATCGCCGCCGGGCTGACGTCGCCGAACGTCGGTCCGTACGTCCTCATTCCCTCGGGGGCCGTGACGCTGAAGGTGAACGGCAGCGATGTCGTCCCGGTCGCACCGCTCACCGCCGGGCCCGGCGCCGACGTCACCGTGCTGCTCACCGGCACGGGAACGACAGCGAACCTCCTTGTTGACGACAACACGCCGTCGTCGAGCACGGCGCGGCCGGTGAAGCTGCGCCTCGTCAACGGCCTCAACGGCGCGACCGGCACCGCCACGATGACGCTCAACAACGTCCTCGTCGGCAACGGCGCGGCGCCCGGGGCGGCGTCGGGCTATTCGCAGGTCGCGTCGAGCGCCGGGCTGGCGCGCCTCGAAGCGAGAATCGGTGCCGTGACGTACTACCTGAACCAGACCGCGACGCTCGAATCCGGCCATGTCTATTCGCTGTTCCTGCTCGGCGACGGCACCACCCAAGGCAGCCTCGGCATCCTGATTCCGGACCGATGAGCACCCCCGCACGGCAGGCCGAGGGTGCAGCCATGAGCGAACGCGAGCTCGCCAAGTCGTTCGATCCCACGGCCATCGAGGCGCACTGGGGCCCGCTCTGGGAAGAGAGCGGCATCTACGAGCCGACGCTCGATCCGGCGCGGCGATCGTTCTGCATCCAGCTGCCGCCGCCCAACGTCACCGGGACGCTGCACATGGGGCACGCGTTCCAGCACACGATCATGGACGCGCTCGCGCGCATGCACCGGATGCGCGGCGAGAACACGCTGTGGGTGCCCGGCACCGACCACGCCGGCATCGCGACGCAGATCGTCGTCGAGCGGCAATTGCAGGAGGCGGGGCTCAGCCGACACGACCTCGGCCGCCGCAAGTTCATCGACCAGGTCCGGGACTGGAAGGAGACGAGCGGAACGACGATCACGCGGCAGATGCGCCGGATGGGCGACTCCGTGGCGTGGAAGTACGAGTACTTCACGATGGACGAGCGGCTCTCGGCCGTCGTCACCGACACCTTCGTCTCGCTCTACGACGAAGGTCTGATCTATCGCGCCAAGCGGCTCGTCAACTGGGACCCGGTGCTGCTCTCGGCCGTCTCCGACCTCGAGGTCGAGAACGAGGAGCGCGACGGCACGATGTGGCACATCCTCTACCCGTTCAGCGACGGCCCGCAG
>DATJIM010000478.1:0-4652 GCA_035493195.1 Caldimonas sp.
CTTCGGGTCGATCCCTTCTACCGTCGCTTCGGCCTCGGCACCGGAACTCCGCTGGCGCGGCCGCTGCGCTCGAGCCTCGCGGCGCTGCTTCGTCTCGGCGTGCCGATCGGGCTCGCGACGGTCGTCGAGGTGACCGGCTTCACCTTCATGGCGTTCTTCGTCTCGCGGATCGGCGCGACCGCGGTCGCCGGCCACCAGATCGCCGCCAACCTCGTCGCGATGATGTTCATGATGCCGCTCGCGATCGCCAACGCCGCGAGCACGCTCGTCGCACAGCAGATCGGCGCCGGCGACGCCGGCGATGCGCGCCGCATCGGCTGGGCCGGGCTCGAGGTCGCGGCGGCGATTGCCGCGGTCGTCGGCAGCGCGGTCTACCTGCTGCGCGAGCACGTCGTCGCGCTCTACACCGCCAATCCGGTGATCGCCGCGGCGGCGCTGCCGCTGCTCGCCTGGGTCGCGCTCTTCCACATCGCCGACGCGACGCAGACCGTTGCGGCATTCGTGCTGCGCGCGTACCGCATCGCGACGATGCCGCTGGTGGTGTACGTGCTCGCGGTGTGGGGGATCGGCCTCGGTGGCGGCTACGCGATGGCGTTCGATCTCCTCGGCGTCAGTCCGCAGTGGATGCAGGGAGCACGCGGCTTCTGGTCGATGGCGACGCTCGGTCTGGCTGCCGCCGGCCTCGGCATGACGGCGCTCCTGACGAGCAAGCTCCGGCACGATGCGCGAAGCGCGGCGCCGACGGCGCCGGCCCCTCCCTCTCGGAGGGAGGAGTTGGGGAGGGAGCAATCCTGAGCGGAGCTGCCGGCCGCTAAGCGGCCGGCAACTCCATGACGAAGCGGCTGCCGCCGCCTTCGCGCGCCTCGCACCGAACGCTGCCGCCGTGGCGCTCGGCGATCTGCTTGACGAGCGCGAGCCCGAGGCCGATGCCGCCGGCCTGCTCGGCGTGCCCGGGCAGGCGGAAGAACGGCTCGAAGATGCGCTCGCGCATCTCGGCCGGAACGCCGGGGCCGCGGTCGCAGATCTGCACCGTGATCACCGAGCCGCCGGGACGACCATCGTCGCGCGCGAGCACGACCTCGAGGTCGCCGCCGCCGTAGCGCTGGCCGTTCTCGAGCAGGTTGCGCATCGCGCGCCGCAGCAGCCGCTCGTCGCCGTCGACGACGACGCCACGCGTGCCGTCGACGTGCGCGCCGACGCGCGCCGCTTCTTCCGCGGCGACCGCGAGCAGGTCGACACGGTCGCGGTGCAGCGCGTTCTCGACGACGTCCAGCCGGCTCGCCAGCAGCACCTCCTCGACCAGGCCGTCGAGCTCGCCGACGTTGGCCGCGATCTCGGCCTTGAGGCGCGCGCGCTCGGCCGGTGTCGCGCCGTCGAGCATCGATACCGCCATCCTGAGGCGCGCGAGCGGCGAGCGAAGCTCGTGGCTGGCGTTGGCGAGCAGCGACCGATGCGACTGCACGAGCGCCTCGATGCGGGCGGCGGCGACGTTGAAGCTCGTCGCCAGCGCCGCGACCTCGTCGGAGCCGGTGACCGCGACGCGCTGGCTGAGCGTGCCGGCACCGAACTGCTCGACGCCGAGCTTCAGCGCCTCGAGACGGCGCGTCAGACGGCGGACGACCGGATACGCGCCGGCGGCGACGGCGAAGAAGAGGACGACGAGGACGACCACGAGACCGGTGCCGCGCGACAGGCCGGGGGCGAGGAACGGCCACGGCGGCGGCGCGATTCCCGGTCGTCGTGCTCGCTCGTCGGCGCCTTCGGCGCGGCGCGCGCGAAACGGCCGCATCGTCGACAACGTGCGGCCGTCTTCGAGCGTGAACGCGAACGGCCGCACCCCTTCCGCGCTTCGGCGCTCGAACGACTCCGAGGCGAAGATGCGCTCGCCGTTGGCGGCGTCGAGCGCGAGCGGAACGCGCAGCCGCTGCGACCAGTCGCGCAACGCCGCCGCCTGCTCGTCGGCGGGCGCGTCGGCCGACGGCAGCGAGCGGCCGAGCAGCTCGGCCCACGCGCCGAGGCGCTCGCTCACGACCTGCTCGTTGTTGACGCGCTCCTGGGCGAGGTGGCGTTCGAGCACCCAGCCGGAGACGACCGCGAACAGCAGCAGCACCACGACGACCGTGGCGTAGATTCGCAGGTAAAGACTCTTCATCGTGCCGCGCTAGGGCCTGTTCACGCCACGGGAGCGCTCGCGCACCGGCGCTGCGGGTGATCTCTGCAAACGGGCGCCCGCCGCGTTGCAAATGCTCGCCGTAGCGGCCACTAGGGCTGCGCTTTGCGCCTTGCGGGTGCCCGTTTGCAGAGTCACGCGAGCGCTCCCGTGGCGTGAACAGGCCCTAGGCCGCGGCGTCGTCGGCGTCCTGCTTTCTCGCGAACACGTAGCCGGCGCCGCGCACGGTGAGGACGCGGCGCGGCGACTTCGGATCGTCCTCGATGACGGCGCGGATGCGCGAGATGTGGACGTCGATCGAGCGGTCGAACGCCTCGAGCGGATGGCCCTTGAGCGCGTCCATGATCTGGTCGCGCGAGAGCACGCGACCGGGACTCTGCGCGAGGACGACGAGGAGATCGAACTGGTGGCCGGTGAGGTCGCAGACGTTGCCGTCGAGGCGCGCGACGCGCGCGCCGAGATCGATCTCGAGGCGGCCGAAGCGCAGCACGTCGTCGCCGCTCGCCGTCGGCGACGCGCGCCGCAGCAGCGCCTTGACGCGCGCCAGCAGCTCGCGCGGCTCGAACGGCTTGGGCAGGTAGTCGTCGGCGCCGAGCTCGAGTCCGACGATGCGGTCCATCGGCTCGCCGCGCGCGGTCAGCATCAGGAGCGGCAGGTGTCGCGTCCGGCTCGCGCCGCGCACCTCGCGGCAGAGCTCGAGGCCGTCGCCGTCAGGCAGCATCAGATCGAGGACGAGCGCGTCGTAGTGGTTGGCGGCGAGGAACTCACGTCCGCCTGCGAGCGAACCCGCGGTCTCGACCTCGAAGCCGGCGCGGCCGAGATAGTCGCTCACCATCGAGGCGAGTCGGGTGTCGTCGTCGACAAGCAGAAGGCGTGGCGTCATCGCAGTCCCCGTCCGCCTGCCGCCGCGCGGACGCTGCCGGCGGCGGAGGCGGCGCGATTATCGGCGCGGCGCCGACGCGGCGTCGCCGCCCATGCGCTCGCGCATCCGCTTCATGCGATCTTCCATCTGCGCCTGGCGGTCGCGCATGCGCTCGGCGATCCTGACACGCTGCTCGGGGGTCAGGACCCGGGCGACCTCGATCATCGCCAGCGACGCACGGCGGCTCATCTGGTCGTGCTGCTGCAGCATCTGCTGGCGCACCGCCTCGACTGCGTTCGCGTCGACGTTCGGCGCGGTGAACACCTGCATCGCGCGCTGGCGAAGCCCGCGTCCGGTTTCGGCCTGTGCCTTCAGGTCGACGGCGGCGGCGGTCGCGATCTGCTTGATCTGGGCGCGCTGCGCGTCGGTCGCATTGAGGCCGTCGAGCATGTGATCGACCATGCGGCCGACATGCTCGGGCGAACCGCGGAACATGCCGCCGCCGAAATCGCCGCCCATGCCGTGGTGGTGCATGCCGCCCATCCCGTGATGCATCCCCCAACTGCGCTCGCCGGCCGGCGGCGGCGCCGGTTGCGCCCACGCCGCCAGGCTCACGACCGCGAGCAGCGTGATGAGCATTCCCATCAGCACTGCCTGCACGCGGCGCGTCGCCGAAATGTTCGCGGTCCTCGTCACTGCCCTGTTCATCGATCGCTCCTTCATCGTCCGATCATCGAGATGCAACGATGGTGGCGAGCAGCCGTGAGTCCAGATTGACCAGGGGGTAAAGATCTGTGAATCGGCGACGCGACTTCCGCCAGAATTGCGGCGTTTCGCACAAAGGATCGGTCATGCAAGGCGACCCTCTCGTCATTCAGCTGTTGCAGGCGCAGCTCAAGAACGAGCTGACGGCGATCAACCAGTACTTCGTGCACTACCGCATGTTCAAGCACTGGGGCTTCGAGCGGATGGCGAAGAAGGAGTACGAGGAATCGATCGGCGAGATGAAGCACGCCGATGCACTCGTCGAGCGGCTCCTGATGCTCGACGCGCTGCCGAATCTGCAGGACCTCGGCAAGCTGCTGATCGGCGAGACGCTGATCGAGGCCTTGCAGTGCGACCTGCAGTCGGAACGCGCCGCGCAGGCGACGGTGAAGGACGGCATCGCCCAGGCCGAGCTGTCGCGCGACTTCGTCAGCCGCGCGATCCTCGACCGGATCCTCGACGACACCGAGGAGCACATCGACTTTCTCGAGACGCAGCTCGAGCTCGTCGGCAAGGTCGGCGAGCAGAACTACCTGCAGTCGCAGACCGAGTCCTGAGCACGGGGGCCGGGGCGACCGGTGGGGCACGGGACACACGTCTGCCCGCTTCGATCGGCGCGCCGCCCTCGTCGGGTCCGGATTCACCCCTCCCTCGGTCGTGGCTTGCAAATGTGAATCATTCGCATTACAGTCGCGACATGATCGTTTGCGTCTGCCACCGGGTTTCTGACCGCGCCATCGCCGCCGCCGTCGATGACGGCTGCCGCACGTTCGAGCAGTTGCAGCTCGAGCTCGGCGTCGGCACGCGCTGCGGCGCGTGCCGCACCTGCGCGCGCGAGACGTTCGAGCGACACGC
>DATJIM010000479.1:0-5951 GCA_035493195.1 Caldimonas sp.
CGCACCGCGAGGCCGTAGAGCGCGTTGGCGCGCTTTTCCCAGTCGGCGTGGAACGGCGACGCGTTCGGCGTGTGGCGGATGCGGTCGAAGCCCTGGCGGCCGCCGAGGTCGTGGATGCCGTCCATCACGCGCTCGCCGCGGCTGGAGATGCGATGCGCGCAACGCCAATCATCGAGTCCTTCGTCACCAGCGAAGCGAGGCGCTCCTCCGACCAGCCTTCGGTGCCTGCAGGACGCAGCGGCAGGACGACGTAGCGCGTGTCCGCGGTCGTGTCCCAGACGCGGATCTCGACCTCGGGCGGCAGGTCGAGCCCCATTTCCTTCAGCACCGTGCGCGATTCGCGGACGACGCGCGCGCGGTAGTCGAGGTCCTTGTACCAGTCGGGAGGCAGGCCGATGATCGTGAACGCGGTGCACGAGCAGAGGGTGCAGCAGATGACGTTGTGCACCTCCGTCGTGTCCTCGAGGAAGACGAGGTGACGGTGGTGACGCGGCAGCTCGAAGCCGAGCTCGGCCGCCCCGGCCTTGCCGTTGGCGAGCAGCCGGGCGCGAAAGGCCGGGTCGGTCCATGCGCGCGCGACGATGCGCGCGCCGTTCTCTGGCACCCACTGTTCCTCGGCGACGCGCGTCGCCTCGACGACGAGTTCGTCGCGGATCGCGCCGTGGCCGGCGAGCACCGCGTGCACGGCGTCGACGCGACGCTCGATCGGTGCGACCGATTTGGGCTCGCTTGCGGACATGGCTTGCTCCCGGAGTTGGGCGGATGGCCAGTATAGGAAGCGGACGGCGCCGCCTCGTGTTCGCCTATCCTTCGGCGCGATGAACGAGGCCGACCGCGGCCATCCCACCGGAGCTCACCAGATGAAGGCCGCCGTCCTCCACGCCCCCCGCACGCCGATGACGATCGAGGACGTCGCGATCGAAAAGCCCAAGGGACGCGAAGTGCTCGTTCGCACCGTCGCCGCGGGCCTGTGCCACAGCGACCTCCATTTCATCGAGGGCGCGTACCCGACGCCGATGCCGACCGTGCTCGGCCACGAGTCGGCGGGCGTCGTCGAGGCGGTCGGCGAAAACGTCACGTATCTGAAGCCGGGCGACCACGTCATCGCGTGCCTCTCGGTCTTCTGCGGCCACTGCGAGTTCTGCCTGACCGGCCACCCGTCGATCTGCCAGAACCCCGAGGTCAAGATGCCGCCCGGAGTCGCCAAGCGGCTGTCGTGGCAAGGCAAGCCGCTCAGCCAGTTCCTCAACCTGTCGGCCTTCGCCGAGCAGATGCTCGTGCACGAGAACGCGCTCGTGAAGGTGCGCGACGACATGCCGCTCGACCTCGCTTGCCTGATCGGCTGCAGCGTCGTCACCGGCTACGGCGCGGTGGTGCACACCGCCAAGGTCGAGCCCGGATCGTCGGTCGCGATCTTCGGCGCAGGCGGGATCGGCCTGGCGACGATCAACGCCGCGCAGATCGCCGGCGCCGCGCGCATCGTCGCGGTCGACAAGGACCCGTTCAAGCTCGAGCTCGCGAAGAAGTTCGGCGCGACCGACGTGATCGACGCAGCAGGAACCGACAACGTCGTCAAGCGCATCCAGGCGCTGAGCGACGGCGGCGTGCACTACTCGTTCGAGTGCATCGGCCTGAAGGCGACCGCCGAGCAGAGCTTCTCGGCGCTGCGCCACGGCGGCACGGCGACGCTGATCGGGATGATTCCGGTCGGCACCAAGATCGAGCTGCACGGCCCCGACTTCCTGAAGGAGCGCCGCGTCCAGGGCTGCATGATGGGATCGAACCGCTTCCGCATCGACATGCCGCGCCTGATCGAGTTCTACCTGCAGGGGCGGCTGCACCTGCAGGAGATGGTGTCGGCGCGGATCCGCCTCGAGCAGATCAACGAAGGCTTCGCCGCGCTGAAGAGCGGCGGCGTCGCCCGCAGCGTGATCCTGCTCGATCGCTAGCGCGTGCTCAGGCGGCGTTCGCCGCGCCGAGGCTCGAGCTCTCCTCCATCGACGACGACCGCGCGACGGCTCCGCCCGCAGCCTCGGCGGCGTCGGCGACCGCGAGCGCAGTCATGTTGACGACGCGGCGCACCGTCGACGACGGCGTCAGCACGTGCGCCGGCTTCGCCGCGCCGAGCAGAATCGGGCCGACCGTGACGCCGTTGCCGCTGGTGATCTTGAGCACGTTGAAGAGGATGTTGGCGGCGTCGAGGTTCGGCAGAACGAGCAGGTTCGCCGCGCCGGTGAGCGTCGTTTCGGGCAGGTAGCCCTTGCGCAGCGTCTCGGAGAGCGCGGCGTCGCCGTGCAACTCACCGTCGGACTCGATCTCGGGAGCGCGCTCGCGAAAGATCGCGTGCGCCGCGCGCATCCGCTTCGCCGACCCTCGCGTCGACGAGCCGAAGATCGAATGCGAGAGGAAGGCGACCTTCGGCGGCACGCCGAAGCGCCGCACCTCGGCGGCGGCGAGCAGCGCGATGTCGGCGAGCTCCTCGGCGGTCGGCTCCTCGTTGACGAACGTGTCGGTCAGGAAGAGCGTGTAGTTGGCGAGCATCAGCGCGTTCATCGCCGCGAGGGTGTGCACGCCGCGTTGCTTGCCGATGACGTTGCGGACGTGCTCGAGGTGGCCGTCGTAGCGGCCGACGAGGCCGCACAGCATCGCCTCGGCCTCGCCGCGGTGGACCATCAGCGACGCGATCAACGTGTTCGAGCGGCGCACGCGCGACTTCGCCGACTCGGGCGTGACGCCTTCGCGCGCCATGAGGCTGCGGTAGTTCTCCCAGTAGCTGCGAAAGCGCGGGTCGTTCTCCGGGTCGCAGAGCTCGAAGTCGCGCCCGGCCTGCAACCGCAGACCCGCGCGCTCGATCCGCATCTTCACGACCTCGGGACGGCCGACGAGGATCGGTTCGGCCATCTTCTCGTCGAGGACGACCTGCACCGCGCGCAGGACGCGCTCGTCCTCGCCCTCGGCATAGACGACGCGTGCCGGACGGGCCTTGGCAGCAGCAAACACCGGCCGCATCACCATCCCGGTCTGGTAGACGAACCGGCCGAGGCTCTGGCGGTACGCCTCGAGGTCGGCGATCGGCCGCGTCGCGACGCCGGATTCCGCCGCCGCCTTCGCCACCGCTGGCGCGATGCGCAGGATGAGGCGCACGTCGAACGGTGTCGGGATGATGTAGTCGGGGCCGAAGCGCAGCTCCTGGCCTTGGTACGCGGCAGCGACCTCGTCGCTCGCCTCTGCCTTGGCGAGGCCGGCGATCTCGCGCACGCACGCGAGCTTCATCGCCTCGGTGATCTTGGTCGCGCCGCAGTCGAGCGCGCCGCGAAAGATGTACGGGAAGCAGAGGACGTTGTTGACCTGGTTCGGATAGTCGCTGCGTCCGGTCGCGATGATGCAGTCGGGCCGCACCGCCTTCGCGACTTCGGGGCGGATCTCGGGCTCCGGATTGGCGAGCGCGAGGATGATCGGCTTGGCGGCCATCGTCTTGACCATGTCCGCAGTCATCACGCCTGCCGTCGAGCAGCCGAGGAAGACGTCGGCGCCCTTGACGATGTCGGCGAGCGTGCGCGCGTCGGTGCGCTGGCAGTAGCGGTGCTTGCTCTCGTCGGCCTTGCCCGACTTGAAGTCCTCGCGGTCCTCGCGCAGCACGCCCTTGCTGTCGACGACCCAGACGTTCTCGCGCCGGATGCCGAGCCCGACCATGACGTCGAGGCAGGCGATCGCCGCGGCGCCGGCGCCGGAGACGGCGAGCTTCACGTCACCGATCTTCTTGCCGACGAGCTCGAGGCCGTTCAGGAGCGCCGCCGCCGAGATGATCGCGGTGCCGTGCTGGTCGTCGTGGAAGACCGGGATGTTCATCCGCTCGCGCAGCTTCTTCTCGACATAGAAGCACTCGGGCGCCTTGATGTCCTCGAGGTTGACGCCGCCGAGCGTCGGCTCGAGCGCGGCGATGATCTCGACCAGCTTGTCGGGGTCCTTCTCGCCGAGCTCGATGTCGAAGACGTCGATGCCGGCGAACTTCTTGAACAGGCACCCCTTGCCTTCCATCACGGGCTTGCCGGCGAGCGGACCGATGTCGCCGAGGCCGAGCACCGCGGTGCCGTTGGTGACGACGCCGACGAGGTTGGCGCGCGACGTGAACTCGGCGGCGAGCGCCGGCGTTGCCTCGATCGCGAGGCACGCGTAGGCGACCCCGGGCGAGTACGCCAGCGAGAGGTCGCGCTGGTTGAAGAGCGGCTTGGTCGGGGTGACCGAGATCTTGCCGGGCGTCGGTGCGCGGTGGTACTCGAGCGCGGCGTCGCGCAGCGCCATCTCGGCGTCGGACAGGGTCGGGGGCATGGCGTCTCCTGCGTTCTTCGCGATCGTGCAAGCCTACCGCGGATAGGAGCCGCTGTGCTTCGGGAGTCTGGCCTGCCCCGGGCACTCGTGCGGCTAGCGACCCAGCGCTTCGTAGTGCATCCGCAGCGCCTTCAGTCGATCGGCTCGGTCCGCATTCACCAACGCGAAGCAGCCGAGCGAATCCCGGGTTCCGACGCTGCCGCCCATCGCAAGGGCATAGGTCAGATCGCGACACGTCCGGTCCCGATATTCGAGCCAGGCGAGCTGCGCCGCGCGCAGCGAAACGACCAGCGCATCGCTCGACGGTCGCTCGGCATGCAGATCCTCGACACGCGCGAGGACCGAGACCAGTGCCGAGAACTCCGCCGACATGCGATCGTCCTCGTCATCGTTGATCGACGCCGCGCATTGATTGATCTCGAGGGTGCTGCCCGCGTCGCTGCACTCGAGGATCGCCTGATCCACGCTGCCTGCGGCAGCCGACAGGCACGCGACCGTCAGGCCCAGGCAGATCGCCGCCCGCTCTAGCCGATGCGTGGGTCTCATGGTCCGCGTCTCCTCGAGAAAGCATTGCGACAAGTGCGACATCAGCGCAGGCTCACCGTCTCGCGCTTCCAGCCCGGGTCCTGCCAGCGCACGAACGCGCCGAGGACCTGCGGATCGCCCGCCTGCCGCTCGGTGCCGAGCGTGTCGAGACGGACGACCTCGAAGTTGCGCTTCAGTCCCTTGGCGCCGCGCGACTCGCGGGCAACGAGCACCTGCCTGCCGCCGGGGACCCAGCCCGCGAACTCGGCGTAGCCGACTCCGGGCGACACCGCCGACGGCGGCAGCACCTGCACCGTCCAGTCCTTGCCCCGCTTCGTGAAGAGCCACAGCTCGCGCCACGCCTCGAGCGGCTGGACCGCGAGCGCGACCGCGTTGCCTTCGCGGCTGACGACCGCCGACGCCGTCCAGACGACGCCCCAGGTGCAGCGCTTCGCGAGCGGCGCGTCGCCGTCGCGGTCGTGGGCGGCCACGAGGAAGACACACGTCTGTCCGGGCTCGCCTGGCGAAGTGACGACGCGGACGTTGCGCGGCGTGCTCTGCGGTGTGCGCAGCGCAGCCCAGCGCGAGGCGCCGACGCGAACGGCGGCGTCGTGCCAGGCGACGACGTCGTCGTCGGCGAGCTCGCCGCGCGAGACGTCGCCGAGCTCGGCGATCGCGCGCGTCGCGGCGTCGTCGGCCTGCTGCGCTTCGCCGCGGCGCGCGCGCTGGAACGCGATCGCGCTCCACGTGCTCGCGCGCCGCATCGCGACGCGGCCCTTCCAGAGCGGCGACAGCTTGGCCGTGTCGACACGGTCGAGGACGTCGGCGCGCCAGACGTCGATCCGCTGCCGCTCGTTCGCTGGCAGCGCCGGATCGACGCATTCGGGGCGTGTCAGGCCGAGGGCGGCGCGCGCGCGCTGCGTCGCGTCGCTCGCCGCGTTCGCGAGGACGCGGCGAAACGCGTCGCCTTCGTAGCAGATCCGCATCACGCCATCGCGCTCGAAGCTCGTGAAGGCGACGCCATGGCGCGCGACCGCTTCCAGGTGCGCGGCGAGCGCCGTCTCGGCGCGGCCAGGCGTCGCGCCGGCAGCGGCGCC